>NZ_CP145903.1:2207637-2523014 GCF_049569215.1 Salinimicrobium sp. TIG7-5_MAKvit | reverse complement strand
TCAACACATCCTGAATGGTGTTATTGAGCATGTGCCCCATGTGCAGCACCCCAGTAACATTGGGCGGCGGAATTACGATAGTGTACGGTTCTCTTTCGTCAACTTCAGAATGAAAATAATTATTCTTCATCCAGTAATCATACCACTTGGATTCAACTTCCCGGGCTACGTAATTTGATGCTACAGACATACTTTGGTGCGGTTTTTGGAATATCTGTGCAAAAGTAATTATAACTTCAGGATTATAAAAGGCGATGCAGCCGATTGCCTTTTTATTTGCTACAATAAGCATATTAGTAGTATATTTACAATTCTGAAAAAACTAAAAACCATGAAAAAATTAATTGCAATTGCCCTTTTTGTTTTTGCAGGCTACGCTGTACAGGCGCAGGAAACGGCAAAAATCGAATTTAAGTCTGAAGTAATAGACTACGGCGAAATAGAGAAAGGCAGTGATGGCGTTCGCGTTTTTGAATTTAAAAATACCGGAAATGTTGCCCTGGTAATTACAGACGTTACTTCAAGCTGCGGATGTACTATCCCCGAAAAACCAAAAGATCCTATTGCTCCTGGAGAAACCGGGGAGATCAAAGTGAAATATGATACCAAAAGAGTAGGCCCAATTAGAAAAACCATCACCGTTTATTCTAATGCTGATATTCCTGCCAAATCAATAAAGATCAAAGGAAAAGTTCTGGAATAAAACTTTCCAAAAATGACATTTTGAGAGGTTGTTTTAAAAGCTACCACTCCGTTTTCTGAAGCATTTCAGGAAGTACCTGTAACAAGATTCAGGTTAACGGAAACAGGCTTTTAAAGCAGCCTCCTTTTATTTTCAGCAGTTTTACAAGCACAAATTGCCATTTTTGAAGGGTTTGAAGCTCTACCCTTCTCCTCCTCCTCATAAGTTTTTATGAAAAAGTTTCGCTTTCTCTAGTTCGGAAGTAAAAAAAGGCAGCTTCAAAATGCCTTTTTTGGAAGGTAAAGCGCTCTTTCATATCCTCTTTTCGCCAGTTTTGCTGAAGTATTTCCGAGAAGTACCTTATAATTTCCGCTTTAATCTGAAATTTTCAGCTTTTCAAACACCAATATCACTAAGAAACTTAATCTTCATCACAATTCATTAGCAACTCCTGATGCTTTACGCTGAATATCCTTCAGAAAGGATAAAAATCAGGAAAAATATTATTCTCAATTTAAAATTTCGCAACTTTGTAAGCCAAAATTTTAGATATGCCACATATTTCTCGTAAAGGGCAGGCTATGCCCGAATCTCCTATAAGAAAATTAGTTCCTTACGCAGAAGCTGCAATAAAAAAGGGTCGTACCATTTATCAATTGAATATTGGCCAACCCGATATTAAAACTCCTGCAAAAGCACTTGCAGCAGTCAAAAATACCGATATCGAAGTGCTTTCTTACAGCCATTCTGCCGGTTTTGAAAGCTACCGCAACAAACTGGCTAAGTACTACAGGAACCACGATATTAAGATTACGGCTAATGAATTGATCATTACCACCGGCGGATCTGAAGCTTTACTATTTACCATGGGCAGCATTTGTGATGCTGGCGATGAAGTGATCATTCCAGAGCCTTTTTACGCTAACTACAATGGCTTCGCAACAGCATCGGGGGTTACTGTAGTTCCTGTAAAATCGAAAATTGAGGACAGTTTTGCACTCCCTCCAATTTCTGAATTTGAAAAGCTCATCACTCCCAACACTAAGGCCATTCTTATTTGCAATCCGGGCAACCCAACAGGGTATCTCTACACCAAAGAAGAAATTGATCAACTGGCCGAGATCGTAAAAAAACACGATCTCTTTATTGTTGCCGATGAAGTGTACCGCGAATTTGCTTACGATGGTGCAAAACATCACTCTATTATGAGCGTACCGGGATTGGAGCAAAATGCGATCATGATAGATTCGGTTTCAAAACGCTACAGCATGTGTGGCGCACGAATTGGATGTGTAGTTTCCAAAAACACCAATTTTATGGCTACAGCCATGAAGTTTGCACAGGCACGTCTTAGCCCTCCAACCTTTGCTCAAATTGCAAGTGAAGCAGCTCTTGATACAGAACAGGAATATTTTGACGAAGTTATAGAAGAATACACTTCCAGAAGAAACACGCTCGTGCAGGGCCTTGAGAAGATTGATGGCGTAAGAGTAGCCAATCCAAAAGGCGCTTTTTATTGTATTGCTGAATTACCTGTTGCCGATGCCGAAGATTTCGCCAAATGGCTCCTGGAGAGTTTTGAAATGGATAATGAAACCATAATGATCGCTCCTGCTGCAGGTTTTTACTCTACACCAAATACCGGGACTAACCAGGTGAGGATCGCCTATGTTCTTAAAAAGGAAAATCTTATAAGGGCATTAGAAATCCTTAAAGAAGCGCTTAAGCAGTACAAGGGCTAATGAAAATGCTATCAGATATTTCCCTGAAGGCCTATAACACCTTCGGGATAGATGTTAAGGCGCGCAATTTCGTAGAAGTAACTTCTGTAGAAGAACTTCGGGAAGTTTTGAAGAACACCTATGCTTCAGAATTATTCATTCTTGGCGGCGGAAGCAATATGTTGCTCACAAAGGATGTTCAGAAAACAGTGGTTTATATAAACCTCAAGGGCATCGAAATTCTTGAGGAAAATGAGAACGACGTACTGGTAAAGGCCATGGCTGGTGAAAACTGGCATGAGTTTGTCCTGTACTGCATTGATCATTCTTTTGGCGGACTCGAAAATCTTTCCCTGATCCCTGGAAAAGTGGGAACGGCTCCAATCCAAAATATTGGCGCGTATGGTGTAGAACTCAAAGACAGCTTTGAAAGCTGCACCGCATTGGATATCCAAACGCTGCAATTAAAGACCTTTACAAAAGAAGAATGCCACTTTGGCTACAGAGATTCTATCTTTAAAAATGAGGCGAAAGGAAAGTACATTATAACGAGTGTTAGCTTCAGGCTTAGTAAGAATAATCATAAACTGAATACTACTTACGGTTCTATAGACCAGTTTCTGGAAGAAAAAGGTGTAAAAACACCTACAATAGCCAATGTTTCTGAAGCCGTTATAAGTATCCGCCAATCTAAACTGCCAAATCCGAAAGAGTTGGGCAACAGCGGAAGTTTTTTCAAGAATCCTGTAGTTTCAAAAGAAGTTTTACAAAAGCTACAACAGCAATATCCTGAAATCCCCTTTTATGAGATTGACGGGCAGCAGGTAAAGATTCCTGCAGGCTGGCTCATAGACCGCGCCGGCCTTAAAGGCTACCGTGAAGGAGATGCCGGGGTGCACAACAGGCAGGCACTGGTGCTGGTAAACTACGGAAATGCCACAGGCCTCGATATCCTTCAGCTCGCTGAAAAGATTCAGCAGAAGATCTGGGATATGTTTGGGATTGAAATTTCTCCGGAAGTAAATATCATCTAAAAAAGCATCAAAAAAGGGTTCCAAAAATGACATTTTTGGAACCCTTTTTCTTTTCTATTAACTGCTCCCCCTACTCTTCTGAAGTTATAGTCACTGTGTCAATTCCTTCAGGAAGTAATACTTTGTCTATGATAAAACCAGTACCGTTTTCAATTTCAAAGCTTTCGGTTATGTTAGCTTTCTCCCCTGTAGCACCGGTAAGCACAATTTTATCGCCCTCGAGGCTAAAAGTGATGTTTTCTCCTTCCAAAGTGGAAAGTATGAGAGTGCCATTCGCCTTTTCAATTTCCTGTTTTAGTTCTTCCCTTGTAAAATCACCTTTTACTATGTGGTATGGGATCACAGATTCGGGCGTTGTTTCTAAAATGTCATAGCCCTGCTGCCTGTAAACCCTGCTATATGCCCTGTTACTTGGGGCAAACACCATGTAAGGCTCGGTTACCAGGTCTAAAGTATCTTCCACATTCCAGGCGTTGAGACCGGTGGCAAACGTACTAAGTTCGGGGTTTCCTTCAATAGCGTCTACTGTAGCGTTCCTTTGGCGTAAATCTTCGACACCTTCTTCAAAATTCTCTTCCTGCACCTCAAGGGTTACATCATCTGTCTTGGTTTCATTGTTCTTACATGCGCCAAGCAGAATCATCACAAATCCGCTTAACATCATTATATTCCTAATGTTCATAGTATCAATATTTTTCAGGTTCTATTTAATTTAATAAAAAAGCAGTGGAGAGCCGAACATTTATTATAATCCTGAGTTAAAAATATCTTCTTCCGAAGCAAGATTTTTTATCCCCCGATTTCACCGGCACCGTTGTCCTGACGTTTTTCACCGGGCTGTAACACATTATCGATGATGTGGTAAACACCGTAGTACTCGTCCATATTTGAAGTCACAATAGAAGCTTTATTGCCCAACACATCGGTCAGTACAATTTTGTCACCTTCAAGGGTAGCCCAGAGCTTTTCACCCAAAGCGGTTCTAAACTCGTACCTGTCATTTTCTGAAGCCCTGATCCTTTCCCGAAGATAATCTACGGTCATCTCACCTTCTACCATGTAATAACGCATAAGATCGGCGTTAGACGTGAGACTGTCGGTATCGGGATTCATTTGCCTGGCAGGGATACGGTCATATGCGGCGTTTGAAGGGGCAAAAATGGTATAAATACCTTCCTTTCCTTCAAATTCTTCTTCAAGGCCAGATCTCTGAAATTCTTCAGTAAAAGCAGACAGCTCATCATTCTCGCGCATTTTAGCCAACATGTAACTTCTCGGCATTGGCCGGTCTGAGCTGCTTAATTCATCTTTCTTTTCTTCCGCAGGGATAATATCAACTTCTGAATCCATTTTATTTTCTTTATCCTGACAGGATATAAGTCCGGCAAAAAGAAAAATGATCAGAATCTTTGGTAATTTGTATTGCATATCGTGTTGTTTTTTAAGCTTTACCTGCAATTTATTACCTTAAAAATCCATTACCTCTCCCAGGGCACTAAATTTTAGTTAAAATTGTGGTAATGAAGCCTTAAGAAAAAAATCCTATTCCCTTCTTATAGTGGTCATTATTCGTTATTTTTGCACAAAATTCTATTTATGGAACTCATATTAATCACCATAGTACTTTTAGGACTGGCTGTTGCCGGGATTGCCATTAAGATTTGGGGAAAGAAAGATGGAAAATTTAGTGGGACCTGTGCCAGTCAAAGCCCTTTTCTTAACAAGGAAGGAGAAGCCTGCAGTTACTGCGGAAAACTTCCCGATGAAGCAAAAGATTGTGATCAACCTCAACCGGTAAAATAATTCCCACCACATAAATGCTAACCATCCTTATTGCCTTTGTTGTCATTGGCCTAATCAACCTATGCTATTACCTGGGATTTTTCAGGTTTGCCCTTGCCAAAAATGAAAGTCAGCCGGCTTATAAGGACCTCCCGGTTTCGGTAATTATTTGCGCCAAAAATGAAGCCGAAAACCTGCGGAATTTTCTCCCGGCGATCCTGTCGCAAGACCATCCAGATTTTGAGGTGGTGGTGATCAACGACGCCTCTGTAGACGAGACACTCGAGGTGCTTGAAGAGTTTCAACAAAGTGACGACAGGGTAAAAATAGTTGACGTTCAAAACAACGAAGCCTTTTGGGCCAACAAAAAATACGCAATTACCTTAGGCATCAAAAAGGCCAAAAAACCTTACCTCTTATTTACTGATGCCGACTGCCGACCCGAAACCAGTGTATGGCTAAAGGAGATGAGCGCCCACTTTGAAGACCAAAAAAGCATTGTACTTGGCTATGGCGGGTATTTTATTGAATCCCGTTCCCTGCTCAACAAACTTATCAGGTTCGAGACACTTTTTACGGCAATTCAGTATTTCTCTTATGCCAGTTGGGGCAAACCTTACATGGGCGTAGGCCGCAATCTCGCCTATACTTCCGAAGAATTTTTTGCCCAGAATGGTTTTGCCACGCATTTGCACATAAAATCGGGAGATGACGATCTTTTTGTGAACGGGGCTGCTACTAAAACCAACACCGCCCTTTGTTTTTCGCCTGTGGGAATTACCCGCAGTGTTCCAAAATCTACGCTCAAGGCGTGGTTTACCCAAAAAAGGAGGCACGTTTCGGCCGCTTCCCATTACAAAAAAGAACACCGGTTAATGCTGGGTCTCTTCTACACTTCCCAGCTGTTGTTCTGGATCTTCTTTTTCATCCTCTTAAAAAGCCCTTTTTGGCAGGTAGCTTTATTCTTACTGGCGGTAAGATGGATTGTACAGGGAGTGGTATTTTACAACTCGGGCAAGAAGTTTGGAGAAACCGATCTTTTCTGGCTTTTTCCGTTTCTAGAATTGTTCCTGGTTTCGGCGCAATTAGCTATATTTATCTCTAATATTTTTTCAAAACCCACTAATTGGAAATAGAGCCAGACCTCCTTCAGCAACAAATTGAAAAGGCAAAAAAAGGGAAACAAGCCGCCTTTAATTATCTCTTAGACAGGTTTTGGAACGATGTTTACGGCTTTCAGCTTAAGCGTACCCAAAACGAGTATGATGCCGAAGATATCACCATTCAGGCTTTTTCAAGAGCCTTCGATAAAATTGACACTTTTGACCCCAAATACACTTTTAAGACCTGGATCATTACCATTTCTAAAAATATTCATGTAGACCTGGTAAGAAAAAAGAACGCTTCAATACGATCTCGCACTACCGACGAAGAAGATGACCGGGTGCACCGCATTCCCGATGAAACGCCCAGTATTGAGGACACCCTAATTACCGAACAAAACCTGGCCCAGTTGCTCATAGACATTAAAAAACTGAAACCGCACTACCAGGAAGTGATCCATCTGCGGTATTTTCAGGAAAAGAGCTATAAAGAAATTGCAGCCCATCTTCAGGAGCCTATCAACAACGTAAAAGTAAAGTTGTTACGGGCAAAAAAGCTGCTGGCCGAAGTCATAGAAAAAAGAACTTCCTAAACGCCATTTTTGAGAAGTTAAGGTGCTTAAAATGCCATTTTCTTCGGAAAATTTTCTGCTGAAGGAGGCAAAAGCAACGCTTATTTAACGTTTGTTTTTAGGCATTCTAGTTGTACCTTTGCCCTCCTATGGAAACACAGCAACTCCCTATACAAAGAACGCCTAAACCGAAGTGGTTAAGGGTAAAATTACCTACCGGAAAAAAATACACCGAGCTTAGAAGTGTGGTAGATAAGTATAACCTTCACACAATTTGCACCTCCGGAAGTTGCCCAAACATGGGAGAATGTTGGGGCGAAGGCACGGCGACCTTTATGATCCTCGGAAACATTTGCACCCGTTCCTGCGGATTTTGCGGCGTAAAAACCGGAAGACCCGAAACCCTGGATTGGGATGAACCCGAAAAAGTTGCCCGTTCCATAAAGCTGATGAAGATCAAACATGCTGTAATTACCAGCGTAGACCGTGACGATCTTAAAGATATGGGTTCTATTATGTGGGCAGAGACCGTGAGCGCGATTCGCCGCATGAACCCCGACACGACTCTTGAAACCCTGATCCCCGATTTTCAGGGAGTAGAGAGAAATATTGACCGTATCATCAAAGTAAACCCCGAAATTGTTTCGCACAACATGGAGACTGTAAAGAGGCTCACCCGCGAAGTACGTATACAGGCAAAATATGAACGCAGCCTTCAGGTGCTAAAATACCTGAAACAACAGGGAGTAAACAGAACAAAATCGGGCATCATGCTTGGTTTGGGTGAGAAAGAAGAAGAAGTGATACAAACCCTGAAAGACCTGCGGGAAGTTGACCTTGACATTGTCACTATTGGCCAGTACCTGCAACCTACAAAACAGCACCTTCCGGTACACGAATTTGTGACTCCAGAGCAGTTTAAAAAGTACGAGACTATTGGGCTTGAAATGGGCTTTAGGCATGTAGAGAGTGGTGCTTTGGTAAGATCTTCGTACAAAGCTCAAAAACATCTTACATAATGGAGGGCGCAAGACCTTCAACCGCATCAAAAGAAAAGATCCGGATTGGGATCAACGGGTTTGGGCGCATAGGCCGAAATCTTTTCAGGCTGCTCTTAGATCGTGAAGACCTGGAAGTAGTGGCAATTAACGACCTGGCCCCTGCCGCCACCCTGGCCCACCTGCTTAAGTACGACAGCATCCATGGAGTACTCAAAAAAGAGGTTTCTTCCAAAGAAGCTTCCGTAGTAATAGACGGAAAAGAGATACCTGTGTATAATCATGCCCACACGGCCGACATTAACTGGAGCCTGAATTTGGTTGGCGTGGTAGTAGAGAGTACCGGGAAGTTCAAGAAAAGGAGTGACCTGGAGCCGCATCTTCAGCAAGGTGTCAAAAAGGTGATTTTGAGCGTGCCTCCCGAAGATGATACTATAAAAATGGTGGTTTTGGGAGTCAATGAGCATATACTTGACGGCACTGAAGACATTATTTCAAATGCTTCCTGCACTACAAATAATGCCGCGCCTATGTTGAAGATCGTAAATGAACTCGCGGTAGTGGAAAAAGCCTATATCACTACAGTACATTCTTACACCACCGATCAAAGCCTGCATGACCAGCCCCATAAAGATCTACGTCGTGCCCGCGCCGCCGGCCAGTCTATCGTGCCTACCACCACCGGAGCTGCAAAAGCCCTTACCAGGATATTCCCCGGGCTTAGCGATGTTATTGGCGGGTGCGGGATAAGAGTACCGGTAGCCAACGGCAGCCTTACCGATATGACGCTTCATGTAGAAAAGAACACAAGTATCGAAGAAATAAACTCGGCCTTTAAAAAAGCTGCGGCAGGAAGTCTTCATAATATTCTGGAATATACCGAAGATCCTATAGTGTCTATAGATATTAAAGGCAATCCTCACTCTTGTATATTTGATGCACAAATGACTTCGGTAGTGGGAGATACCTTTGTGAAGATCATAGGATGGTATGACAACGAGATTGGTTATTCGAGCCGCCTCATTGATTTAATTTCCCATGTATCAATTAAATAGTTATATTTATCCACAGTTATTTTGTCCCAATGAAGAACTTTACTCTTTTAATGGTGGCATTTCTTTACTTTTCCTTTTCCTATTCCCAGGGAAAAAGCCTACAGGAAGTAGATGAAATAAATACCACTATTGAACAACTGTTGGAAAACGCAGAAGAGTCAATTAACAGTATACATTTTGATCAGGCTCTACGCGAATTAAATACGGCACTTGAACTTTCAAGATCTATAGATCACCCGAGGTTAATTGCACTTTCCAGCAGTATTCTGGCCCACCTCTATTATGTGCGTCATGAAAATGACCGTGCTGCAACCGAGCTGCAACGGGCTATTTCCATACAGCGGGAAATAGAAGACGAAGAAGGCCTGGCTTATAGCTATCTTAACTTCGGAAAGATCTTTACTGCGAAGAAAATTTTTGATCGTGCCACCGAATATTTTGACCTTGCTGAAGCCCTCTATAAAAAACAGGAAGACACCGAAGGAATTGGAGCTGTAGAGCTCAACCGCGGAATCCTCTACCTCAATACCGCCGAAAGACCACATGCGGCCCTCTCTCTGCTAAATTCAGCCGAAAAAAAATTGCGAATCCAAAACAACGAGTACGAACGTTGCCGGGTTCACTATTACAAAGCCCGCGCATACCAGGCTTCAGGACAACTGCCTGAAGCAATGGCCGAATCTGAGAAAGCCTTAAAAGCTGCCCAGCGCAACAATTTTGCAGGTATGGTTCAGCATACCAAGAAGGTACAGAGCGAGCTACAGGAGCAAATTGGAAACTACGAGCAAGCCTTGGCCTTACTTCGGGAGAATAACCAAATCCAGGATTCTTTATACAATCTAAATGCCGAAGCTTTGGCCGTAGACGCCAACGCCCGTTACGGGGTAGATTCCATGAAGAGCACCATGAATGAGCTCACCCGTAAAAAAGAAGAGGCCGAACGCACGCTAAAAGTGAACAAACTCACCACCATTCTTAGTGTGGCTTTGATCACCATCCTCTCTCTTTTAACGCTCTCTCTATATAAGAATAACAATCTTAGGGCCCGGGCAAACGATCTACTGCAAAAAAAGAATTCTGAGTTAATTACTGCCAAAGAAAACGCCGAGAAAGCATCACTGGCCAAAGCCCAGTTCCTCTCAACCATCACCCATGAGCTAAGGACCCCTCTTTATGCTGTAACCGGTCTTACTCATTTACTATTGGAAGAAAGCCCTACAGAAAATCAAAAGGAACATCTCAATTCCCTCAAATTTTCGGGGGAATACCTGCTTTCCCTTATTAACAACATTCTTGACCTCAACAAGCTGGAAGCTAAAAAAGTGGAAATGCTTGAAAGTTCTTTTAATCTGAAAAAGAGGATTACAGATGTTTTAATAGCCTTAAAAAATTCGGCCGAAGACAAAAAGACCAAACTTCACCTCGAGTTTGATCCCGAAATTCCGAAGAAATTGAAGGGCGATCCGCTTAAAATCTCTCAGATCCTTATCAACCTTATAGGTAATTCTATCAAGTTTACTGAAGATGGTGATATTTGGGTGCGGGTTAAACGTTTAAGCCAGAAGGACAGTAAGGTGCTGCTAAGGTTTGAAGTACAGGATACCGGTGAAGGAATTAGCAAGGAGAAACAAAAAGCCATTTTTGAGAACTTTACACAGGGCTCACTACAAATAAACCGGAAGTTTGGAGGTACCGGGCTGGGGCTTTCAATAGTGAAAAACCTGCTCAATTTAATGGACAGTGAAATTCACCTGGAGAGCGAACTGGGAGAAGGTTCCCTCTTCCATTTTGAACTTAACTTCGAAGCAATGGAACCAGCCAGCCCACAGGATCAAAAAAGTATCGACGAGATTCCCGAGCCCCTATCAAACGATATTATGCACAATAAAAAAATTCTTATTGTAGAAGACAACAAGATCAACCAAATGATCACTCGAAAGATCCTGGAAAAGAACAAGGTGATTTGTGATGTTGCCGACAATGGAACCACTGCCATTACAAAAGTAAAAGACAATGAATTCGATCTTATTCTAATGGATATTCACATGCCTGGTATTAGCGGGATTGAAGCAACCAGAGAAATACGAAAGTTCAACGAAAGCATTCCTATTATTGCTCTTACAGCGGTAACTTTAGAAGAGAGCCTTGATGAATTCTACCTCAACGGCTTTAATGACATTATACCAAAACCTTACAAAACTGAAGAATTCTTTCAGAAAATCAATAAATATTTAAATCAGCAAAAAGCCACAATTTAAAAAAGTGGCACAAGGTTTGAGTACAGGTAGATTCAAGTTATTGAGATATAGTTTGAATTAGCCAAAAAAAGATAAAAGTGAGACTTTACCGGGTCTCACTTTTTTTTATATGCTCCAAAACAAGATCTTCAAACGCCTCTTCCCTTTGAAGGAAACAGCTTCGAATAGGCAGATAGAAGATTTTCTCCCTCGAAATCTCATTTTTGAGCCGCATATAATCCTTTTCGGTAGTGAGTATAAATTCCTCATGTTGCAGCTCCCGCAATTCAGCTTCAGTAAAATTGTGATGATCTTTAAACTTTTTATGTTCAAATTTCAGCCCCAGTGCTTCGAGGTGCTCAACCATAGGCTGCGGATTTGCAATCCCGGTTACCAGCGTAAAAGGGTTTTTTTGGAGGTCCTTTAAAGCATAAGATCCGTTTCTGCCCATCACTTTTTCACTATATGCTATAGTTGTAAAGAAAACTTCCTGCCCTGCTGTGGGTTTCAGTTTTTTTACGATCTCCATTTGTTCTTCCACAGAGAGATTTGCAGGGCATTTGGTTACCACAATTACCCTGGCCCTTTTTGCGCCCGATGCAGGTTCTCTCAGGTCACCCGCCGGAAGTACAAGGTCATTCCGGTATAATTTTGAATATGAGGTTAATAAAATATAGAAACCGGCCTTTACCCTTCGGTGTTGAAAGGCATCATCAAGCAGCACTACTTCAGGCTTTGGTTTTACGTTCAAAAGTTCTGCAATTCCATGACTTCGGTTCTCATCTACAGCAACCGCTACTTCAGGAAACTTGTATTTAAACTGCAGGGGTTCATCTCCAACTTCCGAAGCTGTTTCGGTGCCGGTAAGCAGGATATAACCGCTGGTTTTTCTTCTGTATCCGCGGCTAAGGGTGGCCACCCTGTAGTTTACCTTTAGCAGCTGGGTCAAATATTCTACCATGGGAGATTTCCCGGTACCGCCCATACTTAGGTTTCCTACTGCAATAACAGGCAGATCAAAACTGTGAACTGGTAAGATTTCACGGTCGTACAGCTGGTTTCGAACCCGCATTGCAGTACCGTAAAGAATAGAAAAAGGATAAAGAAATTTTCTTGCCGACATGAATGCGAAGGTAATTTTTTTCCTGAAACGTAAAAGATCATTTTCAGCCACTTCAGAAAAAAGATAGTTAAAATTTGTCATTTTTGACACCCTGGTGCTGCCGACTTTGCCCCTTCTGAAATCAATATAAATTTAATCTGAAGAGGAGGTCTTAATCAGGTAGCCTGGCCAGATAATTTTTATCTTTGACAAACTCAGCAAAAAAGGAAAAATGTTAGTTAAGGAAATAATTAGGGAGTTAGAAAAATTTGCTCCTGCCGCTTATGCCGAAGATTTTGACAATGTAGGCCTGCTCACCGGTTCTCCCGGCAGCGAGGTTTCAGGAATTCTTGTCACGCTTGATACACTGGAAACTGTGGTAGACGAAGCCATAGAAAAGAACTGCAATCTTATTGTCGCTTTTCATCCCATAATCTTTTCGGGACTTAAAAAGCTTACCGGCAGCAATTATGTAGAGCGGGCTATTTTGAAGGCTATTAAAAATGATATTGCCATCTATGCCATCCACACCGCGCTAGACAACAGTTTCAAGGGAGTTAATGATATGATTTGTGAACAACTGGGGTTAATTGAGAGGGCAATTCTCATCCCCCAGCCCGGTACCATTAAAAAGCTTATCACATTTGCACCCAAAAAGAATGCTGCAGAAGTAAGAGAAGCGTTATTTGCCGCCGGCGCTGGTACAATAGGAAATTATGACCACTGCAGTTTTAATGTAGCCGGCAGCGGATCTTTCCGTGGAAATGAAGAATCCAATCCAGTGATAGGGAGAAAAGGCGAAACACATTACGAGGAAGAAATGCAAATTGGAGTGACCTTCCCAAGGCATCTTGAAAAGAACATTCTAAATGCCCTTTTTGACAATCATCCCTATGAAGAAGTGGCGTATGAAGTGACCACCCTCGAAAATCCAAATCAGCATATTGGTATGGGAATGACGGGGATACTTAAAGAAGAGATGGAAGAAAAGGCATTTTTGGAACAGGTAAAAAAGACTTTTGGCAGTGGGTGTATCCGCCATTCCGCATTACTTGGAAAACCCATTAAAAAAGTTGCTGTGCTGGGCGGTAGCGGAAGCTTTGCTATTAACCAGGCTATCGCGGCCGGGGCAGATATTTTTATCACTGCCGATCTCAAGTACCACGACTTCTATAAAGCTGAGCAAAGACTGGTATTGGCTGATGTTGGGCATTACGAAAGCGAACAGTACACAAAAACCCTTTTGACTACTTATCTTAAGAAAAAATTTGCTAATTTTGCAGTCGTTTTATCAAACACAGAAACCAATCCTATCAAGTATTTTTAACTATGGCAAAAAAAACCGATGTTACTGTAGAAGAGAAGTTAAGAGCATTATACGATCTTCAACTTATAGATTCCAGGGTGGATGAAATAAGAAATGTACGAGGTGAACTTCCGCTTGAGGTAGAAGATTTAGAAGATGAAGTAGCAGGCCTTAATACCCGTTTGGAAAAAATGGATGCCGACCTTGAAGTGATCGATCAGGGGATCAATACCAAAAAAGTTTTGATAGAAAATGCGCAGGCATTGATCAAAAAATATAACGAGCAGCAAAAGAATGTACGTAACAACCGGGAATTCAACGCCCTTTCTAAAGAAGTTGAATTTCAGGAACTGGAAATAGAACTTGCCGAAAAGCAAATCAAAGAGTATCGTGCTCAAATAGACCAGAAAAAAGACGTTATTGAGCAAACCAAAGAGCGGTTAGCTGAGCGCCAGAAGCACCTTGACCACAAAAAAGGGGAACTGGATGCCATCCTTGCTGAAACTGAAAAAGAAGAAAAAGCTCTACTGGACAAATCTAAAGAGTATGAGCAGCAAATCGAAGAGCGCCTGGTAAATGCTTATAAGAGAATCCGTAGCAGCGTGAAGAACGGTTTAGCCGTAGTTCCTGTTGAAAGAGGAGCCTCTGGAGGTTCTTTCTTTACCATCCCACCGCAGGTGATCATGGAAATTGCAGGGCGCAGAAAGATCATCACCGATGAGCACAGTGGCCGTATTCTTGTAGACGAAGAACTGGCACAGGAAGAAAGACAAAAGATGAATGAGCTTTTCCAAAGCTTCTAAATTTTTCATCAAATCATTTTAAAAACCCTTCACGCAAGTGAGGGGTTTTTTGTTGATGGAAATCTTAAGTGAAGAGTTAGATTATTTCTTGACCTCTAACCTGAAAATTCAATCTTCTTTTGCGTTAACATCTGTTTCACAGAAATCTATTTTGGATGGCTTATCTTTAAAGACCAAACCTACAACTATGAAAAAGTTACTTTTCATGCTTATTGCGGTGGTGCTTTTTTCCTGTAAAGACAGAAACACCGCTACTTCGGAAACTTCAGAAAGAATAGCTACCGAAACAATTTCTGCCGACACCCTGCCGCCCGAAAACCTTCAGAAGGAACGGGACGCCCTGCAAACAGAAAAAGCAACAGCACAGGCATCGGCTTTACCTGCCACAGGATTTTCAGGAAAATATCGAAAGTCAGACAGTGATAAGGGCACAGATTGCAACTGCAACTGTATAGAGGTATCTTATGACAGGCCTACAGAGTGGTGTATAGATAAAGATAAAATGTACATAAGCGCCAGGTGCGAAAAAACTGGGGGAAATACTGCAAACGTCTATTTTGTTGCGGCATCAAGAGAAAGTTCTCCCGACAAACCTTTGCCCTGGGACGAATTTGACACCAATACTCCGGTTGCTACCCTCACTTTTCAACCCGATGGCAGCACCGAACTGGACTGGCTTGGTTTTTCTAAAGATGGGGAAATCATCACAGAATATGCCCTCTACGGAAAAAAATCACTAGAAGGAACCTACACAAAAGAATAGAATATTATGAAATACCTGCTTCTCACTCTTATTTTTAGTCTCACTGCCTGCGGAAATTCTTCGGGAGAAACAGTGACCCTGCCCGAAATTGCCAATGCCGAACCTGTAGAAGCTCCTACCCAGAACGGTCTCAAAAAAGCCTATTTTGCGAGCGGTTGTTTTTGGTGTGTTGAAGCTGTGTTTGAAAGCGTGGTGGGCGTAAAAGAAGCCATTTCGGGATATTCGGGTGGCCATACTGAGAATCCGACCTATGAAGAGAGCAATACAGGCCGTACAGGCCATGCCGAAGCCGTAGAAGTAATCTACGACCCCGAAGTCATTGACTTTGAAACCCTTGCCGATGTGTATTTTGGATCTATGGATCCTACTCAAAAAAATGGACAGGGGCCCGATATAGGTTCGCAATACCGCTCGATCATCTTTTACCAAAATGCGCAACAAAAAAAGATCATTGAACAAAAACTAAAAGAACTGGCAGAACAATACAAAAAAGCCATTGCTGTAGAGGTCTTGCCTTTCCAAAAGTTCTGGAAAGCTGAAGATTACCATCAAAATTACAAGAAATATAATCCCAATGATCCATATATCCGCAATGTTTCGGTACCAAGAATGAACAGGTTTAAAAATAAATTTCCGCAGCTCCTCAAGGAGAACCAACCTGACTAAGCCTTCAAAAAAGCTAAATTTTGCTTTTCTTTACGCCATCGGAACAAGCCTTCAATAAATGGATATTACCACAGAGAATGTACTCTTAATTGGTTCACTTTTACTTCTTATAAGCATACTGGCAGGAAAAACTTCCTATAAGTTTGGAGTCCCCACGCTTATACTTTTCCTCTCGGTAGGGATCCTGGCAGGATCAGAAGGTATTGGGAAAATTGAATTTGACGATCCTCAACTGGCCCAGTTTATTGGAATTGTTTCTTTGAATTTCATACTCTTTTCGGGGGGGCTTGACACCAACTGGCGCAGTATTAAGCCCATTCTCTGGCACGGTATTTCCCTCTCTACGCTTGGAGTGCTATTTACAGCAGTCTCCCTTGGCACCTTTGTCTGGGCGATTACAGATTTTACTATTTATGAAGGCCTGCTGCTGGGAGCCATTGTATCATCAACAGATGCCGCAGCCGTTTTCTCAATACTACGATCTAAAAACATGGCCTTAAAAGCAAATATAAGGCCCACCCTGGAGCTTGAAAGTGGTAGTAACGACCCTATGGCCTATTTTCTTACTATAGCCTTTTTAGGGCTGGTAGTAAACCAGGATCAAAGCCTACTTTCTATAATTCCACTTTTCCTTCAGCAAATCCTGATAGGTGCTGCGCTCGGTTTTCTCTTTGGAAAGCTTAGCAAGATCATCATTAACAAGATCACGCTCGATTTTGAAGGACTTTATCCTGTGCTGGCAGTTGCACTTATGTTCCTGGTGTTTTCGGCTACAGACAGGCTGGGCGGAAACGGATTTCTAGCCGTGTACCTGGCCGGGGTTTATCTGGGAAATCAGGATCTTATCCACAAAAGAACCATTATGCGCTTCTTTGATGGGGTAGCCTGGCTTATGCAGATTGTGCTTTTCCTTACCCTTGGGCTACTTGTTTACCCCAGCGATATCGTGCCTATTGTTGGCCTGGGAATTTTGATTTCGGTATTTCTCATTTTTATTGCGCGACCCATTGGAGTAATGCTTAGCCTTGCACCTTTTAAAATGAAAATGCGCCGCCGCTGGTATATTTCCTGGGTGGGGCTAAGAGGTGCTGTTCCCATTGTTTTTGCCACTTACCCGCTTTTAGCCGGAATTGAAAAGGCGCACATGATCTTTAATATTGTGTTTTTCGTTTCCCTCACCTCAGTTCTGGTACAGGGAACAACCCTTTCAAAAGTAGCGCACTGGTTACATGTTGCCCTTCCAAAAAAGGCAAAAAAGATCTCTCCTGTTGACGCATTTCTTGCTGATGGAACCAAGTCTCTAATCAGGGAGATCACCATTCCTTCAGAAAATTTTTCTGTCGGGAAGAGAATTGTAGACCTTCATTTTCCCCGAAATGCCATCATTGCCATGATTTCCCGCAACGGAAAATTCCTTACCCCAAAGGGGGCAACTCAAATAGAAGAAGACGATACGCTTATTGTGCTCATGGAAAATCAACGCAACATAGAAGCCGTGTACAACAGCCTGCACCTAAACTATGATCCTGAGACAGAAGACGAAAACAATTTGTAGCATCATTCCTGCCGGGGCATAAAAAAAGAGCACTTAAAAATGCCCTTTTTGAATGGTATGAATGAATGATTTAATCTTCGTCGTCTAGCATAAGGTTAAGAGTAACATCAATATTATCTCGCGTAGCTCTTGAATAAGGACAAATCTCATGTGCTTCGTTGACCAGCTTCTCTCCTGTTTCAACATCCACTCCCGGAATATAAGAATCGAGAACTACCGAAAGTTCAAGGTCTCCTTCTTCGGTTGTACCCAGTTCTACGGAAGCAGTAACCGAAAAATCTCCGAGGTCTACCTTATGTTTTTTTGCCACAACCTGAAGTGCACTGCCATAACATGCAGAATATCCGGCTGCAAAAAGCTGTTCAGGATTTGTCTTTTCGGCACCTTTTCCACCCATAGATTTAGGCATACTCAGGTCCAGATCAAGAATCCCGTCGTCACTTCTCACATTTCCTTCTCTTCCGCCTGTTGTGGTGGCAACACCAGTATACAATGTCTTCATAATGATCTTTTATTTTGTTATTTTAGTAGTTCAATATACAAATAAGATCTCCACCTAAAAATTAATTCCCGGTTTGAAAAATAAATCTGCTTTACACGAATCTGAGGGCACTCATCCCTCTTCAGAAGTTAATGCCGTAATGGCAAAAAAGATAAGGGATTCCAGGAAAAAGGAAACCTCCATAGATGAAATATTCACCCGCCTTAGAGCAGGCGACAAATCGGCTTTAAGCCAGGGAATTACGCTGGTGGAGACTAACCAGCCAAAGCAACAGGAAAAGGCTGCGCAGCTTATTGAAAAATGCCTTCCATACGCCAACAATTCTATAAGGATTGGGATCACCGGTGTGCCGGGAGTTGGAAAAAGCACTTTTATAGAAGCCTTTGGGGTTCACCTGGCCGATGCCGGAAAAAAAGTTGCTGTGCTTGCTGTAGATCCCAGCAGCAGCATTTCGGGCGGAAGTATTCTGGGTGATAAAACCCGTATGGAGATGCTGGTAAATCATGAAAATGCTTTTATAAGGCCTTCGCCATCGGGAGATTCCCTTGGCGGGGTGGCAAAAAAGACACGCGAGACCATCATTCTTTGCGAAGCGGCAGGCTTTGATACGCTGCTTATTGAAACTGTAGGGGTGGGACAAAGTGAAACCACCGTGCACAGTATGACCGATTTCTTTTTACTACTGAAGCTTGCCGGGGCCGGGGATGAACTACAGGGTATTAAACGCGGAATCATGGAAATGGCCGATGCTATTGTGATCAATAAAGCCGATGGCGAGAACAGGAAACCTGCCGAAAGAGCCCGTGCAGAATTCAGGAGAGCCCTTCACCTCTATCCAGCCAAAGAAACCGGATGGCAACCCAAGGTGTTGCTCTGTAGTGCCTATTATAAGGAAGGTATTTCTGAAGTGTGGGAACTCATTGCAGACTATGAGCAGAAGCTAAAAGAAAATGGAAACTTCAGCAAAAAGCGACATGAACAGAATAAGTTCTGGCTGCTACAAACCATTAATGAGCACCTTAAAAGCAGGTTCTACAATGAACCCGAAATCAAAGTTCTGCTTAAGCAACAGTTAGAAGCGCTTGAAAATAATGAAACCACGCCTTTTGAAGCGGCAGCTTTTCTGCTACAGCGTTACAGGGAATTATGAATAAATTTTTTATACCACTCCACTTGCTGGCGCAAACCTTCTTTTAAGGTAGTTTTTGGTTCATACCCAAGCAATTTTTTGGCCTTTTGAATATTGGCCAAAGTCCTTGACTGGTCTCCCTGCCTTTTTGGCTTTACCTCAAGCCTGATCTTTTTCCCCAGGAGCTGCTCAACCATTTCAATTCCCTGCTGGGTTTTGTGCTCATCTACCGCACCCAGGTTGATGATCTCCCCATCCAGAACCTCATGTTTTTGAATTGCTTTAAGTATGCCTTCTACAATATCCCCCACGTAAGTAAAACTGCGAAGATGCTTTTCACTCCCTTCAAAAATAGGAAAAACCTCATCGTTCATTCCGCAGGCGATAAGTTTGGTATAAAGCTTTTCGGGTCTTTCACGCGGGCCGTACACCGAGAACAACCTAAGGGAAGAAGCCTTAAGTTCTTTAGCGCGGCTCTTTGCCAGTACCAGTTGTTCTGCCGCAAGTTTTGAAACTCCATACCAGGAAGCCGGCTTTGGAGCGACAGTCTCAGGGAAAGTTGCCTCCAGGCCATAAACTGAAGAAGTTGAAATATTAAAAAAATGCTTCAGGTTTGGACTCTTTTCTGCAAATTCGAGCAAATGCTGTGTAGCGATCACATTATTGCTAAAATATTCATCAAAAGTACTTTCAGAAGAAATACCGGGCTGGGCTGCGAAGTGTAGTATGAAATCAAAATCTGAAGGCAAGAGCTTATAATCGTCTGCCTCCCGAAGATCCATTTTTATCACCTCAATACCTCTTTCATGGAGGGATTCAATATTAATTTTTTTCAGGGAGACATCGTAGTAATCAGAAAAATTATCCACTCCAATGACCTCATAACCTTCTTGTTGTAAACGTTCTGCAGTGTGAGATCCTATAAAACCTGCAGCACCCGTTACCAGTATTTTCATTCTCAAAAAAATTTTCTCCCTAATTATTCCAGGTATTTTACCTCTGCAAAGAAACAAATATTATTTCAAAGAGACTTCTTCACCATCTACCTCACGGGAAATGTAATATTATTACCTTTGCGCCGCATACCTCATATTTAATGAAATACGAATTTACCATTCTGGTCCCTCTGTACAACGAAGAGCCAAATTTGCTTAGAGTAGAGCAGGAACTGGATCTCTATATTAAAAAGGCACCGGTTAAGACCTGCGTGCTTTTTATCAACGACGGCTCTACAGACAATAGTCTGCAGCTTGTACAGGAGATTTCCCGCAGAAATGAAGCCTTTAAATTTATTTCTTTTGATCGCAATTACGGATTGAGTTCGGCTATTAAAGCAGGGTTTGATCATGCAGATACTCCTCTCATAGGTTATATAGATTCTGACCTCCAAACAGATCCCGATGATTTTAACCTGCTCCTGAAGCACATTGGTGAATATGACCTGGTGACGGGGATGCGCACCAATAGAAAAGATTCGGTTAAAAAGAACCTGTCTTCCCTGATCGCTAACGGCATAAGACGCAGTTTTACCCAGGACGGGATGGATGACACCGGCTGCCCCCTAAAAGTGATCAAGGCCGATTATGCAAAGCGAATCCCTATGTTCAAAGGGTTGCACCGATTTTTGCCTGCCATGGTTTTACTGCAAAATGGCAAGGTAAAACAGGTTCCTGTAAGGCACTATGCACGTATAGCCGGAAAAGCAAAATTCCACCTCCTTAACCGGTTGGCAGGCCCACTTGTAGATTGCTTTGCTTTTTTGTGGATGAAAAGAAGTTACATCAACTACAAAGTAGCCGAAAAAAATGAATAGCTGGCTAGTCTACAGCATTGGGTTTACAGCGCAGATCCTATTCTCAACCCGGCTCCTGCTACAGTGGATTGCTTCTGAAAAACAAAAAAAGGTGCTTACCCCTGCCCGTTTCTGGAAGGTTTCACTCTTTGCCTCTTTTTTGCTTTTTGTTTATGGCTACCTCCGAAGTGATTTCTCAATTATGCTGGGGCAGGCACTTACCTATTTTATCTATATAAGAAACATGCAGCTGCAGGGAGAATGGAAAAAAATGGCAAAATGGTTACGCCTTTTCCTCTACTTCTTTCCGGTGTTACTGTTTATGTATTCATACAACAACAACACTTATGATATAGAGAAGTTGCTCTACAACGAAAATATCCCGCTATGGCTACTGGTGCTGGGGTCTTCGGCACAGGTAATCTTTACACTTAGATTTGTATATCAATGGGCTTATTCTGAAAAGGTCAAAGAATCTGTTTTGCCTTTGGGATTTTGGCTGCTCAGCTTTTCGGGTTCAGTCCTTATCCTTATCTATGCGGTTCTTCGAAAAGATCCCGTACTTTTTGTGGGCCATATAGTGGGCAGCGTAATCTATGTTAGAAATATGGTTTTAATAAGGAGAGAACATGACTAAAAATCAGCAATACCTGCTTTACATCCTGCTTGTATGGGCATTAATCTTCGTGGTGCACCTTGATGTAATCTACATTAATATCATGGAAGCCCGCAATTTTATTACTGCCCGTGAAATGGTGACCAACGATAACTGGATTCTCACTACGCTCAATGCAGAAGCCCGATATGAGAAACCCCCTTTACCCACCTGGCTTACGGCCATAAGTGGAATACTCTTTGGCTTTACCAATGTGTTTGGCCTGCGCCTGCCGGCGGCACTGGTCACCTTGCTGCTGCTGTACACCTTCTACAGGTTCTTGCCACAACTTGAAGTTAGCCTAAAACAATCCTTTTTAGCTACTTTGATTCTCGCCAGCTCTTTCTACATAATATTTATGGGCCGCAACGGGCAATGGGATATTTTCACGCACTCTTTTATGCTGGTAGCCATATACTTTCTATGGAATTTTTTCGGCAGTGAAAAAAACCTTCTCAAAAATGCCATTTTTGGAGGGATATTTCTGGGCTTCTCCATAATGAGCAAAGGCCCCGTTTCCCTTTACGCACTGCTCCTGCCATTTCTAATTGCCTATGCAAGTGTTTATAAATTTAAAGGTTTTAAAGAAAAGTGGAAATCTTTCTTAGTTCTCCTGGTTTTGGCCCTGGGAATTGGCGGCTGGTGGTTTAGTTACGTAAGGCTGGCTGATCCTGTTGCTTTTATAGAAATTACCTCCCGGGAAGCCACCCGCTGGACGAATTACAATGTGCGGCCTTTTTATTATTACTGGAGCTTTGTTGTTCAAAGCGGCATTTGGACCATCCCTGCCTTTGTTGCCCTGTTATACCCATACTTAAAGAACAGAGTCGCAAATAAAAAAGCTTACAAATTTGCCCTTTTCTGGACCCTTGCAGCCGTTGTCCTGTTGTCAATTATCCCCGAAAAGAAGTCCCGATACCTCCTGCCGGTGCTTATTCCCATGGCCCTTAATACCAGTTTTTATATAGAATATCTTTTCCGAAAGTTTAAAGACCTTTCAAAAAAGGAGGGCTATGTTGTGTACTTTAATCACGGACTCATCGCTGTAATTGGACTGGCTTTCCCTATTGCAGGATATTTTATGCTGGAGCTTGAAGGGCATTGGTTCTGGTATATTTCGGCTTCGGTGATACTGGTTGGACTGGCCGTAGCTTTGTTATACTTCCTGAAAAAGAAGAAATATCCTAATGTCTTTTTTCTGACAATAGCCTTTATGTGCGGAATTATGAGCTTCGCCTTTCCGCTTTCAGATGCTTTTCTGAAAAACCCCAACTTCAGAAATTTTGATGAACTTCAGAAGTTTGCTGAAGCTGAAGAATTTCAGGTGTATGAATATGTTTCAGAAACTCCTGAAATTATATGGGAATATGGAGAACCAATTCCGAAGTTACACGCTGACGAGCTACGTTTACCCGAAGCAGACAGGTTTGGCGTTATACTTCAGGAAAAAGATTCGGCTTTTATAGATACTCTAAATAGGGATTTTAGAGTGCTGTCTTCCAGGAGATATGACCTCAACTATGTAAGCCCCGAAGCCTCTACGTACAAAAGCAGGCTTATTAGGATGTTCTACCTGCTGGAGCGTCGCCGGGAGTGAAAAACCTGCGCAACAGGAACAGGAACAAACGATAGAAGGCATATCCAATTACGATCCCAAAGAACCAGCCGGTAAGTACATCGCCGGGATAATGCACCCCAAGATAAATGCGGCTGTAGGAAACCAGTAAACCCCAGAAAATAAGTACCGGAAAAATGTGCTTCCAGTAATTTTTAAGGATCATCCCTAAATAAACCACTAGGGCTGCCGAACTTGCCGCATGCGCAGAAAAATACCCAAACCTGCCACATCTCACAGCAACAAAGCGGGAATATTCCATAATACCTGCCTGCCTGCAAGGCCGGGGGCGTTCAAAATAGTGTTTAAAAAGGTTTGCAAGTTGATCTGTACAGGTGATCACTAATGCGACAAGCACCAGGGAAAGCAAGGTCTTTTTCAACCCCAAAGCTTTGTAGAGAAAAAATACCAGCAGTGCGTAAAATGGAATGGAAGCCCATTTATTGGTAATAAAATTCCAGAAATTATCCCACCCAGGATTCCCAAGATTGTTGAGAAATAGGAAAAGTTCGTGATCTAGTTCTACCAATTGCTCCATAGGCTATTCATCGTATCTCGAAATTTCGCGATCATAAAAGTCGTTAGCCTGTTGAATAAGACCTTCGGCTTCAGAAGCGAGTTCCCTTTCATCGGCGGCATCAAAATCTTCCAGCCACTCTACTTCATCGTCTTCAAGATTTAATATAAAACGCGGAAATTCAGTATGAATTATAAAAATAGCGTCGGGATAATCGGTATTATCACCTAAGAGGAATTTTGGAAAATCCATAGTTATTCAGATATTTTTTGTTTCTCCGGCTGGTTGGCAACAGCCGATAAAAGTAATTTTTTGCTCAAAGAATTAAATCGAAGATACAACATAAAAGCAGATGCGCTAAGCCCGGCGAGTAATCCGAACCAAATTCCCATACTGCCAAGGCTGGTTTCCTTTCCCAAATACCAGGACACGGGGAAACCGATGATCCAATAAGCAATGAAGCAAATTACGGTGGGAAATTTGACATCCTGCAAACCTCTTAAAGCGCCCAGGATCACCACCTGCAATCCATCGCTTAACTGAAATAGTGCAGCTACGACTAAAAGTTGTGCTGCCAGTAAAATAACTTCGGCATTATCTATGTACAGCGTGGGCAGCCAATCTTTGAGAAGTATAAAACCTACGGCAAACACTGCTTCAATGAAAAAGACCAGTAAAAATGTGGATAATGCTATACGCCGAAGGTCGTGATAATTTGCTTTTCCCTTTTGATTCCCCACCCTGATTGTGGCGGTAACCCCAAGACCCACTGCGACCATAAAGGTCATAGAGGCAAGGTTGAGCGCAATCTGATTTGCCGCCTGCGGATTTGTTCCCAGGGTACCGGCAAGAAAGACTGTTGCCGTGAAAATAGCCACCTCAAAGAGCATTTGCAGGGCCGTGGGAAAACCAAGGGCAAATAACCTCTTAAAAATGTCAATTTTGAGGAGGCCTTTCCGGGACCAGACAAAATACTGCCTGAATTTTTTCTTTCTTCTTAAGATCTCCCAGATAAACCAGATCATAAAAAACCTGGAGATCAAAGTTCCCAGGGCCGCACCTTCCAGTTCAAGGCGCGGAAAGATCCAGATTCCATAAATCAGCAAATAATTGAATACAATATTCACCACATTGGCTATCAAGGTAGCATACATGGCATACCGGGTTTGAGACAGGCCATCGGCAAACTGCTTATAAGCCTGAAACAGCATAAGCGGGATCATAGAAAAAGCCACAATCTCGAGATATGGTATTGCCAGGTCTACCACTTCGGGTGGCTGGTCAAGATGATAAAGTATTGGTTTTGCCAGCAGGAGCAGGAGAAAAAGAAAGATCCCATTGATCCCACACATGATAATGCCGTGGTGAAAATAGCTTTTTCCGGTCTCGATATCTCCCGCCCCATCGGCTTCAGCAATAAGTGGCGTGATGGCAAAAGAAAACCCGATTCCCAGGGAAAGCGCTATAAAGACGAGACTGTTGCCCAATGAAACTGCTGCAAGAGGTGCAGCACCCAGCCGGCCAACCATAATATTATCGGCCAGCCCAACCATCACATGTCCCAGCTGGCCCAGCATTACGGGATAGGCAATGTTTAGATTCTTTCCAAATTCTTTTGTGTAGGCAGTAAGTTGCACCCTTGTAGTTTAAGGCTGCAAAGATAGAAAGTTTAGTTACCAGACAGCGTTAGCCGACCATACTTTTATTTAAGGATTTCGGGATCGTTCTTAATATCGTCAAATCCGTATTTATCTACAAGGTAAACCAGGGAAGCCATAGTGGCTGCTCCAAGTTCAAGTTCGCGTTTATTTACCGATTCAAAAGTATCGGTAGCTGCATGATGGTGATCAAAGTACCTCTGAGAATCGGGCCTTAGTCCTGCCAGCACCGTGCTTTCATTCCTAAGGGGGCCAATATCTGCCCCGCTGCCTCCTCTTGCAAAATAGTGAATAAGATAAGGTTCAAAAAGGGGTTTCCAGGATTCAATTTTTTCAAACTGTGAATCTCGTGCATCAAATGAAAAACCACGAGGCGTAAACCCGCCAGAATCACTTTCAAGCGCAAAAATGTGGTTTTCGCCATTCTGTTTGGCTACTTCAGCATACTTATTTCCACCTCTTAGTCCGTTTTCTTCATTCATGAAAAGCACCACCCGAATAGTTCTCTTAGGCCGAACTCCTGCTTCCTTAAAGAGCCTTAAAACTTCCATTGACTGCACCACCCCGGCACCATCATCATGAGCTCCATCACCAACATCCCATGAATCGAGATGGCCTCCAACTACGATGTACTCATCTGGGCGTTCACTGCCTTTTATTTCACCAATAACATTGTAAGACTCTACATCTTCAAAATTACGGCAGTTCATTTTATAGTAGAAATCGAGATCTTTATTCAGCTTTAGCAAGCTGCTAAGGTATTCGGCATCTTTAGTGCTTATTGCAGCTGCAGGAATCCTTTTACTGTTGGGCAGGTCTCCATAACTCATTGAGCCTGTGTGAGGATAATCATCTATTTTATGAGAGAGCGATCGCACAATTACTCCTACCGCACCATATTTCGCAGCCTCGGCCGCACCAGAATAGCGTTGATCTACACAACCCCCGTAGGCTTCAAAAGTATGAATGAGATCGGCTCGCATAGGCCGGTTATAAAAAACGATCTTTCCTTCAATCTGTTCTTTTCCATATCTCGCCAAATCTTCAATACCCTGCACTTCAATCACTTTAGCTCTAAGACCTGTATCGGGAGTAGCGACAGACCCGCCCAGAGCAAGTATATTTACGGTATTTGAAGGTGAACCGGGAGATTGGATATAGGCATATTCGGGATTACCGCGCGTCCATTTAGGAACCATCACCAGCTGTAGCCACACCCGGTCAAGCCCCAGCTTTTCAAGTTCGGCTTTAGTGTAATCTACAGCGCGCTGTGCATTCACAGAACCCGATAACCGCCCTCCAATCTTGTTTGACAGGTGATCTAACCATGCATACCCCTGCCCCTGAAGTAGAGCCACATCATAAAGTTTGCGAATATTGAGAGAATCTGCTTCGGAATTGGACTGCGCTCCTGCATTTAAAGCCAGAAGGAGAAAAAGGAAAAACGGAATTTTTTTCATAAGATTTTTACTGATCAAAAAACAAATGTAAAAAACCATTCCAAAACAGCTTCAAAATGAAAAAATAATTAAGATTATTCTCTGAAGCTGTTTTCTTCGAGATTGAATTTTATTCTTCCGAAGAAGCCAAACTCAGGTCATTTTTCTATCTTTCGGAAAAATTTAACGTCCTTGAACAAGCAGAAAATAATAGACAACGTCTCTACTCTTTTACAGGAAGTCCCTACATCAATGGAGATCGTTAAAGACGATCACAAACGGGAAAAGAGATTTCACTACCTGGCAACTTACATGGTAGAAAAGGCCATTGAAAAAGATGCGCTTATTACCTCTCCCGATGAAAAAGGCATAGCTATTCTTTTCAAGACAAACAGCAATGACAAGAATTTCTGGAAAGATCTTATTATGGATCTCAAGCTGGCCATTAATGTGACCGGCATTAAAAAAGGACTTGCCGCAATGAAAGTGCAGAAGTATGTAAAATCTCAGCGGCCAAAAGAAGGAGATTACCTCTACTGCTGGTTCTGGGGAATATTGAGTGATGCCCGGGGAAGTGATGATGCAAAAATAGCGTATGACATGAAAAATAAATTTTATGCCATTGCGCAGGAACTACAACTTCCTATTTATGCTGAAACCAGAATAAAACGTATAAGCCTGGCTTACCGCCGGTACGGCTTTGAATTATTCAATGAATGGGATCACCCTAGTGGAGATAAGATGTACTTCTTAAAATATACTCCTCCTCCAAAAGATAATTCACAAAACTAGAGCTTCCCGGCTCCTGAATTTTTTTAATTAAAATTTTAAGAACCCAGGGGCACAGAGAGCTCTGCCTTTAACCCTTTTCCTGAAGTGTCAAAAATGGCATTTCCTTTAATGGTTTTTAGCCGCTCCTTCAGGTTTTTAATGCCATTTCCGTTTTCGAGGATTGATGCATCTACCCCTACTCCATTATCGGAATAACTGATCTTAAGACATTTTTCTTCCGTAGAGAAAATAATGGCTATGAGTTTGGCTTTGCTGTGTTTTCTCATATTCACCATCATTTCCTGAAGAACGCGATACACTACTATTTTCGTTTCACGGCTCAAGTTGCGCCAGTTGATGGTGTTCTCGCCACGTACAATTAAACGGGTTCCGGTTGGTACTGAACCAGAGAGCATGTTGAGCAGGCCCGATAAATATTCTTCTCCTGTTGCAATCTCACTGTTTTCACGGGAAAAATCACGGGTGCGCTGGTAAATATCCTCCAGCCGGTCTACCACCACCGCAGGGGCCACCGGTTCAATAGAACTCATTACATGGTAGATGTCATTTGCAAGTTCATCATGGATTCTCTTTGAGATCCTGCTTTCGGTAAGATATATTTGCTTTATTTTCTCCCTTTTTCCGCGCTGCCTCACATTATAAAAAAATGTTCCGGAAATTATTAAGATCAAAAGGGCAGCAAGAGAACTAATGATATTGCGGGTTCGCATTTTCTCTGTTTGCAAGTGCTGCGTTACATTTTCAGCTTTTAAAAGGTGGATTTGTTGCTCCTTTTTCTCTTCGTCAAATCTTATTTTTGCAAATTGGAACCTCAACCTGGTATCAGCTTCTTCAAGACTATCGTTAAGAAAGAGGAACCTGTCAATATATGCTTCTCTGGTTTTCCCTTCAGTTAGCGGAATGAGCCTTTTTAGAGCATCAACCTGCGCTGTGGGATACGAAAGCTGAATGGCCTTATCGTAATACTTTTCGGCATAATATTTTGCTTTGCCACTGTTAATATTCTTGAAGTAATCTGAAAGGTGAAAATAACTTGCTATTAAACCTGAATGGTCATTTATTTCCAGCCTTTTCTGCATCACCTCTGTAAGAACGCCCTCTGCGTTAGTGGTAGAATCCTGTAACCACTTTGTATACGCATGATTTTCACGATACCTCAATCGTGAAAGTTCGTCGATCTCATCAGATTTTAAAATTTCTTCAAAGATCTCAATTGCTTCAGAATAGTCTTGTTGATCTTTATGTAAGAGAGCAATATTGTGAAGATAGCTGATACTGTCCTCCCTATCTACAGCGTACCTTAAGGCCTGCTTATATTCTTTAAGCGCTTCAGAAAAAAGCCTTTGAGTACCATAGGATAACCCCAGTACATTATATGCAGAACTCACATAATTCGCATCCCTGGTGTGGTCCAGATATTTTATAGCTTCGGTAGCGGTTTCCTGGCTTCCCACAATATCTCCTAAACCAAGTTGTGCATTAGCCATGTCAAGAGACCGCCTGCCTGCCATGCTTGTATCGCCATATTTAAGGTACAGGTTACGGGAATAAAAGGCATTTCTGAATTGTTCTTCAGGATTATTATTTCTGAAAATCTGGGATTTCCTGAAATAACCTTTAGCTTCATAAAACAAATCACCCTGAAATCGTGCCGTTGTGATAAGGCTATCTATCCATAAAGGAACACTATCCATTTCGCCAAGGCGAAGAAATGCAAACACTTTACCATCCAGCAGCGCTACCAGCGAGGTATCTCTTTTATCTGTAACGGCATCAAGACCTTTATTGTAGAATTCCAGCTTCTTATGAGGATCTGAAGTATCAAGGCCCATTAGATAAAAATGGCCAGCGCTACCCGGTGCGGGCCCGGGCTCCTCCACTTTCCTATCTTCCTCCCCACAACCACTAAAGGCAGCGAAGCAAAGAATGAGTAAGAGACTGAAGATCTGCGCTTTTTTCATAACACAAACATAGTAAAAAGCATTAACAGAAGTTTAAGATTTACCCGAAAAACCTCATCACACTTTCTAAAAAAAGAAAATTTGTACCAGGCCATTAACTTTATCCTACTGGAATATCAATCTTACCGACTTCCTCTGATTTACCATAGTTTTCGAGAGTTTCAATTCAGATTTTCCTCTCAGAAAAATTTCCCGCACCAGCCTTTATCCTTCTCTTTTTTTACCTGCCCTCACAAAAAATTCAGGCATCAATAAATCATTCTAAATAAGAAGTTAAACACCTGATTTTTATAATTTTAAATCAAACCGTTTATTAAATTTAAGCTACGGCTACTGGAGGTTATGTAGCTTCCTGCCCAAACTCAACAAGGGGCAGAATTTTAAAATAAAGATCATGGACACAGAAAAAAAATTCGAAACAGGGAAGTCATCCACCCTGCAAAAAAAACCAGGAGTGACAACTAAGGAATCAAGAAGAAGAGACTGGGGCTATACAGATCAATATCGCCGTATGATGCAGAGAGACTCACGAAAAAGAACTGAGTCTAAAGAAGAAAAATAATTCTTCACTTCTCTTGTAGAAAAACAGCAGTATGGTTTTTGGAGCAGGCATTTCTGAGCCAGGACCTAACCCTACTATTTAAAAAATTCACTTAAACTCAGCTTCCGTTGAACTGGAAAGTTTCGGAAGGTGCAGAAAGAATCTCTTATTTTTGAACTACCAGAAATAATAAAGGGTAAGATTTCTGAAAAATCTTACCCTTTATTATTGAATTCAAAAGAAGTTGCTATACGATTTCTGCAGATAAGCCTTCTTCTAGAAGTTTTCCGCAGCGCGGCTCCAAATCTTTATAGGTTCCGGTTTTAACAGTACACTTACCTTTGTAATGCACCAGGAGAGAACACTGTTCGGCCTGCTCAGGTGTATGCTCGCACACAACAATAAGCGTTTCTATTACATGATCAAACGTATTGTAATCGTCATTGTACAAGACGATCTCATAAAGTTTTGATTCTTTTGTTTCAACTTTCTTCTTTTCAAGAACTTCTTCTTGTGTACTCATTGTCAGACATTTTCATTTGAAAAAACAGGATCAAAGATAAGAATTTCTTCTTAGTTTTTATGCTTTGTAAATTTTAAAGCGACCCAGTCTTCCCGTTCTTTATAATCATTGTATTCCATCCCGTACTTTTCACATTCCTTTTTGATCACGGGAATATCTTTTGAATAGAATCCGCTGAGATAGAGTTCCCCGCACTCATTAAGGCTATTATTGTAGGTTTCCATATCCTCCAGCAAAATATTCCTGTTGATGTTGGCAATGATCACGTCATAGTGACGACCCTGCAGTAGCTCTGCCCCGCCTTCAAAAGTTTCGATTTTGTGACAGTCATTACGCTCCACATTCTCCAGCGTATTTTGGTAACACCAGTTGTCTATATCAATGGCATCGAGCTGAGAGGCACCCCGTTTTTCGGCCACAATAGCCAATACTCCGGTGCCGCAACCCATATCCAAAACTTTTTTCCCCTGCAGGTCCTGCTCTAAAAGAAACTCAATCATCATGTGAGTGGTAGCATGATGCCCGGTACCAAATGACATTTTAGGCTCAATCACGATGTCATACTTCACATCTGGCTTGGGGTGAAACGGAGCTCTTACCCCACATTGATCATTAACAACAATGGGGTGAAAATTCTTTTCCCACTCAATATTCCAGTTTACCTGTTCAATTTCTGTCTGGGTAAAGGAAATATCGAATTCATTAGACTGGAGTATGTGTATTCCCGCCATTGACTCTGCATCATATTCCTCTTTAGGAATGTAAGCAGTAATTCCGTCTTCATTCTCTACAAAGCTTTCAAAGCCTGCCATGCCCAGTTCGGCAATAAGGATCTCTGATGCCGGCTGTAGAGGTTCAATTAAAAATTTAAACTCCAGATAATTCATACTATTCTCTAATTAAAAAGCCTCTACAATCGCTAAGAAGTCTTCGGCTTTAAGGCTCGCACCTCCAATTAGGCCACCATCCACATCTTCTTTAGCAAATATCTCCTGCGCATTTCCGGGTTTTACGCTGCCTCCATAAAGAATTGCAACATTATTAGCCAGTTCACTTCCAAACTTTTCAGCAATGGTTTTTCTGATAAAAGCATGCATTTCCTGCGCTTGTTCTGGAGAAGCGGTTTCTCCGGTTCCAATTGCCCAAACAGGTTCGTAGGCGATCACTATCTTATTCCACTGCCCTTCAGAAACATGAAAAATGCCTTTTTCCAACTGATTTTTTACAACGTCAAAATGTTTTTCAGCTTTACGTTCATTCAGTTCCTCTCCGCAGCAAAAGATCACTTCCATATCATTTTCAAGAGCAGCATCAACTTTCTTTGCAAGCAGTGCATCTGTTTCTTTAAAAATGGCACGACGCTCGCTATGACCAAGAATAACAGTTTTCACACCAATGCTGGTAAGCATAGACGCAGACACCTCGCCGGTATAAGCTCCATCACTATTCTCATTCATGTTTTGTGCAGCAACATCTATAGATGAATCTCTTAAAGATTCAAATGCGTGGTGTAGATTTGTGAAAGAAGGCGCCACGATAACGCGCACATCCTGATCTTTTTTATATGATTTTTTGATGTTTGACAGCAAATCTTCGGTTTGTGCCAAATCATTGTTCATTTTCCAGTTTCCGGCAACTATTTTGTCTCTCATAATGGTTGTTTTAGGGGTAAATAAGTATTTGTAATTAATAGATTGGCCGAAATTTTTCTCATTGCCCGGCCTGAACTACAAATATAACATTGCCACGGCTAAGAACATGCGGAAAAACGAGAAAAAGCACAAAAATAAGGTGTCAAAAATGCCTTTTTTTAGTACCCTTTTTTCTTCGGAAGAAATTCGGAATATTTCGAATGAACAAACTTCGGAAAATAAATACTTCAGAAAATACCCTTCAAAATTGCCATTTTTGGAACCCTCTAAAACTGAAGTTTTTCAGCATCACTCCAGTGCAGCTTTTCTACAATAGTTCCTTTGTGAAGCTTCACCAGGCCGGGATTACTCCGGATTATTGTTTTAAGTGCGGTTTCATCGCTAAAATACCAGTCAAGATCAAGATTGTATTTCTCATTTATTTGCACCTTGATCTCTTCCCCTGAAGCCGAAAGGCCTATCACTCTGTAGCCATTGCTGCGGGCACGCTCTACTACTGCATCGAGCTGCTGTAAGCCGGGCGCTTCGCTGCGCCTAAGACTGTAAGCCACAACCATGAGCAGTTTATCTTCAGCCAGAAGGGAAGAAATATGATTTTCGCCGTCTTTTTCAATAGAAAAATCGTGAATTGGCGGCTCATAACCTTTTTGCACGAGCTGGGTTTCTACCTCGATAAACTCCCCGTCAACATTGGGGTAAGATCCCTGAGTTGTAAAAACCTTCTCTTCGCCGTTTACGCGGAACTTCCAGTTGTAATCGTATACCGCCTGGGGCGCACCCTGCGGTACGGTCATGGCCTGGGCAATATTTGTACCTTCCTTATAAGCCCTGAAATCGAAGACCGGCAGGTGCATCAAAACATAATAGGCAAAAATGAAACATAGCATAAAACTCAAAAACACGATCCATCTGTGAGAGGCGCGGGCAAAATAGTGTGTAAGGTACTTCCTGTTTAAAAACAGGATAAGAATGAGCACCAGCAGTATCATATCTTTATAAAATGACTGCCAGGGTGTAAGAGGAATTGCATCGCCAAAGCAACCACAATCGGTTACCTTATTGTAGTAGGCGGAGTAAAAAGTGAGAAAGCCAAAGAAGATCACCATAAGCAGTAGTGCCCAGGTAGTAAATTTTGGCAGGTAGCCAATAAGCAGCATAATGCCCAGTACAAGTTCAAATACCACAACCAGAATGGCAATGATAAGCGCAAAAGGCGCTAAAAATTCAAGATCGAGTACCGAAGGGCTAAAATACTCTTCCAGTTTAAAGGAAAAACCTATGGGGTCATTCAACTTTACAAATCCGGAAAAAATGAACAAGAGTCCGACTATCCAACGGGAAACCTCTACCAGAATTTTCATATTATATTGCTTAAGTTTGGCTTAATTCGCTTTTTTCATGAATGTGTATAAGGGCAAAAACCGCATAGTTGATCATGTCTTCATAATTTGCTGCTATACCTTCGCTCACCAGGGTTTTGCCTTTATTATCTTCAATTTGTTTAATGCGAAGCACTTTTTGAAGAATAAGATCGGTAAAAGAACTTACCCTCATATCGCGCCAGGCTTCGCCATAATCGTGATTTTTATTTTCCATGAGTTGCTTTGTACGGGCGGTAGTGCGCACATAAAGCTCCTCGACCTCCTCATTTGAAAGATCGGGCTGGAGGGCGACCCCTTTTTCAAGCTGAATCAAAGCCATCACGGAATAATTGATAATGCCAATAAACTCTGGCACCTCACCTTCATCTACTTTACGCACTTCATTTTCCTGAAGCCCCCGAATTCGCTGTGCTTTTATAAAAATTTGATCTGTAAGGGAAGGAAGCCTTAAAATACGCCATGCACAACCATAATCTTTCATTTTTTTAAGGAAGAGACTGCGGCATTCGGCGATCACAGCATCATATTGGGCGGAAGTATCCTTCATAGAAACGGGTAATTTGTGTAAATTTCGCTGATTTTATTCTATTCGTCAAAGTTAATTTTTCCAACCAAAAAACAGCAATTTTTAAGATGTATATCAACTGTAAAGGCCGCCTTATAGATCTCTCTGTTCCAAAAGTTATGGGAATCCTCAATATTACGCCCGATTCGTTCTATGATGGAGGACGCCGCACAAGCCTTGAGGAACACCTGGCACAGGCTGAAAGAATGCTGCTTGAGGGAGCCGATTTCATAGATATAGGTTCTTATAGCAGCAGGCCCGGTGCCAAAGATATTTCGGAAGAAGAAGAACTTCAGCGAATACTTCCGGTAGTAGAAGCCCTGGTCGAGAAATTTCCAGACATTCTTATATCTATAGATACCTTCCGAAGTGAAGTGGCACGACAAAGTGTTGAAGCCGGAGCAGCTATTATCAACGATATTTCCGCAGGAAACCTTGACAATAAAATGATGAAAACGGTAGCGCAACTACAGGTACCTTATATCATGATGCACATGAGAGGTAATCCTAAAACCATGAAAGACCTCAATCAGTACGAAGATCTTACCCAGGATGTTCTCTCGTATTTTTCTGAAAAAATTGACCTGGCGAGACAGCTGGGCATCAATGATCTAATTATAGATCCGGGGTTCGGATTTTCTAAGAATGTAACACAGAATTTTGAATTACTGTCTCACCTGGAGTTATTCAAAAACCTGAATTTGCCGATTTTATCTGGCCTCTCCCGGAAATCACTTATCTACAAAACTTTTAATACCACACCCCAAGAAGCCCTTAACGGTACTACTGTTCTCAACACAGTATCTTTGATGAAAGGAGCTCACATTCTTAGGGTGCATGACGTAAAAGAAGCGGTAGAATGTGTGAAATTAATTGAGCGGCTGAAAAACTAGTTTATAATTTTTTACATTTACCAAAAAGCACGCCCACTTGGACTTTCTCGATCTACGTATTCTCGATATTGTTGATATCATTTTTATTGCAGCCTTGCTGTACTACATCTACAAGTTGGTTAAGGGCACGGTAGCCGTCAATATTTTTATTGGAATTGTGATCATTTACTTTGTTGGTAAACTCACCCAATTGCTGCGTATGGAAATGCTTAGTAGTGTACTGGGGGAATTTATTGGCGTGGGAATGTTTGCTCTTATCGTGGTTTTTCAGCAGGAGATCAGGAAATTCCTGCTCATGATTGGCTCTACAAACTTTGCCAGAAGAAGGCGCTTTTTACAAACTTTAAAGCTGATCAAGGACGATCTCGAAACTCCCAATGATGTTGAGGCAATTGTAAAAGCCTGTGAAAACATGGGAAAAACAAACACCGGGGCCCTAATTGTGATACAGAGAAATACCAGCCTGGACTTTATAAAACAAAGCGGGGACCCCATGAAGATCCTGGTCAACCAGCCCATAATTGAATCTATTTTTTACAAGAACAGTATTCTGCATGATGGGGCTTTGGTCATTGAAGACAATTACATTACCGCAACAAGGGTGATTCTACCCGTTTCAAATGACCGCACCATACCGCTACGGTTCGGATTAAGACACAGAGCTGCTGTTGGTATTACCGAAAAAACAGATGCCCTGGCCCTGGTGGTAAGTGAAGAAACAGGACAGATCTCTTATATCAAGGATGGTGAGTTTGTGATGTACGAAGATCGCGAAGACCTCATCCAGAAATTAAAGGCAGATCTTGTTTAAAGGCTTTGTTCTTCCTGCATAAATTGCACCTCATACAAATTCTTGTAATACCCATTCTCTTTCTTTAGCAGTTGAGCATGAGTGCCCATCTCCACTATTTTCCCGGCATCCATCACCAGGATCTTATCGGCTTTTTTCACTGTAGCCAGCCTGTGAGCAATCACGATGGAAGTGCGGCCCTGGGTGATCTTTAAGGTAGCGTCCTGTATGAGTTGTTCGCTATAAGAATCGACTGAAGAAGTAGCCTCATCCAGCACCAGAATACTTGGGTTACTCACGTAGGCTCTCAAAAATGCGATTAATTGACGTTGTCCTGAAGAGAGCATCACCCCACGCTCCTTCACATTATAATCATAACCCCCCGGAAGACTGGCAATAAAATTGTCGACACCAATATCTTTGGCCGCCTGTATTACCGTTTCTTTTGTAATATTGGGATCGTTTAGGGTGATATTATTGAGGATAGTATCGGCAAAAAGAAAAACATCCTGCAGCACAATCGCGATTTCCCCTCTAAGGGATTTAAGGGTCATATCCTTAACATCTATACCATCGATAAGAATGTGCCCGCTGGAGATTTCGTAAGAACGATTCAGAAGATTAATTATGGTAGATTTTCCAGCCCCTGTAGCTCCTACAATTGCGACTGTTTCTCCGGTTTCTGCCTTAAAGGAGACTCCTTTTAGCACCTCTTCATCACCCACGTAACTAAATCTTACATCTTTAAATTCAATTTCTCCTTTTAGGTGATCTACTGCAATTTTACCGTTATCGGGAATAGAAGATTGAGTATCGAGCACGCCAAAGACCCTGTTTGCGGCCACCATCCCCATTTGAAGGGTATTGAATTTATCGGCAATTTGCCTCAGAGGCCTAAAAAGCATTTGGCTTAACTCAACGAAGGCCACTATCACCCCCAGGGTAATCGCTTCACTGCCTTCAACAACTCTTAGCCCTCCATACCACACAATTAAACCTATGGTGATAGAAGTGGCCATTTCGGCAATGGGAAAGAATATAGAGTTATACCACACAGTTTTAACCCAGCCTTTACGGTGTTTATCGTTGATCTCTTTAAAATTCTCGTATTCTTTTTCCTCCCGGGTAAAGAGCTGCACGATCTTCATTCCTGTAATTCGCTCCTGCACAAAAGTATTGAGGTTTGCTACCTGCGTTCGCACTTCTTCAAAAGCCAGCTTCATCTTCTTTTGAAAAACCCTTGTCGCATAAAGGATAAATGGCAGTACCACAAGCACCAAAAGCGTTAGCCTCCAGCTTTGATAGAACATAAAAGCCAGGATCACTGTCATTTTCAAGAGGTCACTAATAATCATGAACAACCCTTCACTAAAGATGCTTGCGATAGTCTCGATATCGCTCACCGCCCTGGTTACAAGGCGCCCCACAGCTGAATTATCAAAATACTTCATCTTAAACTGAAGCATGTGTTTAAAAAGGTTCACCCTTAGATCGCGAATTACCTCCTGCCCCAGCCAGTTGGCGAAATAAATAAAACAAAACTGGAAAAGCACCTCGAGCACCAGCACTCCCAGCATGAGACTTATATAAAAGAACAGCTGATCATTATCTTGCGGCACTATAGAATTATCTATAGTAAGCTGCAATAAATAAGGCCGCATTACTCCCAGGAAGGAGAGCAAAATAGCGGCTATAGCTACAAAATAGAAGGCGCCTTTGTAGGCAAAGGCATAATTAAGCAATCGCTTAAATAATCTAAAATCGAAAGCATTTCCTGTTGTTGCTGCCATTAAATCAAAATACTTTCAGGATACACGATCCTGGTTAAATATAATCCGTGCGCAGGCACCGAAGCTCCGGCCTTGCTTCTGTTTTCACTTTTAATTACCTGATGCATATCTTCTATTTCGCGTTTAGCCAATCCTATCTCCACCAGAGTACCAACAATAGCTCTCACCATATTCCGAAGAAAACGATCTGCAGTAATATGAAATATCAACAGGTTATCCCGTTGCTCCCACTCTGCTCTTGTTATTGTGCAGTTGTAGGTAAAGACATCGGTCCTGGACCTGGAAAAACACTTAAAATTAGTGTACTCCAATAATATCTGCGCAGCTGTATTCATATTTTCCACATTAAGTTCTTTCTGTAAAAAATACGCTGTCTCTCTTTCAAACACATTCTTTTTGGTTGTAATATGATATTCATAAGAACGGGCTACAGCATCAAAGCGCGCATGAGCATCGGGACGTACAGCTACGAGATCTTTACCCGCAATATCGTTTGGCAACAGTGAATTTATCCTGAAGATGAATTCCTGCCCCAGGATAGCTTCAGTATCAAAATGTGCAAAGATTTGCTTTGCATGTACTCCTGCATCTGTTCTTCCGGCACCCAGCACTTCAATTTTTTCCTGAAGCAGGGTGCTTAAGGAATTTTCTATTACCTCCTGCACGGTTATCGCCGTAGGCTGTCGTTGCCAGCCGTGGTAGGCTTTTCCGAAGAATTCCAGCTCCAAAAAATATCTCAACCTAAATTTTTACTTTTGCAAATTAAAGAAACAAAGATAAGCCATTAAAGGCAACTGCTCATTCTTCCCGGTGGTAGATTATTAATCTTGTTATAATTATTCCCTATGAAAAAGATCTTACTACTAAGTGACACCCATGGTTATCTTGATGACCGCATCCTTAAATATGCTGCTGAAGCTGATGAGTTGTGGCATGCAGGAGATATAGGAACCACTGCTGTAAGTGATGCCCTTAAAAATATCACCCCATTAAAAGCAGTATATGGAAATATTGACGGGGCCGAAGTGAGAAAGGAATTTCCTTTAAACAACCGGTTTATGTGTGAAGAAGTTGATGTTTGGATCACCCACATAGGTGGTTATCCCGGGCGTTATTCCCCTGCTGTAAAAGAGGAGATCAAAGCCAACCCACCCCGGATCTTTATCAGCGGACATTCTCATATTCTAAAAGTGATGAACGACAAGAAACTCGGTTTACTTCACATGAATCCCGGCGCAGCAGGAAAACAGGGTTTTCACCAGGTAAGAACAATGTTAAGATTCAGGATTGACGGAAAAGATATCAAAGATCTTGAGGTGATTGAACTGGGGAAAAAGTAGTGAGCAGTGTTCGGTGATCAGTAGCTAATAGTTATGGATTAGTAGTTGATAGATCTGTTAATTGAAAATACTGCTTCAGGAATACCTGCCAAAAATGCCATTTTTGGAACCTTATATTCTTTAAGCCTGAAACCAAAAAACCCGAAGCTTTCACTCCGGGTTTTTACGCACTAATACTACTAAGATGAAAGGTTTATCGCAGTCGGTCTACAGATTTTACAAGATCTTCATCCTTTTTTATAGCCTTATTGGCCAGCACTAAAAAAACGATAGAAAATACAGGAGTCAGCATCCCAATACCTTTCTCTGAAACCGAAGTTTCTCCAGATACAGTTAGAGACCAATAGACAAATAATCCTAGTAAAATTAAGTTTAATAAGATATTGACACGCCCCAGCACAAACTGAAGCTTTCTATTTTTAAACAAAAAGATCGTAATTATTGAAAGTAAAGCCGAAAAGAGTGTTAACCCTAAAGCCGAGTACACATCTTCGATGTAAACCGGATTTCCAGCCAAATCATTCCACAGTTCAAATATAAAAATAAAACCCGCATTGAAAAGGGCGGCAATTAACAAATAAACTGTCTGAATTCTTTGTAACATTTATCTTCAATAGAGGCACAAAAATAAAAGATTCTTTTTAGAAACCATATTTATAATCTAAAAATAATATCGTATAATTGCAGTATCAATTCGTAACCAATTCAATAAAGGTTACTTAGACTCCAAAAATTTTTTCGATTCTTCCTCGAGAAGGTTAATTAAACCAAAGACCAATTTTATTTAAGAACATTCATGTTTGAAATTTCAGAATTAAAGGCTAAGAAGCTGCCTGAACTTCAGGAAATAGCCAAAACGCTACAGGTACCAAAATACCGTACGCAGAAAAAGCTTGACCTGGTATACAAAATCCTTGATTATCAGGCGGCAAATCCGCAAAAAGTTCAGGAGGTACTGACAGATGAAGAGGGAAAACCTCAATCCCAGGAAGACCAAAATACTGCCAGGAAACAGCGAAAAACCCGCCCCAGAAAAGAAAAATCCAGTACTGCAAAAAATCCAGCAGACCAACGACCGGTCTCTGAGAAAAAAGCAGATCACAAAGGAGAACAAAAAGAAAAGTCACAGGAAGCAAAACCTTCATCTGACAACAGGAATGAGCAGAAAGGAAAGAAAGAAGATTCTTCCCGCCAGCAAACTTCTAAAGATTCTTCTTCGCGAAATCAACAAAAAGACCGCAAAGATACCAGGCAGAAAGATGCACGGGATAACCGCAACCAGAATCGTGACAATACCCGCGACAATAGCAACCGCGACAACAACGGGAACAGAGACAACTCAGGCAACCGCGACAGCGGGAACAGAGATACAGGAAACCGCGATAACAGAAATCGTTATAAAGAACCCGATTACGAGTTTGATGCAATTATAGAAAGTGAAGGAGTACTTGATATCATGCAGGACGGATATGGCTTCCTTAGGTCATCAGACTACATGTACCTCTCTTCTCCAGATGATATTTATGTTTCTCAATCCCAGATAAGATTGTTTGGACTTAAGACCGGTGATACCGTTCTTGGCCAGGTAAGACCTCCAAAAGAGGGAGAGAAATATTTTCCGCTTATCAAGATTAGCAAGATCAATGGTCTTGATCCACAAGTAGTGAGAGACAGGGTTTCTTTTGAACACCTTACTCCACTTTTCCCTCAGGAAAAATTCAACATTGCCGAAAGACAAAGCACAGTTTCTACCAGGGTTATTGACATGTTCTCTCCTATAGGAAAAGGACAAAGAGGAATGATCGTTTCCCAGCCAAAAACAGGTAAAACCATGCTCCTAAAGGATATTGCAAATGCAATTGCCGCAAATCATCCTGAAGTATATCAAATTATCCTGCTTATTGATGAACGTCCTGAAGAGGTAACCGATATGCAGCGTAATGTAAAAGGAGAAGTAATCGCTTCAACTTTTGACAAGGAAGCTCACGAACACGTACGTGTTGCGAACATTGTACTTGAAAAAGCCAAGAGAATGGTAGAATGTGGCCATGATGTAGTGATCCTTCTGGATTCCATCACCCGTTTAGCCAGAGCATACAATACGGTGCAACCTGCCAGCGGAAAAGTACTTTCTGGAGGTGTTGATGCAAATGCGCTTCACAAGCCTAAGAGATTCTTTGGGGCAGCACGAAATATTGAAGGAGGCGGATCTCTTTCAATAATCGCCACAGCACTTACCGAAACAGGTTCTAAAATGGACGAGGTGATCTTTGAAGAATTTAAAGGTACCGGTAACATGGAACTTCAATTAGACAGGAAAATTGCCAATAGAAGAATTTTTCCAGCCATTGACCTTACCTCTTCCAGTACAAGGAGAGATGACATCCTGCTTGACGAGAACACACTTCAAAGAATGTGGGTAATGCGCAAGTATCTGGCCGACATGAACCCTGTGGAAGCCATGGAATTTATCAATGGCCGTATTACACAAACAAAGAACAACGAGGAGTTTTTAATCTCCATGAACGGTTAAGGATCATACCTTCCTAAAATGACAAAATCCGGACATCTTTTGATGCTCCGGATTTTTTTATGGGCTTTGATACCTTGTTGCTACAACTTCTTAGAAAAAACATTTCTCTCCGCTTATAAACACTCCTCCTTACGCAGGAAGAAAATAACATGTCCATGCACTACCATCTCCCTTAACCTATCTTAGAACAGAGGTACAAATGCTTCAGCAGTATCCTTTAATTGAATACCAAAGCTTTCAGAAGTCAATTTAGAGGAGTGAAAAATGTAGAATTTTTCCTGTACAGATTAACTACATTATTTAGCTAGTCCACAACTATTGTTCTTGATCCCAGAAAATGTTTTTGATCCCTTATCATCTCATTTTAAAAAATAAAAAATGCCTTTCGTCTTGACGAAAGGCATTTTTTATATAAATTGAACACTATCTTAATTAAAGCGCAGCTACGTGCTTAGCTAATCTTGATTTAAGATTAGAGGCTTTATTATCATGAATAATGTTTTTCTTCGCTAATTTGTCAATCATAGAAGCTACAGTAGGGTACAAAGTCTCTGCCTCCTCTTTTCCTGCCTCACGTAACTTTTTGATGGCATTCCTGGTAGTTTTATGCTGGTAGCGATTTCTAAGACGTTTTGTCTCGTTGCTACGGATCCTCTTTAACGATGACTTATGATTTGCCATTATACTCTTATTAAATTAATTCTTTTTCTGTAGTCCGTAGGGGAATCGAACCCCTGTTACCAGGATGAAAACCTGGCGTCCTAACCCCTAGACGAACGGACCAATTTACTATTTCAAAGATGGTTTACACGACTTGTAAACCTTTGTAGTCCGTAGGGGAATCGAACCCCTGTTACCAGGATGAAAACCTGGCGTCCTAACCCCTAGACGAACGGACCATTTATTTTCAAATGCGGATGCAAAAATACAACTATTTTTGAATGCCGCAAATGTTGAGGAATTTTTTTTAAAAAAATTAATAAGCCTTTGCAAATAGCACCCTCCCCACCGATGGTTTCCCGGTGAAAACACAAACGCCTTCCTCTTTTTCATTATCAAAAGGGATTAAACGGATGGTAGCCTTTGTAAGTTCTTTGATCCTATTTTCTGTCTCTGCAGTGCCATCCCAATGCGCTGAAATAAACCCTCCCTTTTCCTTAAGCACTTTCTTGAACTCTTCAAAATCGTTAACCTCTGTAATATGTTCGTTACGAAAGGCCTTTGCTTTATTGTGAAGATTCTCCTGAATCTCGGTCATAAGCCCTTTTACCCGCTCTACTACCTCGTTTTGCTGAACAAACTCTTTACTCAGCGTATCTCTTCTTGCTAACTCCACAGAACCCTTTTCAAGATCTTTAGGGCCAATAGCTATTCTTACAGGAACCCCCTGCAGTTCATACTGTGCAAATTTCCAACCTGGCTTTTGAGTATCGCGATCATCGTATTTTACCGAAATTCCCTGCGCCCTAAGATCGGCAGTAAGCTTATTGGCAACTTCCGAAATTTGATCTAATTGCTCCTGCCCTTTGTAAATTGGCACAATTACAACCTGTATTGGCGCCAGGTTTGGAGGCAGCACTAACCCATTATCATCACTATGCGTCATAATCAACGCTCCCATCAATCTTGTAGACACTCCCCATGAAGTAGCCCAAACATGCTCCAGCCCCCCTTCTTTTGTAGCAAATTTCACATCAAATGCCTTAGCGAAGTTCTGCCCCAAGAAGTGAGAAGTCCCGGCTTGTAAGGCTTTTCCATCCTGCATCATTGCTTCTATACAGTAAGTTTCTACAGCCCCTGCAAAACGCTCACTCTCTGTTTTTCTACCCTTTATCACAGGCATTGCCATGAAATTTTCGGCAAATTCTGCATAGATATTATTCATTTGTTCTGTCTCGGCCAATGCCTCAGCCTTAGTGGCGTGTGCGGTGTGACCTTCCTGCCATAAAAATTCGGCTGTACGCAGAAAAAGCCTGGTACGCATCTCCCAGCGCACTACATTGGCCCATTGGTTTACCAGGATGGGCAAATCGCGGTACGACTGTATCCAGCCTTTATAAGTATTCCAGATAATAGCTTCAGATGTTGGCCTTACTACCAGCTCTTCTTCCAGCTTTGCATCAGGATCTACTATTAATTTTCCGGCATTATCGGGATCGTTCTTTAATCGATAATGAGTAACTATAGCACATTCTTTAGCAAAACCTTCAGCATTCTTTTCTTCAGCTTCAAACAGGCTTTTAGGAACAAAGAGCGGGAAATAAGCATTTTGATGTCCTGTTTCCTTAAACATTTTATCAAGTTGTGCCTGCATTTTTTCCCAAATTGCATAACCGTAAGGTTTAATAACCATACAGCCTCTCACGGCAGAATTTTCTGCCAGGTCGGCCTTCACAACCAGTTCGTTATACCATTTTGAGTAATCTTCTTTTCGGGTAGTTAGGTTCTTTGCCATCTCCAGTCTTTTGGCACAAATGTTGTACCTTGTTAGTGAAATAAAGTTAGCGCAAAACTAACTATTTTTATCTTTGTTCAATAAATTATTCAACGTCATGAAACGATACTACAAGCTTTTAAACGTGAGAAGCCTTTTTACAGCACTAGGCGCTCTGTTTTTTTTAGCTTCCTGTAGTTCTTATCAGTATGCCGGCTATGACAACGACGGCATTTACAACTCCTCAGATAATGAAGAGGCGTATACTGCTAATGATTACGAGGAATCTTACGAAGACGCCCTTTATTATAAAAACCTCTTTGGAGAAAAAGCCGCACAGTTTGAAGCTGTTCCTGAAAATGGAGCAATTTTTACTGATGTAGAAACATATTCATCGGGTCAATATGATGAAAATATGTTTGGAGCCGAAGGTTTGGAATATGAACCCGGACGTGCCGCATGGGGAACTGACCCCGATGAGATCGCAGTAAACATTTACAACAACTATCCGTTTTACAGCCCATACCACTATGGTTACGGATTTGGTTATCCGCATTATGCCGGATTATATGATCCATTCTGGGGACCACGTTACTATCGCTACGGCTTTTATGATCCATTTTACTTCGGACATTCTTACGCCTACCCCTCATGGAGATGGAACATTGGCTGGGGTTACGGCTGGGGTGGATATTATGGTTACGGCCACAGATACTCCCCATACTATCCTTACGGCGGATATTATAACCACTACCGTTCTTATAACACACGTGAAGTGGCTTATAATGCAGGGCGCAGAGACAGCTATTCTAATCGCTACCGGAATACCGAAGCCTCAGAAAGCCGTGTTTCCAGAATTCAGGGATATTCCAACACCCGTAACGTGAGAGCTGCCGCAACGAGATCTAATAATGACAGAACTTATCAAACCCGTTCTACCAGAACAAGATCTACAGTAAGTCGTAGCAGCGATTCATCTGAAAGAAGCTATAGAAGTGCAACCCAACGCAGGTCTACACCTGCTGTAAGAAGTAACACTTCATCAGATTCAAGACCTGCAGTGAGAACAAGTCGTTCTTCAAGAAGCAACAACAGTTCTTACCGGTCTTCTACGCCATCAGTAAGATCTTCTTCAACAGTAAGATCCTCTTCGGCACCTCGAGCCAGTTCATCATCAAGCAGGTCACGTGGCGGCGGTAGATAATTCCCCTAAAACACTTCATAAATGAAAAGATTAATTTTTGCCTTCACAGCCATGATTTCCATGACTGTGGAGGCTCAAAATATAACAGATGCTGTAAGATATTCTACAACAGATCTTAACGGAACAGCACGATATCGGGCCATGAGTGGTGCTTTTGGCGCCCTGGGAGGCGATCTCTCCTCTCTTAATGTGAATCCTGCCGGTTCAGCAGTATTCCTCTCAAGTTTCGCCTCGATTAGTCTCAACGTAGAGAACAGCAACAATGACGTAAGCTTTATGAACGGCTATAATTCCAGTTCCGATTCTAATGTTGATCTTGGGCAGGCCGGAGCCGTTTTTATCTTTAACAATAGAAATGAGAACGCAAACTGGAAAAAGTTTTCCCTCGGTTTTAATTTCAATAAATCTTCAAGTTTCAATAACACCTATTCGGCCAGGGGAAATAACCCCCATTCAATAGACCAGTACTTTCTGGCTTATGCCAATGGCACTCCCGTTGAATACCTTATCCCTTACAGAAATGAATCTGACGGCGAGGCATATGCCAGGCTGGGAGAGACTTTAGGGTTTGGAGCTCAACAGGCCTATTTAGGCCTTTGGGGCGGAGTGATTGGCGTAGATAACCCAAACAACCTTCCAGAATCAGATCCTGCTTTTCTGGAACTCGACTCTTACAGCAGTATCTTATCTCCGGGAACATACGATCAAATTTACAACTATACCGCAACGGGACTAAATGGGAAACTGAGCTTCAATTTCGCTTCTCAATACCAGGATTTTCTGTACCTGGGAATTAACCTGAACTCCCACTTCATCAACTATGAAAGAATGACTTCTATTGATGAAGAAAATCTACAGGCACCCGATGAGTATGTATATTTCGAAGATCAATTAAATACATTAGGATCTGGCTTTAGCCTGCAATTAGGGGCTCTCGCCAAGATAGGAAACAATGTAAGGGCCGGATTAGCCTATGAATCTCCTACCTGGTACACAATTTCTGAAGAAACAAGCCAGTATATCGAGACCGACATTGATTATGTAGAACCTAATATCGTCAACATTTACCCCGATTATAAGCTGCAAACTCCTGCCAGCTACACGGGAAGTTTGGCTTATCTTTTTGGTGCATCGGCACTTATTAGTTTTGATTACACCTATAAGGACTACTCTACCACAAAATTCAAACCTACAGATGACCCTGCTTTTATGGAGCAAAACAATATCATCTCCAATGAATTGGGAGGGGCTTCAAAATATAGACTTGGAGGTGAGTACAGAATTCAGAATTGGAGCCTTAGAGGCGGATACAGGTTTGAAGAAACTCCTTATACTAATGAACTACTTATGGGAGATCTTGAAGGTTATTCGGCCGGGATTGGATACAGCTTTGGAAGTATCAAAATTGACTTCGCTTACGATCATTCTTCACGCGAAACAAACCCACAATTATATCAGGCGGGATTAACAGACAGAATGGGAATTTCAAGAGACAATTCAAATTATGTGCTCACAATAGGTTTTGGCTTGTAGCACATAGGTTTTTAATATAGAAAACAGCCTTCGGGCTGTTTTTATTTTTTCTCCTATTTCAGCCATTGAACTTGCTGCAACAGACTTCCAAAAAAGGGTTTAAATATGTATCTTTGCAAGCTTACTTACCAAGTGTTTTAGACGCTACTTTATATAGAATTATGAAAAAAGACAATATAGACGAGGCTATTGATGAAATGGGAGATGCTTTTGTAAGCCCCAATACAGACACTCCTATGCGTAAAGATGCCTTTGAAATAAGTGATGAGGAAAAGATTGAACGCATCCAAAAAGACGTACAGAGCATCCTGGACACCCTGGGCCTTGATCTTACCGATGATAGCCTTAAAGGAACTCCAAAAAGGGTAGCCAAGATGTTTGTTAAAGAAGTATTTGGCGGGTTGCACCCTCAATTGAAACCAAAGGCTTCAACCTTTCAAAACAAGTATAAATACGGGGAGATGTTGGTAGAAAAGAACATCACCCTCTACTCTACCTGTGAGCACCACCTGCTGCCAATAGTAGGACGAGCACACGTAGGATATATTTCCAACGGTACCGTTGTAGGGCTTTCAAAAATGAACCGCATTGTAGATTATTACGCCAAGCGCCCACAGGTACAGGAGAGATTGACCATGCAAATTGTAAAGGAGCTCCAGGAAGTATTGGGCACCGAAGATGTTGCCTGCGTGATTGATGCCAAGCACCTTTGTGTAAACAGCCGCGGAATTAGGGATATTGAAAGCAGTACCGTTACCAGCGAATACGGCGGAAGATTCAAAGATCCCGAAGCAAGACGCGACTTTTTAGACTACATCAATCTGGAAACCGAATTTTAAATCTGTACATTTTTTATGGCACTTTACCAGCAGCAGGAATTAAAGATCTACAACTCAATATCGGGAGAAAAAGAAGTTTTTAAACCTATCAATGAAGGCACCGTGGGCATGTACGTTTGCGGCCCTACGGTTTACAGCAATGTGCATCTTGGCAATTGCCGCACATTTATCTCCTTTGATCTTGTTTTTAGATACCTAAAACACCTGGGCTACAAAGTGCGATATGTACGAAATATTACCGATGCCGGGCATTTAGAAAATGACGCCGACTCAGGTGAAGACAGGATCGCTAAAAAGGCACGGCTTGAGCAAATTGAGCCTATGGAAGTTGTGCAACGATACACTGTAGATTTTCACAATATTCTGCAGAAGTTCAACAATCTCCCGCCCAGCATTGAGCCTACCGCAACCGGCCATATCGTTGAGCAGATAGAGATTATCAAGGAGATCCTTGAAAAAGGTTATGCATACGAAGCCAATGGATCTGTTTACTTTGATGTCATGAAATTCAACGAATCTCATGACTATGGCAAATTAAGCGGAAGAAAGCTTGAAGACATGATCCCCAATACGCGGGAACTGGCTGCACAAAGCGATAAAAGGAATCCACAGGATTTTGCGCTCTGGAAAAAAGCCGAACCTCAACACATCATGCGCTGGCCTTCGCCATGGAGCGATGGTTTCCCGGGCTGGCACCTGGAATGTACCGTAATGAGCTCAAAATATCTGGGAGAGGAGTTTGACATTCACGGTGGCGGTATGGATCTAAAATTTCCGCATCACGAATGTGAAATTGCACAGGGAGAAGCCGCTACAGGAAAAACCCCGGTAAATTACTGGATGCATGCCAATATGCTTACCCTTAATGGGAAGAAAATGGCTAAGAGCACAGGTAACAACATCCTTCCCAATGAGATCTTTACAGGAGACAATCCCAATCTCGAAAAAGGATTTGCACCTACAGTAGCACGGTTCTTTATGTTGCAGGCAAACTACCGCAGCATACTCGATTTCTCAAACGAAGCTCTTGTGGCCAGCGAAAAAGGTTTTCAGCGATTGATGGATGCCTATCATGCACTTGATCATCTTGAAACCGCAGCAACTTCCGATTTTGATGTAGCAGAATGGAGACAGAAGTGTTATGACGCTATGAATGACGATTTTAATAGCCCCATTCTTATCGCACAACTTTTTGAAGCTGTAAAGCAGATTAATATCATTAAAGACGGAAAAGCTAAGATTACAGCTGAAGACCTCGAGGTGCTAAAAAAGACAATATCCGACTTCATTTTTGACGTTCTCGGACTCGTAGATACTGCTGAAGCTGCCGATAATGACTTCGGAAATAAACTTTCAGGCACGGTAGAACTGCTCATCAAATTAAGAGCAGAGGCCAGAGCTAACAAAGATTTTGCTACCAGCGATAAGATAAGGGATGAGCTCCTGGAAATTGGAATTCAGCTGAAGGATGGCAAAGACGGCACCAGCTTTGCCATAGAATAACAAAAATTCTTGTGAGAAAGTGGCTTACATATCCGCTTATAGGTTTGGTGAGGATTTACCAAAGATTTATCTCGCCACTCACGCCTGCAAGCTGTCGCTACACGCCTACCTGTTCACAGTATACTGTTGAAGCCCTGCAACAGCACGGTGCTTTAAAAGGAAGCTGGCTCTCCATAAAACGAATTGCCAGTTGCAATCCGTGGGGAGGACAGGGCTATGATCCAGTTCCAAAGAAACTTCAGGAGGAAAAATAATCAGGAAAGGCGCCAAATATGTATCTTTACCTTCCAACAATAAAACAATTTCATGCTTTTCAATAAAATCTACTGGAATCCTTCCGAAGGAATTGATCTGGGATTTTTCGTCATTCACTACTACAGTTTAATGTTCGTTGTTGCCTTCACCATAGGCTGGTACCTTATGAAGAGCATTTACGAAAGAGAGGGAATTGCTATTGAAAAACTGGATTCACTTTTTATTTACACCGTACTTGCTACGCTGATTGGCGCCAGGCTGGGACATGTTATTTTCTATGACTGGGACTATTTTCAAAACCACCTTCTTGAAATATTCCTACCCGTACGATTTGAACCTGAGTTTGAATTCACCGGTTTTAGAGGTCTCGCAAGTCACGGGGCGGCGATAGGTATCATCACCGCCATGTACCTGTACTGCCGTAACATATTACATAAGCCGGTTCTCTGGATCCTTGACAGGATTGTTATTCCTGTAGCTTGTGGAGGTATTTTTGTACGGATTGGTAACTTCATGAATTCTGAAATTATAGGAAAACCTACCAACAGCGATTTTGGAGTGGTTTTCACTAAACTGGGCGAGGATTTTGCCCGGCACCCGGCTCAATTGTATGAATCTGCATGTTATCTCGTGGTGTTTATCATTCTTTGGTACACTTACTGGAAAACCCTTAAAAGGGAAAAACTGGGTTATATTTTCGGACTTTTCTTAGTACTACTATGGTCTGTACGATTCTTTGTAGAATTTGTGAAAGAACCGCAAGTAGGTGAAAGGGTCAACTGGGTATTAAACACAGGTCAATGGCTGAGCGTTCCGTTTATCATTGCCGGTTTCTACTTCATGTACAGGCCCTCGACTAAAAGTCGCGTAAAATGATAAGGAAAAGCACTTTTTTCAGCATTTTTCTCGCTACAAGCGTGTTGCTGAGCTGCAAGGACAACAAAGAGCCTGTACAGCAGGATATCGCCGAACCTATAACTTTTACGAAAGAGGCTGAAGCTTACCTCACAAAAGAAACTGGTGACACCATCCAACACCTGCAATTGGAAATCGCCGATGACGATTACCAGCGGGAAACTGGTCTCATGTACCGCACTTCTATGGAAGACGACCAGGGGATGATCTTTATCTTTGAAGATGAAGCCCCACGTGGATTTTACATGAAAAACACGAATATCCCGCTTGATCTCATCTTTCTCGATGCAAATAATAAAGTGGTAAGCATTAAGAAGAACGCCCCACCAAAAAGCCTGGAAACAATCCCTTCAGAAAAGCCGGCCCAATACGTCCTGGAGGTCAATGCAGGACTCTCAGACCAATGGAACCTGGCTGTGGGCGACAGTCTTATCTTAAACAGAGATTAACCTCAGAAATACTCTTCAAAAATGGCATTTTTGAAGAGTATTTTTTTCTCAATCCAATTCCCGGCTCAATGTATTTTACCCTCTTTTTATCCCCGGCTCAACTCGAAACAGAAAAGAGAGGACAGAAATCAATTTTTATTTCCTGAATTACCGGTAGTCAAAAACGACATTTTTGGGTAGTGTGTAGGCAAGAAAGTCTATTAATGCTTTACTCTCACCTTCAGTAACAGAATTAAAGCTTTAGGAGCGCCTTTTCAGCATAAAAAGAATATCGGTAACACCCTTTAGCTTTTACTTCAGCAGAAGTATTTAATTTATCTGAGAGAAAAAGGCTTTTCAGGGACATCAGCGAAAGCCTGTAACTTCTTTGAACCTTCAGAAGAAAAGACATTTTAAAAAACCTGAGAAGAGCCTGAACAACTGCACACCACCCTCTCAAAAATGGCAAAAAAAAGAGCCTTTCCGAAGAAAGGCTCTTTTTATATAATATACTGGTGGTTCTTACTCCACAGTTTCTTTTTGCTTAAGCTTTCTTTTCTTAGTCTCCTTATTAAAGGTATCGTAAGTAATAGGAGTTGCAATGAAGATAGAAGAGTATGTACCCACTATCACACCTACAATAAGAGCAAACATGAATCCTCTAATGCTTTCCCCTCCAAAGATGAAGATCGCAAGAAGTACTACAAGTGTAGTTAAAGAGGTGTTTATTGTACGGCTAACTGTACTGTTGATCGCTGCATTGATTGCATCTTTCTTGGTCCATGAAGGATGTTCATTGAAGAACTCCCTGATCCTGTCAAAGATTACCACGGTATCGTTAAGCGAGTAACCTACCACCGTAAGGATCGCAGCAATAAACGCCTGGTCGATCTCCATGTTGAAAGGCATGAACTTATAAGTAAGGGAGAATACACCCAATACTATCAGGACATCGTGAATAACTGCAACCACAGCCCCCAAGGAGAACTGATATTTTCTAAACCTCAAGAGGATGTACAGGAAGATCACTAAAAGAGATCCAAGTACCGCCCAAATAGAAGCCTGCTTGATATCATCGGCTATAGAAGGGCCTACTTTAATAGACTGCATGATACCTATCTCTCTCTCACCTTCACCTCCAACGGTAAAGTCTTGGTAAGTTGTTCCTTCAGGAAGGTAAGACTGAACAGCAGCAAAAAGCTTCTGAGTAATTTCTTCATCTACCTCACTGCCTTCTTCTTCTACCTTATATTTTGTAGTGATCTTGATCTGGTTTGCTGCTCCAAAGGTCTTGGCGCTGGCACTTCCAAATTCGGTCACAAGCTCATCCTCAAGTTCGGTTGGATTTACAGCCTTATCAAATCTTACTGTATAACTTCTTCCTCCAACAAAATCAACACCCTGGTTCAATCCCTGAGTGAAAAGAGAACCTAAACTCACAAGAAGAAATATTCCTGAAACCACATAGAATGTTTTTCTCTTTTGCAGGAACTTAATGCTCAAGCCAGAGAAAAGATTTTTAGTAACCCTTGTAGAGAATTCAAGACTCTTATTTGGGTTCTTGGCATAGTTGTCAATGAACAATCTTGTAATAAAGATTGCGGTGAAAAGCGAAGTTGCAATACCTATTAATAAAGTTGTAGCAAAACCTTTGATAGGTCCTGTTCCAAGAACCAACAGGATCAATGCCGTAAGACCGGTTGTAATGTTCGCATCAAGAATTGAAGAAAGTGCATTACTAAAACCATCTCTAATGGCATCTTTTTGAACCTTCCCTTTCGCGTATTCTTCCCGTATACGTTCAAAGATAAGCACGTTCGCATCTACCGACATACCTATGGTAAGCACGATACCGGCAATACCAGGCAATGTAAGTACTGCCCCAAGACCGGCAAGCACACCAAAAATGAACAGGATGTTTACTACAAGAGCGATATCGGCGAAGATACCGGCTTTTCCGTAGTAGAAGATCATCCAGATCAATACCAGAAATAAAGCAATAGCGAATGACATGATACCGCTATCAATAGCTTCCTGCCCAAGTGACGGACCTACGATCTCACTCTGTACAATATCTGCGGAAGCAGGCAGTTTACCCGCACGCAATACGTTTGCTAAATCCTGCCCTTCGGTAATAGAAAAATCTCCTGTGATCTCACTTCTACCACCTGAAATTGGTCCGGTCGAAACTCCCGGAGCTGAATACACTACGTTGTCAAGAACGATTGCAATTTGACTTTGGTTCTCAAAAGCGTAACCTGTCATTTCTTCCCAGGTCTTAGCTCCTTTTCCGTTCATTTGCATAGTTACTGCAACTCTACCCACCTGGTCGTAAGCCTGGGTAGCATCTGTAATCACACTACCTGAAAGTGGCGGCTCATTTTGTCTGTTTCCTTTCAAGGCATAAAGACCGGCAACCGCATCATCCTCACTGGTAATTCCCCATACAAACTTTGTGTACCGCTGCTCGCCTTCAAGAAGGTTGCGCACCTGCGGCATATTAAGATACTGTCTAACTTTTGCAGTATCTGCAATATTAAATGTAGCCAGTACCGGCCCTCCCTGGAAACCAGGAGAAGCCATTAGGTCAAATAAAGGATTGTTTTGTTCAGCTACCTGTGCAGTATCACTTGCTGATTCTAAAAGAGCATCGATCTCATCCTGCCCGGCCTGTGCAGTATCTACATCGGCTTCTGCAGTCTCTGTAGTTTCCTCAACTTCGATTTGCTTAAGCAGGTTATTTGCCTGCACAAAGAAGTTTTGGAATTCATTGCTCTTATAAACATGCCAGAACTCTAACTGAGCTGTACTCTGTAAAAGGTCCTGTACACGTTGAATTTCTTTAGCTCCCGGTAATTCAACAAGAATTCTTCCTGAAGATCCAAGACGCTGAATATTGGGTTGAGTAACCCCGAATTTATCGATACGTTTTCTAAGTACTTCAAACGCCGAAACAATAGACTCATCAATTTTTCTTCTAATGATAGGCTTTACCTCCTCATTAGTCATTTCAAAATTGATCTCATCGCTAAGATTTCTATTTGCAAAAATATCGGGAGAAGCAAGGCGTGCATCCGGAATCTCTTCAAAAGCTTCAAAGAAAAGGTCAAGATAGTTCTCCTGACTTGTTTTTTGAGCTTCGTCTGCTCTTAACAGCGCCTGGTTAAAAGCAGGATCTTTACTGTTATTGGCCAATTCCCGAAGGATATCTTTAACCGAAATCTGGAGAATTACGTTAATACCTCCTTTTAAGTCAAGCCCTTTGTTAAGCTCTTTTTCCTTAGCCGAATTGTAGGTGATTCCAAGAAAAACCTCTTCATTCCCAATGGAATCAAGATACCTTTGTTCTGCTCTTTCCCTGGCTGTGATGTAACCATCTACACTCTCGGGGACTTCCTGCTGTGCAAATTCTTCGGCATCTCCCTCAATGTTGCCAGCAATAAAGGTGAAAGACAACTGGTAGATACATACCAGGGCAAACAAAATTGCAAATACCTTGATTATTCCCTTGTTCTGCATTATTCTTTAATTTATGTTCATTTTTTAAAAACGGACAAATATAGGTTTTCAAGATAGAAATCCCAATTATATTTTTTGAAAAAATTAACTTTTAAAACCAAAAAAAGAAGCTTTCCAAGAGCACCTTACAATGGGAGGTTTCATCACGCCAATTCACTGTTGCGATGAAAGTTCCCCTCAAAAATGGCACTTTTGAGAAGCTTCTTTAAAAAATTTATTTTATCCTGATTATTTCACCTCAAGAAGATCGTTGGTTTTTGAAACCCCTGAAGCACTTTCTTTAAGTTTAGCTTTTTCTGCCTCGTCAAGTTCTACTTCAACAATTTTCTCGATCCCATCTTTACCAAGAATCACAGGTACTCCAATACAAAGATCGTTAAGCCCATATTCCCCCTCTAAAAGGGCAGAACAAGGGAACATTTTCTTCTGGTCACAGGCAATTGCCTGCACAAGTGAAGAAACAGCAGCTCCTGGTGCATACCACGCACTGGTACCAAGCATTTTAGTAAGAGTTGCTCCTCCTACCTTAGTATCTTCAGAAATCTGGTTGATGCGATCTTCAGAAAGAAATTCTGACACAGGTACAGAGTTACGGGTGGCAAGCCTTGTTAAAGGCACCATTCCGGTATCGCTATGACCTCCAATTACCATCCCGTCAACATCTGACGAAGGGCAGTCAAGAGCTTCACTAATTCTGTATTTGAAACGGGCGCTATCTAAAGCTCCACCCATTCCTATAATTTTGTTCTTCGGAAGTTTAGTGGTTTTATGTACCAGATAAGTCATGGTATCCATAGGATTACTTACCACGATCAAAGTAACATTGGGAGAATGCTCTAAAAGGCTTTCAGATACCGATTTTACGATATCGGCATTGATCCCAATCAATTCTTCGCGGGTCATCCCAGGTTTACGTGGCACTCCACTGGTAATTACAGCAATGTCTGAATTTGCTGTTTTAGAATAGTCATTTGTACTTCCGGTAATTTTAGTATCGAATCCAAGAAGGGAAGCAGTTTGCATGAGATCCATGGCCTTACCTTCGGCATAATCTTCTTTAATATCAATTAGAACTACTTCGGAAGCAAAATTTTTAATGGCGATATATTCCGCGCAGCTGGCTCCAACAGCTCCGGCACCTACTATAGTAACTTTCATTGTGAGTTAGTTTGATTAATAGTCCTGCTAAAGTACGAATTTCACAGGATTTTTCCCTCAAAAAAAGCCGTAAAAAGCTGTGATTATATACCTACCGAAAGACCTAAATTAGCATTGAAAAATTTCCCCGCACTTAGCATAGAACTTAGCTTAAATCTTCCAATTTGATAATTAACGCCAGCATCAACTTTGAACTCAATATTATTTTCACCCAGGATTTCAAGAGCCGAATTCATTTCCCCCAGAAAGTCCCCTCCTCCACCTGCCACATAATCTACCTGCGAAGTTGAAGCACCAATAGATCCAAACACTTCCCATCCCGAATTGATAAATGACTTTGAAGTAATTACCTGGAAAAGAAATATATCAGCGTCTACCTCGATCTGGTCCATTTCCAGGGCAACCCTAGACTCGCTGAATAAGTCATATTCGACTAATAAAGGTATAAACCCGTAGTCGACATCATATTTACTGTAGGCTACCAAAGCAGCAAATTGAAAATCATTGGGCTGTGGATTAAAAAAATATTGATTAAAATTATGCTTGAGCCCCACACCGTAAGTACTAAAATTAACATCATCAATTTTCGTTTTGGGCAGGAACCTAAAAGTAAGATCTGTTCCATAAGGAAGACCCATGGAAGCCTGAACAAAAGGATGAGCAAGAAAATTTTTATTGATTCCATCAATTGCATTGAAGTCAAATTCATTGCCAAGAATTTCCCCTTCAAAAACGACATCTGTCATTCCTCCAAAGGCTGTCGGGATAATGGCGTTTTGCTCCCCCCTTATATCAAAAGTCTTATAATCTGTACTGGATATAGCCGTACTCTTCTTTTTTTCAGGAACAAAGAGGACATTTGCCATGACAGATATTTCAAGCTCCCATAAATCGAGATCTTTTGCAGAAGAGAACCATCCGGCTCCTGAAAGATAAACAGCCCCTTCAGCTGCCGGCGTAGCAAAGTCTTCGGCTACATGTAACATGTCATTTATAAAAAGTTCCACATCCTCCTGGGAATTAGCAGTACAGGGAAGTAAAAAAACAAATATTAAGCTGAAGCGAATTACATTTTTTTTCAATGTGATCAATTTTGGTTGAAACTAAGGTAAAAGTAAGGAAAAACCCTTTCAGATTAGATAACAAAAATAGACAAACACATTTACCCTGAAATGTGTGCCAAAAAAAAGCCCTACATCTCTGCAGGGCTTTAGCTATAACCACAAGTCTATTTAAGCATCGATATTTGCATAAACAGCATTCTTCTCAATAAATTCTCTACGAGGTGGCACTTCATCTCCCATCAACATAGAGAAGATCCTGTCGGCCTCCCCTGTGTTATCAATAGTGACCTGGCGAAGAGTTCTGAATTCAGGATTCATGGTAGTATCCCACAATTGCTCTGCATTCATCTCCCCCAAACCTTTGTAACGCTGAACGCTCACACCTCCACTAAAGGAATTGGCGATCTCATCACGCTCCTTATTATTCCATGCGTATCGCTTTTTACTTCCTTTCTTTATAAGGTAAAGTGGCGGCGTAGCAATGTAAACGTGGCCTGCTTCAATTAATTCTTTCATATACCTAAAGAAGAAGGTAAGAATCAATGTTGCAATGTGACTACCATCAACGTCGGCATCACACATGATCACGATCTTGTGGTACCTCAGCTTTGAAAGATTCAGTGCCTTACTGTCTTCTTCTGTACCAATAGTAACCCCAAGAGCAGTATAAATGTTCTTGATCTCTTCGTTTTCAAAAACCTTGTGGCTCATGGCTTTTTCAACGTTAAGGATCTTACCCCTTAACGGCAAAATAGCCTGGAAATGACGGTCACGACCCTGCTTGGCCGTTCCTCCCGCCGAGTCTCCCTCTACCAGGAACACTTCACTCTCATGCGGATCTTGCGAAGCACAATCTGAAAGTTTACCGGGTAATCCACCCCCGCTCATCACGGTTTTACGCTGCACCATTTCACGGGCCTTCTTAGCTGCATGACGTGCCTGCGCAGCAAGAATCACCTTTTGAACAATGGTTTTTGCATCATTCGGGTTTTCTTCAAGGTAATTTTCGAGCATTTCAGAAACTGCCTGAGAAACCGCAGCAGTCACTTCCCTGTTCCCGAGCTTGGTCTTGGTTTGCCCCTCAAACTGAGGCTCTGAAACTTTTACTGAAACAATTGCCGTCAAACCTTCCCGGAAGTCATCTCCCGAAATCTCAAACTTCAGCTTATCGAGTAGCCCCGAAGCATCTGCGTATTTTTTTAATGTAGTAGTAAGCCCTCTTCTGAAACCGGCAAGATGCGTTCCTCCTTCGTGGGTATTGATGTTATTCACGTATGAGTGAAGATTTTCGTTGAAGGAAGTATTATAAACCATCGCAACCTCTACAGGAATATCATTCTTCTCTCCTTCAATTGCAATTACTTCGCTAATAATAGGCTCCCGTGTGCCATCAAGGAATTTTATAAACTCCTTTAGACCTTCTTCGGAATGAAATATTTCCGAAACGAACTCTCCCTTGTCATCTTTTTCCCTACGGTCTGTAAGCGTAATAGTGATCCCTTTGTTGAGGAAGGCAAGTTCACGCATCCTGCTGGCAAGGGTATCATAGCTGTACTCTGTAGTTTGCTGAAATATGGTAGCATCGGGCTTAAAGGTGACGATAGTACCATTAAGATCGGTAGTTCCTACCGATCTTACCGGGTAAACAGGCTTACCTTTTTCATATTCCTGCTCCCAGATAGTTCCATCACGGTAAACAGTGGCTTTAAGTTGATCTGAAAGTGCATTCACACAACTTACCCCTACCCCGTGAAGTCCACCGGATACTTTATAGGAATCTTTATCAAACTTCCCACCTGCCCCAATCTTGGTCATAACAACCTCAAGTGCAGACACTCCTTCTTTCTTATGTAAATCTACAGGAATACCACGACCGTTATCCTCTGTAGTAATAGAATTATCTTCGTTTATGGTTACTCTAATGGTATCACAGTGACCGGCAAGCGCTTCATCAATAGAGTTATCCACCACCTCATACACCAGGTGATGCAAGCCTCTTACCCCAGTATCACCAATGTACATGGAGGGACGCATGCGCACATGCTCCATCCCCTCCAGCGCCTGGATACTGTCAGCCGAATAACTGCTTCTTTTAACCTCTTCGCTCATATTTAAATTCGTTAAAATTTTATCAATTTCTATAACGAACAAATATACCAAAATCGTGCCTGTTAAACCACTACCCTCATTGTTAAAGCCTTGAAGTTATCAACAATTTATGTGGAAAAATCCTCTCTTGTAGCGGTTTGGAGAAGAGGGACCTCAAACACTTCCCTCCCTTATTTTTACATTCAAAATTCTGGATAAAAGTGTTTTCCGGTAATTTACACCTGAACCAAATTTTACAGATTTATTCACAATTGTAGCACACCCTTATACACGACAAAATTACGAAGTCTAAAAAGCCAGAAATGAGTATTTTAATTTCTCATCTTTTTAACCCGATTTAAAGAAAACCTTAACTAATTATTATTCAGCATGGTTTATATTTAACCCATAATTCAAAAACACAGGAAATGAAGAAATATTTTATAATGTTCGCAGTTATGGCGGGGTCACTCACCACGCAATTATATGCTCAGGACACTACGGAAACTTTAAAAGATAATGACGGGCCCAACTTTTCAAAACTTGATGTGAGCCCTATGGATGTAGCTTTATTTAGAGGAGAAAACAACGAACCTATGGCCAGAGTTCTTTACAGCCGGCCTCAAACCCGTGATCGTGAAGTCTTCGGAAAATTGGTTCCTTTTGGCGAAGTTTGGAGAACAGGTGCCAATGAAGCCACCGAAATCACGCTTTACCAGGACCTCATGGTAGCTAACAAAACCATCAAAAAAGGAACTTACACGCTTTTTACCATTCCAAAAGAAAACGAATGGACAATCATTCTTAATAACAGCACAAATATTTGGGGAGCATACGACTATCATGTAGAAAAAGATGTTGCCCGTATCACTGTACCTGTAAGAAAATCACCTGTGCCCATTGAAGCACTGTCAATGAGCTTTGCAGAATCCAACGATGGCGCAAACTTGTTTATTGGCTGGGATGACCGCTATGTACAAATCCCCTTCAAGCAACCAAAGTAAGAAGTAACAATACAGGAAAAATATAATAAAAAAACGCCCTTTTTAAAAGGGCGTTTTTTTATGGGATGTTCAGGTATTTATGTGTTTGCAGCGACACCTTCCATTTTGGGTTCTGCATTACGTATTCTACAATTAGAGGCATCATCTTTTCACGGTTACTCCATTCGGGTTGTAGATAAAGGATACAATTCTCATTCACCTGCGCCGCCTGTTCCTCGGCAAACTGAAAATCATGTTTATTAAAAATTATCACCTTCAGCTCATTTGCAATTTGGTAGATCTCTGGAGTGGGAAGCTTGATTTTCTTCGGGGAAAGGCAAATCCAGTCCCATGTTCCTGTCACCGGGTATGCTCCCGAAGTCTCTATATGAATCTTTGCTCCTTTTTCCTTTAAACTACTGGTAAGCGGCTCCATATTCCAGGTAAGAGGCTCCCCTCCCGTGACCACCACTGTCTTACTATGTTTCACAGCATTGCCAACAATAGTTTCAACACCTGTTGGAGGGTGTAGTCTTGCATTCCAGCTTTCTTTAACATCACACCAGTGACAGCCAACATCGCAGCCGCCCACACGTATAAAGTAAGCAGCAGTCCCCTTGTGAAAACCTTCTCCCTGAATGGTATAGAATTCTTCCATTAGCGGCAGCATCTTTCCCTGCTCCACCAGCTCGTTCATTTCCTGTTCTTTCATAAGCGGCAAAGGTACATAAAAACAGGATTTAGCAACCGGCATTAGATAATCAAATTCAATCAATTCCGGCAACCGGGGTTCTTCTTTAAAATCTAATTCCGAATAATGAACCCATTCTTAAAATTGGAAGCCTCTCCATCTAGAGGAACAACAAATCCGTTTATAACAGCATAATGGGATTTTCCTGCTTTTGTCAAGAAGAAAGTTGGGTTCATACCAACCTTTATTTCTTCTGAAACTTTAAAATTTTGGCCTACCACTACAATTGGATAATAAAAATAGCTTCTTTCTTTTGGCAGGTTTTGAACCCTTACATAAGCTACGCCTTTTGAATGAAGATCTGAAAAATTCAACTTTTCCACAGCATCGAGATTGGGCAAAACTTCGGCATAGATTTTCCCAGGTTCAAAATCGAATCCTGAAGCATCCAAGGTATTATACCCGAAATTTGTGGAGAGATCCCCCTGATCTGCAATATAGCTTCTGTAAAAGAGTTGCTTTTCATTTTGCGAGTAAACTTCAGAATGGTTTATTCCTAAGTCAAGGATGTATTGCTCTCCAAAAAGGGCATAATGCAACCCCTTTATTTTAAGATCATAAAGTTTGCTGTCATTTTCAGGAATTTTGCTGTAATTGGCAATAGCCATAGATTCGTATTCTTCTTCAGCAATAGAAAAGATGGCTGATAGAATTGTTAGAAAGTTCAATTTTCTAATTTCCTGTTTTTCCGGGTCTCCCGGGAAGCCGCCCGATTCTATCAACACAGTGCTGGTGCCCCATTTCTGAATATTGTCTCCAAAAGCCCGTGGCTCAAAATCATCATTGTACCTGCCCACTTTTCCCGGAGCATATTCCTGCAGAAGTTGATTCATTTGAACAATAAGTTTCATAGCATTTCCACGAACATCATTGATAGATTTCTCATAGTTGTAAGCAGGTGCCAAAAATGAGATTGTAGCCGGGTTTTCTGACCCCTGTGTGTTGTAATACATGCTTTGATCATGAAGATTAAACCCAAAGTCGGCTTCAAGGCTATCTCTTACCCTTTTTAAGGTCTTAGCTTCAGGTGACTGCAAACGCAACGCATCGCGATTAACATCAATACCTAAAGAGTTTCTACGCTGAAATACCTCAGCCCCATCGGGATTGAGCATTGGCAGAAAATGTAATTTCACCTTCTTCAACATCGCTTCTTTTTCCTTCTGAAAGGAATCATGGGCGAGAAAATTGAGAATGTCAAAAACGGCCATAGTTGCTGTAGATTCATCGCCGTGCATTTGCGACCACAACAAAACATCAGTTTCTCCTGAACCGATACTTATTAAATAAAGCTCCCTGTTTTCTATTGACTTTCCTACCTGGTTTACCTCAAACAGATCGTTTTTTTGCCATTTTTGAATGACAGGCATAATATCATTATGCTTAAAACGCCTTTCTTCAAAACCTGGTTCTTTATAATCCTGGTAATGATCTACAATTTTTCGAATCAGAGAAAAGGTTTTTTCGGGTGCAGGGGTTGGGAGAGGTTGAAAATTCAAATCGGCAGTAGCGGCCCTGACTTTTTCCATAAAATCATCTCCCGGATCTGATTTCTGAGTTCTGTAACCTGCATCTTTTTCAAGCCATAATTCATGATCTTCAAACCTGGTGTATTCGTGATGACCAACTACATACTCAATATCATATTTTGTTTTCAGGTACCTTACCAGCCAGATGTTTGCTTCAAGTTGAGCCTGGGTTAGCGGCGTCCCGGAAGTGCCTCCTACATTTTCCACTCCTATTGCTGTATGGTTTAATCCTATTACATGTCGCCCCAGTATGGTTTCGGGCATTAGACGATAAATTGTTCCATCTCTGTCAACAAGAAAATGAGTGGACACATTTAAGTCACTCGCCCCGGAAATTGCTGTTCTGCTGCCGGGAAGGTGAGGGTCTTTAAAGGCAGCAAAAGATCTTTCGAGGGTAGGAATAGCTGTCCAGTGAAGTACTACCATTTTAGGCACAATAGTGGGATCTTCTTTTTCAAGACCATATCTATCTTTCATATAAGCCAAACTTAGCTCCTCCCGTTCTTCATTAAAAACAATGGGTTTATCTATTATCCGGGAAGTATTTGTACTGGCAGTACTACAGGAAAGCAGTAAAAGGGAAATAAAAAGAACGAACGGGTGTCTCATAGTGTGTTAAAATAAAATCTCCCGACAATATCGGGAGATTTTAAGAATTATAGGAATGGTTTTTTATTCATCCCACCATACTGTACCATAAATAGAATCTTCACCTCCAAATTGTCGTTCTACAGCCTCATTAAAATTATCGGCGTTATTAAAATCTTCTGTATCGGGATATGCCAGGCGCGTTGGCACCGGGCGTCCTTCAGGCTGTACAAAATCATCGGGGAATCCTGTTCTTCTCCATTCGCTCCAGGCTTCATAACCGTTCATAAATAAATGGATCCACCGTTGTTCTGAAATTCTCTCTATGGCATTTGCAGGATCAAAAGCAACTTCTGGCTGACTTATAAACTCATCTACACCTTCAGTTGAACCTGTCCACTGAAGAACAGATTTTTCTATTGCCATGTTATAGTAAGTTTCAGCATCTTCGGTCACCCAGTCTCTTTCCGCAGCTTCAGCAATAGCGAACAACACCTGAGGGTAGGTTACCAAATAAACAGGAGCATCCTGAGCGGTAATATCAGAACCCAGCAATGAATATTCTTCAGTCCCTATAGCTTCGGTTTCTCCATAGGGCATACCAATAAACTCACCGCTTTCACGCGCAGGATTTCCATAAACCTCTAAACGCGGATCATCAACCGGCTTCATCTCTTCAACTAAATTAACTGTGAGAGCCCACCACTCCCGATTGCTTTCTACTACCTGATCATACCAGTAGTTTTGATTGTTAGCATCGGCTAAGTGCTGAAAGACCAGGCTATCATCATTAGAGTTCATCACCCCGTCGGCCATTGCAGCATTAAACTCATCTTGCGCCCATTGAGGATCTACTTCAGAAAGACGAAGAGCCATTAAAAGTCTGAGCGAATTACCCAGCTTTTTCCATTTCTCCATATTGCCACCATAGACCAGGTCATTATCAATATCACCTGCAACTATTTGATTATTGGCCTCTTTTAACAGCGCAAACAAATTTGAATAAATAGACTCCTGGGTGTCATATGCGGGGGTGAAATTATTATTCCCCTGCAAAGCTTCGGTGTAAGGCACATCACCCCACCGATCGGTTAGATTCCAGTAAAAATAAGCCTTCAAAATTTTTGCCACAGCAAGCTGGTTGGCAACCGGACCTTCAGCAGCATTTAAATCTTCTTCAGAATTTAAAACGGTCTCAAGGTTCATAAGCGGCCCCTCATAGAACCAGTAAAAGTTTGTAGAACCTTCGGGGTATAAAGAAACACCCACGTATTGGGTCTCGGCTAAGTACTGGGCCAGAAATTCTCCCTGTGGGGAAGAACTTAAAGATGGAAGATATAATTGTGCGTTGGCAATTAATTGTGTTCCCGATGCTTCACCCGGTATATTTGGGTTCACATTAATATCTTCGTCAAATTCGCTACATCCCAGCAAGCTAAGATTGCAAAATAATAAGATGATAATATATTTTTTCATAATTCGTTTTTTAGAAAGTAATGTTTACGTCTACCCCAATTGATCGCACTGACGGTAATTGACCTGATTCGTACCAGCTAATTGACTGTGCTCCCGTAGAAATCGCAGAAGGATCAATACCTTCTGGCGCTTCCTGCCAAATCATAAACGGATTTTGGGCAATCACAGCTAATTGCACACTCTCTACAGGAAAATTGCCCAGGATCTCTTTGGTAAGATTATAACCCAGCCTCAATTCTTTCATTTTTATGTAAGAAGCGTCAAAAAGCCACTCTTCGTAGATTCGCCTTCCCAATACATTCCTGTAATAGCTTCGGGCATTGACATAAGCACTTATCGGTTCACCTGTATCAGCAGAAATTCCCTCTACCTTTACACCACCACCCTGGTCTAAGGGATCCCTTACATTTGCACCTCTATCGTTCATTGCAACAGTTACGGGGTCCTGTCCGGTTCTTACCGCTAACATTTTAGACCGGCTAAAGAACTGCCCACCGCCCTGAAACTCGATCATTCCTGAAAGTCTCCAGTTTCCGTAGCTAAATGTATTGGAGAAGCCTCCCGTAAAATCTGGAAGCACACTTCCAAAATTATGGGTTTCATCTGTATAAAGTGGCATATTGTCGTCACCTAAAAGTATCTGCCCTGTCGCTTCATCTCTTTGATAAGCTGTACCTACAAGACTTCCAAAAGGCTTCCCTTCATAAGAATTGAGATAGCTCGTCACACTTGAGTAAGTTGTGGAAGAGTAAGTATACACATCAATACCAGGAGCCAGCTCTACTACCATACTTTCGTTACTCGCGAAATTAAGATTGGTGTCCCAGAAGAATTTTCCAGTTTCAATAGGCCTGGCATTTATAGCCACCTCAATACCTTTATTTTCAATTAAACCTGCATTGATTGTAGTGGAGCCATAACCACTGGCCCCTGAAACATCAAGGTTAATAATCTGGTTCTTGTTCTTTTGTTCATAATAAGTAAAATCAATTCCCAGCCTGCTGTCAAAAAATCTTAAATCGAGCCCAAGCTCGTAAGAATGAGCAAATGACGGCTCTATATTTGGGTTATTCAGGTTATCTGGAACAAATAAAGTATTGGTACCTTCATACACTGTTCCCACTCCAAAGCCCATTGTTGTTTCATAGGGAGAAAGGTCAGATCCTGCCTGTGCATAACTGGCTCTAGCCTTTGCAAAGCTTAAAGGATCCCAATCTAAAAATTCGCTAAAAATCACACTTCCTGAGATGGAAGGATACCAGTAAGAATTATTATCATCAGGAAGGGCCGAAGAATTATCATTTCTCAAGGATGCATCTACAAAAAAAGTATCTGCATAGCCCAAAGAAACAAGACCAAACAAACTCCTCACCTGCTTTCTTAGCAGATAATTAGATGTTTCAGGACGGTCTATCGAAGCATCAATATTATAAAAACCCGGTGAAGAAAGACCTCCAACGGTTGCCATGGTTAAATAGGTGTAGTTCCTGTTCCAAATATTTCCTCCCAAACTGGCATTAAGCGATAAATCTCCCCACTCTTCATCAAACTGAGCAAGAAATTCATAGTTAAATTCTTTGTTCTGAAATTTTCCAATGTAAAAGGAGGGAAGGCTTTTACCTCCAAAGGCAGTACGTTCCTGAATATTTTGAGTATAAAGATCTCCTCTTATGTGTCCACTCAAACTAAGGTTCTCCAAAACCTGAAAAGTTATTCCCACATCTCCAAAAAACCTATCCCTGTTATCCTGACTAAGATTCTCGTAGGCATTAAAGAATGGATTATTCCAGTACAAAGGATCAAAATCAGTAACTTCTCCTGTTTCAGAACTTGGCCTGCTAAGATTCCAGTGAAGGTAAGTTCCATCTTCATACTGATAGTCCCGCAATCTATTCATATCCACATTCCGCTGAAACCATTGCACGAGATAATTAGCCCCAAACTCTGATCCCTGTCCCGGGCGCTGCGCGTCATTACGGGCAAATGTAAAATTGGTTGAGACATTTACTTTGTCAACTACATCGGCATCGGCATGAACAGTAAGGTTATTTCTATCTAAATGTGTATTTGGCTCTACACCTTCTATTTTTGTATCATTCAGACTAATTCTGAAGTTGATCTTTTCTCCCCCACCGGCAACCGATACAGTATTATTAAAAGTGTAACCGGTTTCATAGAAATCCTTAATATTATCTGGATGGGGCACAAAAGGAGTTAATTGTCCATAGGTAGGGTCTTGAGGGTAAAAACTGAAGACCTGTCTTACCATTGTCCCATCCATTCTAGGACCCCAACTTTCATCAACAGATATATCTACGTAGGGATCTCCATTAGGAAGTGTTCTAAAATCTAAACTAGACCCTCCTCCATACATGTTCTGTAAGGGCATAAAATCATAAGTTGACTGCACTGAAAAAGTGGAATTAGCCTGCACCGTAAACTTTTCGGCCGCACCTTTTTTTGTGGTGATCATAATAACGCCATACTGTCCACGAATTCCGTATAAAGCTGAAGCTGCAGGACCCTTTAACACATTCACAGATTCAATATCGGCAGGGTTCACGTCCTGTCCCAGGTTACCATAATCGGCACCTGCACTCCCTGCAAAATTGGCATTTGAAATTGGCGTACCATCAATCACTATTAAAGGCTGGTCTCCTCCTCCTATAGAATTTACTCCCCTAATTTTGATTTTTTGAGTCCCCCCCATACTTGCTCCCGATGAGCCGGTAACCTGTACTCCAGCAACTCTTCCCCCCAGGGCTCCAATAACATTTTGGTCTTTGGCAACTGTTAGATCTTCCCCATCTACTTCCTGTGTGGCATATCCAAGGGATTTCTTATCCCTTGAAATCCCCAGGGCTGTTACCACCACCTCATCGAGGGCCTGGAGATCGGCTTCCAGTTGTACATTAATCTGGTTGTTTGCCTCCACAGTACGTTTCACAGTTTTGTAACCAATAGAAGAGAAGCTAAGCACATCTCCGGTTTCTGCTTTAATAGAAAAATTCCCATCAAAGTCTGTCACAGTACCTTTATTAGTACCTTCAATAATAACGTTTACTCCGGGAATCGGCATACTCCTTTGAGCACTGGTTACCGTACCCGAAATCACCCTTTCCTGGGCCTGCACATTCATGAACTGCAAAAGGGCGATCAGGAATGAAAACAGTGTAATTTTGTTTCTCATTTGTTTGGTTTTTGAGTTAAAAATTGATGAAAAGTTATTAAATTTTTTCAGGTTTCAATCTTTTCTTCTAAAAAACCTTTAGATAATAAAAAAAAGCTAACTTGAATTTTCTTTTTAAAATCCCTTACAAGTGAGAAAAAACAATCATTCAAAAATGTCATTTTTGAAGCTTGTTCTTCAAATTATTCTGATAGTTTTAATCTTCAGCTCCTGCTCCTCCTCGCGTAAGCTCACTATGGAAGCACAAAATACATTGCAGGAATATCCACCTTTTAAAACAGGATTTTCCGGAATATATATTTATGATCCGGCTGAGAAAAAAGTCATTTTTGAACACAACTCCGAAAAATATTTCACCCCGGCCTCAAATACCAAACTTTTTACTTTCTATGCAGGATTAAAAATTTTAGGGGATTCCGCTGTAGGCCTTGAGTATATTGTAAAGGAAGATTCCCTGATTTTTAGAGGGACAGGCGATCCTTCTTTTTTGTACGACAAGCTGGAATCTACTGTCGTTTATGATTTTTTAAAAGAAAGAAATGAAACCCTTTATTACGTGCCGCCCATACATGAGGAAAAACATTTTGGCCCCGGCTGGTCGTGGGATGATTACAACTACTACTATTCTGTAGAACGGGCAGCTATGCCTCTCTTCGGAAATTATGCCACCTTCACATCTTCAGCTGAAAATACAGTTCCCGTTGCCAAACCTGCGTATTTCAATCGTTACCTCGTAAAAGATTCCCCTGACTCAGGAAGCAGCTTTACAGTTGTGAGAAATCACGACCAAAACAAATTCCTTTATCAGCAGCCCGCCGAAGCAGAAAACAGAAGCCGAATTGTTCCTTTTATTCATTCTCCACATCTGGTTACCGCCCTACTGTCCGACACCCTTCAGAAACCGGTAAAAATACTGGATCCTAAAAAAGTTGACTTCAGCAATAGCAAACTGCTTTATAGTATTCCTACAGACAGCCTTTACAAGCGAATGCTGCAGGTTAGTGACAACTTTATTGCCGAACAGCTGCTGCTTATGAGTTCCAGAGAAATATCTGATACGCTTAAAACCGATATCGCCATTAACTATATGAAGAAAAATCATCTTCAGGATCTATCTCAGGAGATAAAGTGGGTAGATGGCTCTGGTTTGTCTATTTACAACAAGTTCACACCTAAGACTGTAGTACAGCTTCTTGAAAAGATCTCTAAAGAGGTGCCTCAAAAAAGGCTTTTTGGACTGCTCCCTGCCGGAGGTGAATCTGGCACCATTAAGAACTTTTATAAAGCCAAAGAGCCTTATATCTATGCCAAAACCGGGACAATTAGCAACGTACATGCTTTAAGCGGCTATTTAAAAACCAAAAGCGGCAAAATACTCATCTTCAGTTTTATGAATAACAATTATATGGTTCCTTCCGCAGAAATAAAAGCAGGTATGGAGATCATTCTGCGTGATATTCATTTAAATTATTAGTTTTATGGAGGCTCAAAAATGCCATTTTTAAACCAAAATTATGCAGAGACGAAATTTTCTTCGCAATGTGGGCCTTGGCAGCCTTGCAATTCCGCTTCATAGTTTAGCCACTTCATTTTCTGTCACCGGTTCTTTACAGGATGTTTCTAAACCAAAACGCCTAGCTGCAGGTGATACCATTGGCATAGTGAGCCCTGCGGGGGCCATATATGAGTCTGAACCTTATGAGATTGCTATTGAATCTATGCAGGCCATGGGCCTTAAAGTGAAGTTGGGAGAGTTTGTGCGTACCCGCCATGGTCACCTTGCAGGAACTGATGAACAAAGGGCTACCGAATTTAATGACATGTGGCGGAATCCGGAAGTTGACGCGATAATTTGCCTTAGAGGTGGCTCGGGGGCAGCGAGAATTCTGCCACTGCTCGATTATGAGGAAATCAAAAAAAATCCGAAGATATTTATCGGTTACAGCGACATTACCGCACTGCACCTGGCTATTTATAAAAAAACCGGACTTGTAACCTTTCACGGACCTTTGGCAACCTCAACATGGAATTCTTTTGCCGTAGATCATTTTAAAGACCTTCTATTTAATGCAGAAGCTATTGCCTACTCAAACCCAAATGAGAAAGGCGGAATGCTTGCCCAAACCAGAAACAGGATAAGAACCATAACTCCGGGAACCGCAACGGGAGAACTCCTGGGCGGAAATCTTTCTGTACTTACCAATATTATGGGCACACCTTATTTCCCTACCCAATGGCAAAATAAAATTCTTTATCTCGAAGATGTAGGAGAACAGATCTATGCCGTAGACAGGATGATGTCACAGCTACAACTGGGCGGGGTTCTGGAACAAATAAGTGGTTTTATCTTTGGAAAGTGTAGCGATTGTGACCCCGGAGGCGCCGGAGGTTATGGCTCCCTAACCCTGGAAGAAGTTCTGGACCACTATTTAAAGCCTTTAAAAATTCCGGCATTTTCTGGAAGTATGATTGGGCACATTAGCGATAACTTCACTATTCCCAACGGAATACTGGCCAAAATGAACGCGAACAACGGGACTTTTACATTATTAAATCCGGCAGTTCGTTAATTTAGGCCCGTAAGAAAGTCCGTCAATCCCTCACAATTCTTACTTTTATAAAAATTTTAAAGGCGTTCGGTAAATGACATTTTAAAGAAGTTTTGCCTCGGTATATGAAGTTGGGTAAAATTTCGTTTACTGAAAGGTCATTATGTGAAATGCTGAAGATTTTAAATACAGAGCTCTTACATGAAGAAAGAAGGGCACGAGGGAAGCAGGAGCCATAAAAAATAAATGACAGGGTGAATAAAGGAAGGGATCATACCAATCTGAAAAAAACCAAAAATAAAAAGTCAACCACATTCCCTTCATAAAGGAATGAGGAACTCATTAAATTTTAAAAAATTACCTAAACATCATGCGAAAAAGTTTTTTACTCCTCCTTTTTGTTACTGCTGGCTTCCTGATTTCCTGTGAAAAAGAACAGGATCCTTTCCTCATTACCTCTAATAGTATAGGACGTTTGACCAGCGACATAAAAATTAATCAACTCGATTCAATTTTTGCTGAAGATTCGCTTGTAAAACAGGTAAGTAAAAGCGAATTGTACAGGAAAAGCAATGAAATAGAAGTTTATGATAACCAGGGCAACAAACTCCTGTTGATCGAACCTGTGCAGGCCTTTGACTCCACCAGTACCATTGGATTCATCCAGGTACTCGACCCGCGTTATAAGACGGCCAAAGGTCTTGGAAAAGAAAGTACATTCCAGGATATTGTACAGAACTATGACATTTCGAGAATTGAGAACACTCTAAGCGCAGCCGTGATTTTTATTGATGAATTGAACGTATATGTAACCATTGATAAAAAACAGCTGCCCGTAGAACTGCGCTATGATACGCAAACCCGCATACAGGCTTCCCAAATTCCCGATGATGCCAAAATCAAGTATTTTATGGTAGATTGGGATTAACTCTTTAATATTTCTGAATGTCTTCTGAAAATCTTACTCGCTTAAATAAATATCTTAGTGAAGTAGGCTACTGCTCCCGCCGTAAAGCCGACACTCTCATTGAACAGGGGCGGGTAACCATTAACGGCAAGGTTCCCGAAATGGGAACAAAAGTTAGCCCCGAAGATGAAGTGCGGGTGAACGGCGAACTCATTGTGCCTCCAAAAAAAGACAACGTCTACCTGGCTTTCAATAAACCTATAGGTATTGTTTGTACTACAAATCAGGCGGAAAAGAAGAATATAGTAGATTATATAAATTTCCCTACCCGAATCTTCCCCATTGGCAGACTCGACAAACCCAGTGAAGGTCTGATTTTACTAACCGACGACGGGGATATTGTCAATAAAATTCTTAGAGCGAGAAACAATCACGAAAAAGAGTACATAGTTACTGTAGACCGATTGATCACGCCTGACTTTCTTAGAAGAATGTCTTCAGGAATTCCCATTTTAGACACCGTTACCCGCGAATGTGAGGTGGAACAATTGAGCAAGTCCGTTTTCAGGATTATCCTCACCCAGGGTTTAAACCGGCAAATTCGCAGAATGTGCGAGTACCTGGGTTATGAAGTAGTGAAGCTAAAGAGAATACGCATCATGAATATTGAACTTGATGTGCCGGTGGGACAGTATCGTCATCTCACCCAAAAGGAACTGGACGACCTTGATCGCTTAACGGGAGAATCAAGTAAAACAGAAGATGCTTCTGTTGAACAAAAACCAGCGAGTTCAAAGCCTAAACCCTCCAATACCACTTCTAAGAAAACCTTCGGAAAAAATCCGGAGAATCAGAAAAACTTCCGAAGAAAAAGAAGAAACCGGGAATCTTAACACTCAATTAAGCAAATGATTGAGCATATCTGCTTATTTTTAAGAAAAAAGATATGCCAGACAATCGCATTAAGAACGAAGATCAATACGAAGCTCTGAGAGATAAAGGGGCGAGTAAAGAGAAAGCTGCGAGAATCGCCAACTCAGAGAACACAGGTAAAAAAGGTGGTAAGGCCGATAAATATGAAGACCGTAGCAAAGACGATCTTTATAAAAAAGTCAAAGAGGCGGGGATAGAAGGACGTTCAAAAATGAGCAAGAAAGAACTTATCAACGCGTTACGCAACCATTAAAAAAATGCAGAAGATCCAACCTTTTCACCTAGCCATCCCGGTAGACAATCTGGAAAAGGCAAGAAAATTTTATAGAGAAACCTTAAACCTGGAAGAAGGACGAAGTAGTGATCACTGGGTAGATTTCAATTTTTTTGGACATCAACTGGTAATACATTACAAAGCCGCTTCTGAAATTGACAATAGCGGCAGCAATCCTGTAGACGGGAAAGATGTGCCCATCCCACATTTTGGGGTGGTGCTGGATTGGGAAACTTTTAATTCCTTCTCGCAGGAACTAAAAGAAAAGGATGTTGATTTTGTCATAGAGCCATACATTCGGTTTGAAGGACAGGCAGGAGAACAGGCCACCATGTTCTTTAAAGATCCCTGCGGAAACGCGCTGGAATTCAAAGCTTTTAAAAATATAGACCAGTTATTCGAGAAATAATTACTTTTCAATGAACAGATTAAAACCATCTTTAGTGCGACAACTGTTCGTACTACTCCTCATTATATTCATGCTGGTTTTAATCTTTCGGGAGATTTTACCTTATCTCTCAGGAGTACTTGGCGCAATCACCCTTTATGTTGTGCTAAGAAAGCCTATGACCTGGTTGGTAGAAAAGCGATGGCAACCTGTATTGGCAGCCGCTTTCCTCATGTTCCTTTCCTTCATTGGGATCCTGGTGCCTATCACGCTTACTGCTATTATGCTTACCTCAAAAATAGGCAAGGCTGTGACCAATTCAGAAATGGTGTTGCAGGCAGTAAAGGATCAGATTAATGAAGCTGAGATCTATGTGGGTTATGATCTTAGCCAGAGTATTGATTCGGCCCGGGTGGCCAACTGGCTCTCTAACAACCTCCAGTCTCTTGGTGCCGGCACATTTAATGCTTTTATAGCAATAAGTATCATGTATTTTTTGCTGTATTATATGTTGATGAACCGCGACAGGCTTAAAGATATGATCATTTCTTACATCCCGTTGGGTGAAAACAATCTTGAGGTTATAGGCCACGAAGGTGATGAAATGGTAAAATCTAATGCTTTAGGTATTCCACTGGTGGCATTTTTCCAGGGAATAGTTGCATTAATTGGCTACCTCATTGTAGGCGTACCCGATCCCTTGTTCTGGTTCGTAATTACTGCCATTGGCGCCATGGTACCTTTTATTGGTACCGCCATAGGAATTGTTCCTGTAACCATTCTGCTTTATTCAATGGGCATGGAATGGCAGGCGGTTTTTATTGTAATTTATGGCTTTGTGATCGTGGGGATTACAGACAATATTTTAAGGCTGTACATACTTAACCGCCTTGCCAGTGTACACCCGCTTATTACTCTTTTTGGGGTTGTGGTTGGGGTGCCATTGTTTGGGTTTATAGGGCTTATTTTCGGGCCTTTGCTCGTATCTCTGTTTTTGCTTATCTTAAAGATATACAAGCATGAATACGGAAAAACAGAAAACAAACTTTAACCACAAAACAAAAATGCTATGTTAGAAAATGTAAAGAAGAAGATCAACAAAGACTATCTGGAGACCGAAGTTTCTAAAGTTAATGAAGGGGATTTGGATATGGTCATGAAGAACAAAGATGCCATCGATAAAAAGTTAAAAGGTGCGGGCATGAAAAAATATGCCGAACTGGGAAAGCTTATGTTTGGCATGCTTAAAGACTATAGAAAAGGAGAATACAATCAAATGCCGTGGTTCACAATTGCCGCTATAGGATTGACCCTGCTCTACGTTTTTAATCCAATGGATATGCTACCCGACTTTCTTCCGGGAGTAGGCTATGTAGACGATTTTGCGCTTTTCACAATTGCCGTTCGGTTCATTGAATCCGACTTACATGCTTATCTCGACTGGAAAATCGACGAGGCTAAATTACTAAACGCCTAAACCTGATATTATTTAGCATTACTTCTTGCACGGTGCTCCTCCCGGGCCAGCAGTGTATTTTTAAGAAGCATGGCAATGGTCATAGGTCCCACTCCACCGGGCACCGGAGTGATGTAACTTGCCTTTTGTGAAACATTTTCAAAATCGACATCGCCCGTGATCCTGTAACCTTTTGGCTTGGTTTCATCAGGTACGCGGGTTATTCCCACATCAATTACCACGGCATCATCTTTTACCATTTCTGCTTTCAGGAAGTTAGGAATCCCTACAGCAATGATGATGATATCGGCCTGTGAAGTAATTTGAGTAATGTTCTTTGTGAATTCGTGAGTAAGAGTTACCGTAGAGTTACCCGGGAATCCCTGTCTCCCCATAAGTATACTCATGGGTCTTCCCACTATGTAACTACGACCAATCACGCAGGTGTGTTTCCCTTTGGTGGGGATGTTGTACCGCTCAAGCATCTCAAGAATTCCAAACGGTGTCGCCGGTATAAAGGAGGACATGTCGAGAGACATTTTTCCGAAGTTGGTAGGGTGAAAACCATCCACATCCTTATCGGCACTCACCGCTAAAAGCACTTTTTGAGTATTGATTTGTGGCGGTAGCGGCAGCTGTACTATAAAGCCATCAATATCGTCATTGTTATTAAGCTCTTCAATCTTGGCCAGAAGTTCAATCTCGCTGGTGTTTGAAGACATACGGTATTCGGAAGATTCAAACCCTACCCTTTTACACGCATTAACTTTGGCATTTACGTAGGTTAAGCTGGCGCCGTCACTACCAACAATAATGGCTGCCAAATGGGGGACCTTCTCCCCACGTTCTTTCATTTTTTGAACTTCCAGGGCAATTTCATCCTGAATTTCGTTGCTTAATTTTTTACCGTCGAGGAGCTCCATGTTTTGAGTGTGCAGTTATTAGTAATCAGTGGTCAGTGATCAGTGATCAGTTTTTAATATGTAATTTATTCTCTCTTCTTCACCCCAAATTTTCCGGGATTTAGGATCATGTAATTTATTAGTTTCCCAACCTCCTCACTCTCACCGAACAGTCTTTGATACTCAACCTCAGGAAGGTAGGAACATCTAAAGGCGTATTCAAGCCATACCTGAGTTTCAGAGTTTTCGGCATCTCCATCTGTCAGTTTACTCGCGAAGTGTCTTGGATAATCTCGTTTTCTATAAGCTTCAGCAATAGCAGCAGATACACTCCGGGAAGATCTCCTTATTTGATCAGTGAGGGAATAAATCTCTTCTCTTGGGAAGGATTTTGAAACCTCAAAAATCTGCATTGAAAGTTCAATTGATTTTTGATAAGCAAATAGATCCTGAAACTTCATATCGTACTTTTAAAGATTCTGAACACCGATCACTGAACACTGACCACTTATTTCATCCCCTTCATCATCTGCATCATCTTTCTTCCGCCGCCGCCCTGCATCATTTTCATCATCTTACTCATTTGGCTGAACTGCTTTAAAAGCTGATTTACCTGTTGTACCGAGGTGCCCGATCCTTTTCCTATTCTTTTTTTACGTGAGGCGTTTATAACTGATGGTTTTGAACGTTCTTCTGGTGTCATCGAATGAATAATGGCTTCAATAGGCTTGAAAGCGTCATCATCAATCTCCACATCTTTCAGCATTTTTCCCGCGCCCGGGATCATCCCCATAAGGTCTTTCATAGATCCCATCTTCTTGATCTGCTGAAGTTGGTTCAAAAAGTCATCAAACCCAAATTCGTTCTTGGCAATCTTCTTCTGAAGTTTTCTCGCTTCTTCTTCATCATATTGCTCCTGTGCCCTTTCAACAAGAGATACAACGTCTCCCATTCCAAGGATACGGTCGGCCATACGGGAAGGATAGAAAACATCAATCGCATCCATCTTCTCACCCGTACCAATAAATTTGATTGGCTTGTTTACTACAGACTTAATTGAGATCGCAGCTCCACCACGGGTATCCCCGTCAAGTTTTGTAAGAATTACCCCGTCAAAGTTGAGTCGGTCGTTGAAGGCTTTAGCGGTATTAACAGCATCCTGCCCCGTCATGGAATCAACTACAAAAAGCGTTTCCTGCGGCTGGATGGCACTGTGAATATTTGCGATCTCGGTCATCATCGCTTCATCTACAGCAAGACGACCGGCGGTATCGATAATCACCACATTGTGACCGTTTGCTTTTGCGTGAGCAATGGCGGCTTTAGAAATAGCAACAGGATCCTGATTTCCCTCATCACTAAATACCTCAACCCCAACCTGATCTCCAACTACGTGCAACTGATTAATTGCTGCAGGACGGTACACATCACAGGCAACTAAAAGAGGGTTCTTAGATTTCTTGGTCTTTAAGTAATTTGCCAGCTTACCCGAAAAAGTGGTTTTACCACTCCCCTGAAGACCCGACATAAGGATCACCGATGGGTTCCCAGAAAGGTTGATACCTTCGGCATCTCCACCCATAAGCGTGGTAAGCTCGTCTTTTACCAGCTTTACCATCATTTGTCCCGGCTTTAGAGCGGTAAGAACGTCTTGCCCAAGTGCCTTTTCCTTTACCTTAGAAGTAAATTCTTTGGCAATTTTATAGTTCACATCGGCATCAACAAGGGCCCGCCTTACCTCTTTAAGAGTTTCGGCAACGTTAACTTCAGTAATCTGCCCATGTCCTTTGAGGACGTGTAATGCATTATCTAACTTATCACTTAAACTTTCGAACATATTCTCTCAGATTTAAATACTGCCGGGTTTTACAGGCAGTTGCAAATTTAATGATTTGAGGCTGAAGTGAAAACTTTCAACTTCACATCTGCTCCAAAAATGTCACTTTTCGGAAAAATTTTTTTTACATTTCTTCGGAAGGGGTCTCAAAAATGACATTTTTAACACCTCTTTTTTACTTCTTAACTCGTACTCTGCCTCTAGTCTCGATATATTTTTACTTTCGCTGCCGCTACGGGAAAACACTCAACCTGACGGCAATGCTAAACTCTTACTTCTAATTTAGTAATTCTAACTTCCCAATTCCCCTGCCTGTCTTCTCGATACAAATTTTCCACAGCTTCCGCTGGTCAAAATTCACTCGAAGTGACGGCAGTGCCACGTTCGCACTTCTAAACTCGTATTTCCACCTTCGTACTTCGGCTTACATTCTTTCGGGCACCTGAATTCCCAGAAGTGCGAACGAAGATTTGATCACATCTCCCACGGCTTTTGACAGCTGCACCCTGAAGTTCTTTTCTGTCTCATCCTCGGTTCCCAAAATAGTCACATTTTGATAAAAACTATTGAATTCCTTTACCAGCTCATAGGTATAATTAGCTATAAGCGCCGGACTGTGATTTTCGGCTGCAAGCTGAACAGTTTCGGGGTAAAGCTGAAGCTGTTTGATGAGTTGTTTTTCTTTTTCATTCAGGCTGTACTCAAAAATAGGATTTGAGTAATCAAATTCAGCTTTTCTAAGGATAGACTGGATTCGGGCGTAGGTGTACTGTATAAAAGGACCTGTATTTCCCTGGAAATCTACAGATTCTTCAGGATTAAACAATATTCGCTTCCGCGGATCTACCTTCAGAATATAATATTTTAAAGCCCCCAGGCCTATAATCCGATAAAGCTCTTCTTTTTCAGCTTCCGAATAGCCATCGAGTTTCCCCAGCTCTTCAGAAATATTTTTGGCGGTGGCTGTCATTTCCTCAATAAGATCATCGGCATCTACCACGGTGCCTTCACGACTTTTCATTTTTCCGCTGGGAAGATCCACCATTCCGTAGCTCAAATGGTAAAGATTTTCAGCCCATTCGTATCCCAATTTCTTCAGGATCAAAAAGAGCACTTTGAAGTGATAATCCTGCTCATTCCCCACGGTGTAAACCATCCCGTTGATATGGTAATCTTTTACACGCTGTATGGCAGTACCAATATCCTGTGTCATGTAAACCGCCGTACCGTCGCTTCGCAGTACGATCTTTTCATCGAGGCCTTCATCGGTAAGGTCTATCCATACGCTGCCATCATCCTTTCGGTAAAAAATGCCTTTTTCAAGACCTTCGGCAACTACGTTTTTACCGAGCAGGTAAGTGTTACTTTCGTAGTAATTTTTATCAAAATCGACCCCCAGTTTAGCATAAGTTTCCTCAAAACCATCATATACCCACTGGTTCATGGTCTTCCACAGCTCAACAACTTCAGCATCGCCGGCTTCCCATTTACGCAACATTTCCTGGGCATCTTTTAAAATAGGGGCTTCAGCTTTTGCCTCATCTTCGGTCTTTCCCTGGGCCTGCAAATAAGAAACCTCCTCTTTGTAAGCCTTATCGAACTTCACATAGTAGTTTCCTACTAACTTATCCCCTTTTAGACCCGTTGACCCGGGCGTTTCATCATTTCCAAATCTTTGCCACGCGAGCATAGATTTACAAATATGAATTCCGCGGTCATTGATGATCTGGGTTTTGTAAACTTTTTTTCCTGAAGCCTTCAGGATTTCAGAAACTGAATACCCCAAAAGGTTATTTCTGATGTGTCCTAAATGCAATGGTTTATTGGTGTTTGGCGAAGAATATTCTACCATGATAGATTCCTCACCTACAGCAGCTTTTCCGAAGTCAGGATCATCTTTTACTTTTCCGAAGAAATTGAGATAGTAAGCATCGGCCAGGACAATATTCAAAAACCCCTGAACAACGTTGAACTTTTCGATCTCCTGGTTATGGGCAACCAGGTAATCACCTATGGCCTCCCCAAGCTTTACAGGACTGGTTTTTATTTGCCTCAACATAGGAAATGTGACCAGGGTGATGTCACCTTCAAAGTCCTTTCGGGTAGGCTGAAACTCAACCGTCTCCAACGTTACATTAAAAATATTGCTAACCGCTTCTTTTACCTGCGCGGCGAGTACGTCCTGAACATTCATGTCTTTTATTTTTTTTACCTGCAGGCTTCTACAGGAAGTGGCAAAGATAACAGAATTTTGAGGTTGTATAAAGGGTTTGAGCGCAAATGCTTACCTTTAGAAAAAAAGAAAATGCTACTGAATATTTCCCGTGATTTTGCTGACAAGAGAGAAGAGATCAATGAATTGGTGGGCAAACCTTTTAACCTTGAGGAAAGACAGGAGCTAAAAAAAACCAGCTTTAACGAACTGCCTGTCACGGCAGCAAGCATAGAAATTTATAACCTGCTCGTTTTAAATGAAGGCCAGGCACAAAATCACTGCAATATTGAGATGCGGCCAAAAGGAGTATTAATAAGCTTTAGAGCTGCCGGCGAAACCTATTCACTGGTTATTCCTTTTTTTAAGCTGAAGATCTACAAAGGTCGCGCTGAAGAATATTCTTTTTACAAAGACCAGTATTTTATTAAAATTCATGCCGGGGCCGGTCAAACCGAAGTACATAGTTTTATCAAAAAATTGCGTCACTACAAGGCAGATAAAGCTTTACCAAGAATAGAAGACCAGGAATAAGAGGCATCAAAAAAGCCCTTTTTGAAAGGGCTTGTAGTTTTATTTCTTCGGAAGAAAAATTTCGGCCAGCATACAGCGGGCACTGCCGCCCCCACAGGTTTCTATGGTGGTAAGGTCACTGCTCAAGATCTCACAATGCTTCTCAATAGCCGCAATTTGAACCGGAAGCAGGCTTTTTCTTGCCGCCTCACTCATTACCAGGTATTTTTTTTCATCCCTGCCCTGCACCTGCAACATATTGCCGGCATAATGATGTAATTGCGCTTCAGAAATCTCTATGATCTGCTTCCCATCAGATTTTAAATGTTTTACCACATTTTTGCGCTCTTTTGGATCGTCGATACTATCAAGGCAAATTACCGCGAAATTTTCGGCCAGGCACATCATCACATTGGTGTGATAGATAGGCATCCTGCGACCATCTACATCCTGATAGGCATTAAAAATTACCGGGGTAAGTTCAAAATCCTCACAAAATTCAATTAGCAGTTCTTCATTGGCACGGGGTGAGAGCGCACAATAAGCCTTTTCATTGATCCTGTCAAGAATAAGCACACCGGTAGATTCCAGGAAAAGCTCTTCCTCCTCGGCGCTTGTATAGTCAATAACCTCTTTAATGAGAAAGCCCTCTGCTTCTATTTTATCAAAGACTTCAGCCCGGCGTTCCCTTCTGCGGTTTTCAGCAAAAAGAGGATAGATGGCTGCCGTTGCATCTTCGTGAAAAGTCACCCAGTTGTTTGGGAAGATCGAATCGGGCGTGTCGAGTTTTTTATCGTCATCTACCACGATGACATTCACGCCAACATTGCGTAGTTTTTCAACGAACGCATCGAATTCTTCCTGGGCTTTTTTATTGATCTGCTCATTGTCGAGATGCAGGCCTTCCTGGAAATAATTATTCACGGCGGTTTGCTCATTCATCCTGAAAGCCACCGGACGCACCATTAGTACAGTATCTGTAATTTGTTTCATGTACAATTAATCTCTTATAAGGGGCAGGGTTGAACAGCGCAACAATCCCTCTTGTTTTGCAATTTCGGCGTAGGGTACTTCTTCAACGGTCATCCCGTTTTCCCTAAGCCATGTGTTGAGTCGGGTGAAGTTTTTTTCTGAAATCACCACATCTTCAGAAATAGAAAAGACGTTGGAATTCATATCGTACATTTCCTGCCGGGTAATCTCAAAGATGTTTTCTTTTCCGAAGAAATTTACCAGCCATTGATATTCTTCCTGATCCAGAAAACCAGCAGGATATAAAATTGCTTTGCCCCTTCCTACCGGCTGAAAACAGCAATCCAGATGCAGAGCATTATCTCGTGCCTCGGTATTTGATTTTCTCAGGTTAAATGACCGCACTTTTTTATTGGGGAACATCTTCCTTATGTGCTCTACTCCCTTGAGATTGGTTCGCGCAGTGATAAACTGGGGATAATCTTCGCCATAATAAGCACCTATAAAAAGATGATCGTTGTAAAGCATCACGTCCCCCCCTTCTACATGAACATCTTCGGGCAGCTCGAGCACCTTATTGGGGTCAATCTGGTCAATAACATATTGAATAGCCTCAATTTCCTCTTCACGATCTGGAAGAATATTGGCCTTTATAAACACGTCATCAATCACAAAAGCTATATCACGTGTAAAGATCTGGTTGAGATCTTTTACGAGATTTGGACGAAAAACCTGAACATCATATTTTTCCAATACCTCCCGCACAGCTTCCATTTCCTTCACAATATCTTCTTCTAAAGGGTAGGTGCCGGCCTTGATATGCTCTGCCGATTTTGGATCGTAGGCATTCTCATACTCGGGTGTTGGTCCCGGACTCTCAGCCGTTCCCAGGATCACAGCCCTAAGACGCGAAGTCTCATTTTTAATATTTAGTTTCATCATAAACTCCCAATTTGGCTGCAAATATAAGAAAAGGAACACTCCTCTATAAATGCATAAAATCTTTATTTACAGCACTTTTTTTATAAAATTATTTTCTACGGAAGGATTTACTCCGGGTATCTCTGTGAGTGAGAAAATTAGATTTACCTGGCACCTGAAAAAGAAAAACTCCACAAAAAGTGGAGTTTTTACTTTAATTATTAATTGAGCATTCTATCTCTTTTCAATTTCTTTGAAAGCACGTTTAGTCTCTCCAATATAAACCTGTCTTGGACGGCCAATTGGTTCTTTTCTAAGGCGCATTTCTCTCCATTGTGCAATCCATCCCGGAAGACGGCCAACTGCAAACATTACTGTAAACATCTCAGTCGGGATACCCATAGCACGGTAAATAATACCCGAATAGAAATCTACGTTTGGATAAAGTTTTCTCTCTACAAAGTACGGATCTTCTAAAGCCGTCTTTTCAAGACTCTTGGCAATCTCCAGAATTGGATCTTCAACACCAAGCTGGCCAAGTACTTCATCGGCAGCTTTCTTTATAATTCTTGCCCTTGGGTCAAAGTTTTTATACACCCTGTGCCCAAAGCCCATTAGCCTGAATGGATCGTCTTTATCTTTTGCTTTTGCAATGAATTTTGAAGTATCTCCACCATCTGCTTTGATCTCTTCAAGCATCTCGATTACAGCCTGGTTTGCCCCACCGTGAAGCGGACCCCACAATGCAGAAACTCCTGCCGAAATTGAAGCGAATAAACCTGCATGAGAAGAACCTACAATTCTCACTGTTGAAGTAGAACAGTTTTGCTCGTGATCTGCATGAAGGATAAGCAACTTATCTAACGCATCGACCAAAATCTTGTTCTGCTTGTAAGTCTTTTTGGAGTTATCATCCTGAAACATCATTTTCAGGAGGCTCTCAACATAACCAATGTTAGTATCTTTATTAAAGAGTACCTGGTTGTTCTTCTTGCGCAAAGTCCATGCTGCAAGAACAGGGAATTTAGCAAGGATCTTCACTATGGCCCGGTACATATCTTCTTCAGACTCAACATTCACCGACTTTGGATTAAAAGCGGTTAGTGCACTGGTAAGGGAAGCCAGGACCCCCATTGGGTGAGCTGTTTGAGGAAACCCTTTAAGCACAGTTTTCATATCCTCATTCACGATGCTTTGATCGAGAATATCGGTATTAAAATTTTGCAACTGTACCTCAGTTGGTAATTCCCCAAATATTAAAAGATAAGCTACTTCTAGAAAATCGGCTTTTTCAGCCAATTCTTCAATGGAATATCCACGGTATCTCAAGATCCCCTCTTCTCCATCAAGAAAAGTAATTGCACTCTCACAAGCACCCGTATTTTTATATCCGGGATCTAAGGTTATTGCTCCACTTTGCCCTCGCAACTGTGTAATATCCAGGGCAACTTCTTTCTCTGTGCCTACAACCATTGGCAGGTCATAGGTCTTTCCATCAATTTTTATAGTAGCTACTTTTGACATATTTGTTATGGATTTTCTTATGATTTATTTTCAGGATTGCTAATTTACAAAATTCTACCTTATTTTTCGGTAGCACACAGCTTTTCCTCAAAGGCCCAAGTGCTGAAAACAAGCCTAAAAGCGTATTCGAAATGACCAAAAAACAGTTATCTCCCTAATTCTGAACTCTCTTAAAAATAGGAAGATCAAAATATTGCAGAGATGACGAATATCATGTTCTAAAAGAAAAAGCCTTTCCCGAAGGGGAAAGGCTTAGAAAAAAAGGTGAAGTGCCTGTTATAATTTAACCTTGAAAGCTTTTTCCTGCGGGAAATAAGCCACACTTCCAAGTTCTTCTTCAATGCGAAGAAGCTGGTTGTATTTTGCCATACGATCACTACGCGAAGCAGAACCGGTTTTAATTTGACCTGTGTTAAGTGCCACAGCTAAATCGGCAATAGTATTATCTTCGGTCTCTCCCGAACGGTGCGACATTACAGAAGTATAACCGGCGTTGTGCGCCATGTTCACAGCCGAAATTGTTTCGGTAAGCGTACCAATCTGGTTCACTTTTATAAGGATAGAGTTCGCTATGTTGTTCTCTATTCCTTTTGAAAGACGCTCTACATTAGTTACAAACAAGTCATCTCCAACAAGCTGAACCTTGTCTCCAACTTTTTCTGTAAGAGCTTTCCATCCCTCCCAGTCGTTTTCGTCCATTCCATCTTCTATAGAAATAATAGGATATTTTGAAGCAAGTTCAGCAAGGTATTCTGCCTGTTCCTGGCTGCTTCTTACCTTCCCGCTTTCTCCTTCAAATTTGGTGTAGTCATACTTGCCATTTTCGTAGAATTCAGCCGAAGCACAATCTAAAGCAATCATCACTTCTTCACCCGGTTTGTAACCCGCGTTTTTGATAGATTGTAAGATGGTATCCAAAGCATCTTCTGTTCCGTCTAAAGTTGGCGCAAAACCACCTTCATCACCCACAGCAGTACTTAGACCTCTCTTGTGAAGTACTTTTTTGAGGTTATGGAAAATCTCAGTACCCATTTTAAGAGCTTCAGAAAAGTTCTTGGCCTTTACAGGCATTACCATAAACTCCTGAAACGCAATAGGAGCATCACTGTGAGACCCACCGTTAATAATATTCATCATGGGAACAGGAAGCGTGTTTGCGCTCACACCACCCACGTAGCGATACAACGGCATATTAAGTTCATTTGCCGCAGCCTTTGCTACTGCTAATGAAACACCAAGAATGGCATTTGCCCCAAGCTTAGATTTGTTCTTTGTACCGTCAAGCTCAATCATTACCTGGTCGATAATATTTTGATCGAAAACAGAATATCCAAGAAGCTCTTCAGCAATTACTTCATTCACGTTCTTTATTGCCTGTAGCACACCTTTACCCATGTAATCACTGCCACCATCACGTAGTTCAACCGCTTCATGTTCCCCGGTAGAGGCTCCTGAAGGGACTGCTGCTCTTCCAATGGTTCCATTTTCAGTTTCTACATCAACTTCAACAGTTGGATTACCGCGAGAATCAAAAATCTGGCGGGCATGTATGTTTATTATAACGCTCATATTTAGAAATTTTAATTAATTATCTTTTTTAGCCCCTGCAAGATACGAATACTTCAAAAGAATAGTAAAAACCAAAGCCTTTAGTTCAAAGGAATTAAGAGAAATTTATTAACGAGAACGATGTAGATAGCTTCTAAATCTTCGGAAGCGGGGTTTCCAATTTCCCCAGGTTAAAAACAGCAGAATTTCTTCGGAAATTTCTTCAAAAACTTAAAGGAAGTTGCCATTATTCCCTTCGGAAAAAGTCAGAAAAATGCTGAAAATTTATTCAGTGACTACTTCCGAAGGAAAATTCTCTAAGCCTGAAATTTATTTCAGAAATAAAAAGACAAAAAAAATTACCCTTCAAAAATGCCATTTTTGAAGGGTAATGCTACACATTGATCTTCTGAAAATTATTCAGCTGTGATTTCTTCGCCTATTAGGTTGTGAATGAACTCATCGAACAGATAATGAGCATCATTTGGCCCCGGACTGGCTTCAGGATGATATTGAACCGAGAAGCAATTCTTATTTTTCATTCTAATTCCTGCCACGGTTTGATCATTTAGATGCGTATGGGTCACAACAACATCGGGATGCGCTTCAGTTTCCTCTTTATTCACTGAAAAACCATGATTTTGAGAGGTAATTTCCCCTTTTCCGGTTTCCAGGTTAAGAATAGGATGATTTATCCCCCTGTGGCCATGGTGCATTTTGTATGTTGAGATGCCATTTGCCAGAGCAATGATCTGGTGGCCAAGGCAAATCCCAAAAAGCGGTTTATCTTCAGCAATTATATCTTTAGCCACCTGAATGGCATTTTTGAGAGGTTCGGGATCGCCGGGACCATTGGAAAGAAGGTAACCGTTAGGCTCCCACTCTTTCATTTGGGCATAAGTTGTATCATAAGGAAACACCTTGCAATATACATCACGTGAAGCCAGGTGCTTTAAAATGCTCTTTTTGACCCCCACATCAAGTACGGCGACTTTAAAGCGGGCAGATTCATTTCCGAAGAAATAAGGCTCTTTGGTAGAGACTTTTGAGGCAAGTTCGAGACCGTTCATATCTGGCACATTGGCAAGTTCCTGCTTCAGGGCCTCTAAATCTTCAAACTGGGTGGTTAAAACCGCATTCATAGCCCCATTTTCCCGGATATAGGTAACCAGGGCACGGGTATCAATATCTGAGATCGCGAAGAGCTCACTGCGATCCAGGAATTGCTGAAGCGTTTCATCGGCTGCAGGACGCGATTGATAATAACTGAAATTCTTGCACACCAAACCAGAAATCTGGGCTTTCTCAGCTTCTTTCTCATTTTCATTTGCACCGTAATTACCTATATGGGCATTGGTGGTGACCATAATTTGCCCGAAATAAGACGGATCTGTAAAAATTTCCTGGTATCCTGTCATTCCCGTGTTGAAACAGACCTCTCCAAAGGCCTTTCCATCCTTATCTCCCACCGCTTTGCCATGGAAGATGGTGCCGTCTTCAAGTAGTAAAATGGCTTTTTTTCTTGCTTGGTATTTCATGATTGCTCGTCTTTATTCTTCACAAAAATAAATTTTATTAAGGATTATTTGATTTTAAATTTCGGTTTCAAAGTAACTTTTTTGGCACCCTGGCGTGAGGGTATAAAAAAAGGATAAGCTTTAACGGCTTATCCTTTTTAAGAAATTAAGAATCAAGAATCATATCTATTCCTTGTTTCCTTCGTCTTTTTTATCTTCAGCAGAAGCCTCAGGTTTTGCTTGTGCAGCATCAGAAGACTTTTTACTTCTACCAGCTCTACGGGTAGATTTCTTCTTCTCTGGCTTATTCACGTTATAGATTTCGTTGTAATCTACAAGTTCAATAAGTGCCATATCTGCATTATCACCTAACCTGTTTCCAAGTTTAATGATCCTGGTGTATCCTCCCGGACGATTACCAACCTTAGGAGCAATCTCGCGGAACAATTCAGAAATTGCATTCTTGTCGCGTAGTTTGCTAAATACTATTCTCCTGTTGTGAGTAGTATCTTCTTTAGACTTGGTTACCAATGGTTCAACAAATTGCTTTAAAGCTTTTGCTTTTGCCACAGTAGTGTTAATACGTTTGTGCTCAATTAGAGAACAAGCCATATTTGCAAGCATAGCCTTACGGTGTGCTGTTTGTCTACCCAGGTGATTTGTCTTTTTTCCGTGTCTCATGACATTTTTTGTTTCATCATCTTGCTGCGACCCATTTTGAGGAGCAAATTATGATGGTTATTATTTTGTTTTATTGACTGCTGCGTATAAAGTGCAACTAGTCTTTATCTAATTTATATTTTGAAAGATCCATTCCAAAGTTCAGGCCTTTGTTGTTTACCAACTCTTCAAGCTCGGTAAGCGATTTTTTACCAAAGTTTCTGAACTTCATAAGGTCATTCTTGTTGTAAGATACTAAGTCACCAAGGGTATCAACTTCTGCAGCTTTAAGACAGTTCAATGCTCTAACTGAAAGGTCCATATCAACTAACTTGGTTTTTAGTAACTGACGCATATGAAGGGATTCTTCATCGTAAGTTTCAGTCTGTGCAATCTCATCGGCCTCCAGAGTGATGCGTTCGTCAGAGAACAGCATAAAATGGTGGATCAAAGTTTTAGCAGCTTCGGTAAGAGCTTCTTTAGGATGAATAGAACCATCTGTAGAAATCTCGAAAACCAATTTTTCATAATCGGTCTTTTGCTCTACCCTATAGTTTTCGATGCTATATTTCACATTCTTTACAGGAGTGTAAATAGAATCTGTGTAGATCGTACCGATAGGTGCATTTGGCTTCTTATTCTCTTCAGCTGGAACGTATCCTCTACCCTTTTCTACAGTAACCTCCATGTTAAGGTTCACTTTCTTATCCATGTTACAGATTACCAAATCGGGATTTAGGATTTGAAAACCTGAGATGAATTTTTGGAAGTGACCAGCAGTTAATTGCTCCTGACCAGATACAGAAATGGTAACGGCTTCATTGTCTATTTCATCAATTTGCCTTTTAAACCTGATCTGTTTAAGATTCAAGATTATTTCGGTTACGTCTTCTACTACCCCGGGGATAGTTGAGAATTCGTGCTCTACTCCTTCGATGCGAACCGAAGTAATAGCGAACCCCTCAAGTGAAGATAAAAGCACTCTTCTTAGAGCGTTACCAACAGTCAATCCATAACCTGGTTCCAAAGGGCGAAATTCAAATTTCCCTTCGAAATCGGTTGAATCAATCATTATAACTTTATCGGGCTTCTGAAAATTTAATATTGCCATATTACGACTTCTGTGAATTATTATTTCGAATATAATTCGACGATGAATTGTTCATTGATATTTTCCGGAATTTGTACTCTTGCCGGAACAGAAACATAAGTTCCCTGTTTGGTCTCGTTGTTAAACGTGATCCATTCGTAGACACTGCTAGAATTAGCTAATGAATCCTGGATGGCAGTTAAGGATTTTGATTTCTCTCTTACTCCTACAACATCACCTGCTTTTAACTGGTAAGATGGAATGTTTACCAACTCTCCATTCACAGTTAAATGCCTGTGAGAAACCAATTGTCTTGCAGCACGTCTAGATGGGGCAATTCCCATTCTATATACCACGTTATCTAAACGAGACTCACATAATTGTAAAAGCACCTCCCCGGTAATTCCCTGTGCACGTGTTGCTTTTTCAAACATGTTTCTGAATTGACGCTCAAGAATACCATAGGTATACTTAGCTTTTTGCTTTTCCATTAACTGGACAGCGTATTCAGATTTTTTTCCGCGACGACGGTTGTTACCGTGTTGTCCCGGAGGATAGTTTCTTTTTTCAAAAGATTTGTCATCTCCGAAAATAGCTTCCCCGAACTTACGGGCGATTTTAGTCTTTGGACCAGTATATCTTGCCATTGAAAAATTTGTTATAAAGCAAGCGATCGTGGAATTAAGGTCACTGTCCTTCGCAGATCTCTTTGCTTACTTTTGTTTATACTTGTTAATTAAACTCTACGTCTTTTTGGAGGACGACATCCATTGTGTGGAAGTGGAGTAACATCGATGATCTCGGTCACTTCAATACCGGCATTGTGAAGGGAACGAATAGCAGATTCTCTACCATTTCCTGGTCCTTTCACAAAAACCTTTACCTTACGAAGACCTGCTTCGTGTGCCACTTTTGATGCGTCTTCTGCAGCCAATTGCGCTGCATAAGGAGTATTTTTCTTAGACCCTCTAAAGCCCATTTTACCGGCAGAGGACCATGAGATAACATCTCCTTTTTTATTAGTCAACGAAATGATAATGTTGTTAAAAGAAGCAGTAACATGCGCTTCTCCAATAGACTCAACATTTACCTTACGCTTCTTTTGAGTTGCTTTTGCTTTTGCCATCCTACTTATTATTTAGTTGCTTTCTTCTTGTTTGCAACTGTTTTTCTTCTTCCTTTTCTGGTTCTGGAGTTGTTTTTAGTTCTTTGTCCTCTTAATGGTAATCCCGCTCTGTGACGAATTCCTCTATAACTTCCAATATCCATTAAGCGTTTAATGCTCAACTGGATCTCTGAACGCAATTCACCTTCTATTTTAAAAGATCCAACGGCCTCACGAATTCTTCCGATTTCGTCATCATTCCAATCGGAAACTTTTTTTCCTTCTTCTACGTTGGCCTCTTTAAGAATTTCCTGAGCTCTGCTCTTTCCAATTCCGAAGATATAGGTCAATGCTATAACGCCTCGCTTTTGTTTTGGTATATCAACACCTGCAATTCTAGCCATAACTACCCTTGTCTTTGTTTAAATTTTGGATTCTTTTTGTTAATCACGTACAGTCTGCCTTTTCTTCGCACAATCTTGCACTCGGCACTTCTTTTTTTAATTGATGCTCTAACTTTCATAGTTATTAGTATCTGTAAGTTATTCGAGCCTTAGATAAATCGTACGGGCTCATTTCTAATTTCACTTTGTCCCCAGGCAATAATTTGATGTAATGCATCCGCATTTTACCTGAGATATGCGCGGTCACAATATGACCGTTCTCTAACTCCACCCGGAACATTGCATTTGATAATGCTTCAATGATCGTTCCGTCTTGTTCTATTGCCGATTGTTTTGCCATTATGCTACTGCTTTTCTGTTTTTACCGGTTTTCATAAGACCATCATAATGCCTATTTAACAGGTATGAATTAACCTGCTGCATGGTATCGATTGCAACTCCTACCATAATAAGTAATGATGTTCCTCCAAAGAACAACGCCCATCCGGCCTGAACTCCCAAAAGGGAAACGATAATTGCAGGGAACACTGCGATAAGCGCTAAGAAAACAGAACCCGGCAGGGTGATTTGCGACATGATGCGATCTAAAAATTCTGAAGTTTCTGAACCGGGTCTTATCCCGGGTATGAAACCACCACTTCTTTTAAGATCATCTGCCATTTTATTGGTAGGTACCGTAATCGCGGTGTAAAAGTACGTAAAAATTATAATTAACACTGCAAAAACCAAATTGTACCAAAAGCCGAAGATATCCCTGAAGGCAGCTGTAACTCCTTGTGCGGTTTCAGACTGTGAAAGCCCTGCAACCGCTGCCGGAATAAACATTATTGCCTGCGCGAAAATAATTGGCATAACTCCAGAAGCATTTAGCTTCAATGGAATATATTGTCTTGAACCAAAAACATTCTTTTCGTATCCTCCCGTAGCAGTTCTTCTTGCATACTGGACAGGGATTTGTCTAACAGCCATCACTAACATTACACTGGCCAGAATTATTACAAACCATATTACAAGTTCAATAAGGATCATAATCATTCCTCCATTCGATTCGAATACTCTGGAAGCAAATTCCTGAATGAAGGCTTGTGGCAATGTTGCAATAATACCTACCATGATAAGCAGTGAAATACCGTTACCAATACCTTTATCAGTTATCTTCTCTCCAAGCCACATTGCAAAAATGGTTCCTGTAGTAAGGATTATTACAGAAGAAGCAACAAAGGTCACTGTACTTCCAAGCAAAAATGCACCTGAAGGCAAGGTGGCAAAAAGGTTATAAATATAACCAGGCCCCTGTACAAGAGTAATAGCAATAGTCAACCATCTTGTGATTTGGTTGATCCTTCTACGACCACTCTCTCCTTCTTTCTGCAATTTCTGCAAATAAGGAACAGCAATTCCCATTAATTGCACTACAATAGATGCCGATATATAGGGCATAATTCCCAAAGCAAATACAGAAGCATTCGAAAATGCACCTCCAGTAAAAGCATTAAGAAGCCCTAATAAACCGCCATCTGTTTGAGTAGCAAGGTTCGCTAATTGAGACGCATCAATTCCAGGAAGCACCACCTGTGCTCCAAAGCGATACACCAGCAATAAACCGAGGGTTACTAAAATTCTATTTTTTAGCTCCTCGATTTTCCAGATATTCTTTAATGTATTGATGAATTTCATTGTTATCTATTATAAAGTAACAGCTTCACCACCAGCAGCTTCAATAGCTTGCTTTGCTGAGGCAGTAAATTTATGAACAGATATTTTCAACTTAGCTTTTAATTCACCTCTTCCTAATATCTTAACCAACTCGTTTTTTCCAGCCAATCCGTTCTCAACAAGAACATTTATATCAACTGTATCGGTGATTCTTCCTTCGTCAACCAAAGCTTGAAGTTTATCAAGATTGATACCCTGATAATCTTTACGGTTGATGTTAGTAAAACCGAATTTTGGAACTCGTCTTTGAAGTGGCATTTGCCCTCCTTCAAATCCTATTTTCCTAGAGTAACCAGAACGAGATTTTGCACCTTTATGACCACGGGTAGCAGTACCGCCTTTCCCTGATCCTTCACCACGCCCAACTCGCTTCGCGTTACTTTGAACTGAACCTTTAGCAGGTTTTAAGTTACTTAAATCCATGTGAGTTTCTTATTTGGTCTCCTCTACAGAGACTAAGTGATTTACTTTATTTACCATACCAAGGATGTTTGGCGTATTATCGTGCTCCACAACCTGACCAAGTTTTCTTAGACCAAGTGCTTCCAAAGTACGTTTTTGGTTTTGAGTGCGCTTAATAGCACTTTTTACCTGTGTAACTTTTATTCTTCCCATTATTCCTTGTTATTAACCTTTAAAAACTTTCTCAAGAGAAATACCGCGTTGACGGGCAACAGTCTCTGCACTTCTTAACTGAAGTAATGCATCAAAAGTAGCTTTCACCACGTTGTGAGGGTTTGATGATCCCTGGTTCTTTGAAAGTACATCATGAACACCAACAGATTCCAGTACCGCACGAATCGCTCCACCAGCAATAACTCCAGTACCCGGAGCTGCAGGTAAAAGCATTACTCTAGCTCCACCGTATTTTCCTTTTTGTTCGTGAGGAAGTGTTCCCTTATTAAGAGGAATACGCACCAGGTTTTTCTTAGCGTCTTCAACCGCTTTAGCGATAGCATCGGCTACTTCTTTAGATTTACCTAAACCCTGGCCTACAACCCCATTCTCGTCACCTACAACTACAATTGCAGAGAAGCCAAATGCTCTACCACCTTTTGTAACTTTGGTAACACGTTGTACACCAACCAAACGATCTTTTAATTCAAGTCCACCCGGTTTTACAAGTTCTACATTTTTATAATCCTGATACATACTTTTAGAATTTTAGTCCTCCTTCGCGAGCACCTTCTGCTAATGATTTTACTCTTCCGTGGTATAAGTATCCTCCTCTGTCAAATGAGATGGTCTCAATCCCGGCTTTTAAAGCTTTTTCAGCAATAGCTTTACCAACTAAAGCTGCCTGCTCTATTTTATTCTCTACAGTCGCCGAGGCAACATCTTTATCTCTTGAAGAAGCAGCTACCAAAGTTTTCCCATCCACATCATTCACAATTTGAGCATAAATTTCTTTATTGCTTCTAAAAATGGAAAGTCTTGGACGGCCCTGAGTACCGCTTATATCTCTTCTGATCCTTTTCTTGATCTTAGTTCTTCTATCTTGTTTTGAAACTGCCATAATCTTAGTTATTAAGCTGATTTACCTGCTTTTCTTCGTAACTGTTCACCTTTGAACTTAATACCTTTACCTTTATAAGGTTCTGGCGCACGGAAAGATCTGATCTTTGCAGCTACCTGGCCAACCAGTTGTTTATCATGTGAAGTCAATTTCACAACAGGATTTTTACCTTTATCTGAAATTGTTTCCACTTTTACTTCGGGGGCCAAATCTAAGACAATGTTGTGAGAGTACCCAACAGCCAGGTCCAATTTTTGACCCTGGTTAGATGCACGGTACCCTACACCTACTAGTTCAAGTTCGTGAGTGAATCCATTAGTAACACCCTCAATCATATTGTTGATCAAAGCACGGTAAAGACCGTGTTTTGCCTTATGATCTTTCTTTTCTGAAGGACGCTCAAATGTAATAACCCCGTCTTCTATGATGATATCAATCTCAGAATATTCCTGAGTTAGCTCACCTAATTTTCCTTTTACCGTAACAACTCCGTCCTTAATGTCTACTGTAACACCTTGTGGAATTGTGATTGGACTTTTACCTATTCTGGACATTTCTTTTCGTCTTTAAATATTAGTAAACGTAACACAATACCTCACCACCAACTTTATCCTGTTGAGCCTGCTTCCCTGTCATTACACCATGAGAAGTAGACACAATAGCGATTCCAAGTCCATTAAGGATACGAGGAAGCTCATTGGCACCGGCATACTTACGTAAACCAGGTTTACTTATGCGTTGAATCTTTTTTATAACAGGCTCTTTAGTAACCTTATCATATTTAAGCGCAATCTTAATGCTACCCTGAGCAGTAGATTCGTCAAATTTGTAGCTAAGGATGTACCCCTGATCAAAAAGTATTTTGGTAATCTCCTTTTTAAGATTAGAAGCAGGGATCTCCACCACTCTGTGGTTTGCAGCAACTGCGTTTCTAATTCTTGTTAAATAATCTGCAATAGGATCTGTATTCATCTATTTTAATTTGCGAAAGTGGTTTTCCTCCGGTTTGGAAAGAACCTTCTTTCAATTTATAATCTTACCAACTAGCCTTTTTGACTCCGGGAATTAATCCGTTGTTCGCCATTTCTCTGAAAGTTACCCTTGAAATTCCGAACTGTCTCATATACCCTCTGGGTCTTCCTGTCAACTTACAACGATTATGTAATCGCACGGGAGATGAGTTCTTTGGAAGTTTTTGCAGTGCTTCATAATCGCCAGCCTCTTTAAGAGCCTTACGTTTTTCAGCATACTTATCTACCAATTCCTGTCTCTTCACCTCACGGGCTTTCATTGATTCTTTAGCCATAATTAATTCTTTTTAAAAGGTAATCCCAGTTCAGTTAACAATGATTTCGCTTCCTTATCGGTATTGGCACTGGTTACAAAGGTAATATCCATACCATTGATCCTGTTAACCTTATCGATATCGATCTCAGGGAAAATTATCTGCTCGGTTACCCCAAGGTTATAATTTCCTCTTCCGTCAAATCCGGTTGCGTTAATACCATTAAAATCACGAACACGTGGAAGTGCAGAAGTGATCAAACGATCTAAAAATTCATACATTCTCTCCCCACGCAAAGTAACTTTGGCACCAATAGGCATCCCTTTACGTAATTTAAATGAAGCAACATCTTTTTTAGAAATGGTCGCAACAGCTTTTTGACCTGTAATAGCTGTTAATTCATCTACCGCATGGTCAATAAGTTTCTTATCTGCAACAGCAGCACCAACGCCACGGCTCACAACTATCTTTTGTAGTTTTGGAACCTCCATTACGTTGGAGTAGCTGAATTCTTCTGTAAGAGTGGAGATCACTCTCTCTTTATACTCTTGTTTAAGTCTTGGTACGTACGCCATAACTATATTACTTCATTAGATTTTTTGGAAAACCTTACTTTCTTATCGTTCTCCTCTCTATATCCAACCCTGGTAGTTTCACCATTTTTGTCGATCAAAGAAAGATTAGAAATATGAATAGGTGCTTCCTTCTTTTTAATTCCACCCTGAGGATTGGATGCGCTAGGCTTCTCATGCTTAGAAACCATATTCACACCTTCCACAATGGCTTTATTCTTATCCAGAAATACTTGCTGCACTTTACCTTCCTGACCTTTATGATCTCCAGCAGTTACACGAACGTTATCTCCGGTTTTTATTTTAAGCTTTTTCATCTTATTTCTGTATTAAAGCACTTCTGGTGCTAATGATACGATCTTCATGAATTGCTTATCACGAAGTTCACGTGCTACAGGTCCAAAAACACGTGTACCCCTCATTTCCCCAGCTGGGTTGAGAAGAACACATGCGTTATCGTCGAAACGGATGTAAGATCCGTCTGGTCTGCGCACTTCTTTTTTGGTACGAACAACAACTGCTGTTGAAACTGCACCCTTCTTTACATTTCCGTTAGGTGTAGCTTCTTTAACACTGACAACGACCTTGTCTCCAACAGAAGCGTATCTTCTATTTGTACCGCCCAATACACGAATAACTAAAACTTCTTTAGCTCCGGTATTGTCTGCAACCCTTAATCTAGACTCTTGTTGTACCATAATTACTTCGCTCTTTCAATTATTTCTACTAATCTCCAACATTTCGATTTACTCAAAGGACGTGTTTCCATGATCCTTACAGTATCTCCAATGTTGCAGTCGTTTGTTTCGTCGTGCGCCACATATTTCTTCGTTTTCAAAACGAACTTTCCATACATGGGGTGTTTTACTTTTTTAGTTTCAGAAACCACAATAGATTTCATCATCTTATTACTGGTAACAACACCTATACGTTCTTTTCTTAAGTTTCTTTTTTCCATTTTCAGCAGAATAACACTTATTGTTGTTCTCTTTTAGTTAACTCTGTAGCAATACGCGCTATAGATCTTCTTACAGTTCTTAACTGTATTGGGTTCTCTAATGGCGATACTGCGTGAGCCATTTTAAGATCGGAATATGCTTTCCGTGACTTACCAAGTTCTTCCTGTAATTCTGCTACAGACAATTCTCTAACTTCTGATTGTTTCATAACGTGTCTTATTAAGCTTGATAATCTCTAGCTACGATGAACTTAGTTTTTACAGGAAGTTTTTGAGCCGCCAGGCGAAGAGCCTCTTTAGCAACATCAAAGGGCACACCTCCTACTTCAAAAAGTATTCTTCCGGGTTTTACAACTGCAGCCCAGTATTCAACGGCACCTTTACCTTTACCCATACGTACTTCAAGAGGCTTTTTTGTAATAGGCTTATCTGGAAAAATTTTAATCCAAAGCGATCCTTCCCTCTTCATGTAACGAGTAGCAGCAATACGCGCAGCTTCTATTTGTCGTGCAGTCAAAAAATTAGAATCTAATGACTTTATTCCAAAAGTTCCGTTTGAAAGTCTGTGCCCTCTTTGAGACACACCCTTCATACGGCCCTTCTGCATTTTGCGATATTTTGTTCTTTTAGGCTGTAACATTTTTCTTTACTTTAAAAAATTACTTTCTACGACGCGATTTTGGTGCACCGCTTCGTCCGGTTCCGGTTTTTCCTCCTTGTTTTTTGGCCATGCCAACAAGTGGAGAAAGTTCTCTTTTACCGTATACCTCACCTTTCATGATCCATACTTTAACACCCAATCTACCATAAGTAGTATGAGCTTCAACTAAAGCATAATCAATATCGGCTCTAAATGTTGACAATGGAATTCTTCCATCCTTGTAGGATTCTGAACGAGCCATTTCTGCCCCATTTAAACGCCCTGAGATCTCAATCTTGATCCCTTCAGCATTCATCCTCATTGCAGCCGCAATAGCCATTTTAATTGCACGACGGTAAGAGATACGATTCTCAATTTGCCTTGCAACACTAGAACCCACTAAATGAGCATCAAGTTCTGGCCTTTTAATTTCAAAGATGTTGATTTGAACTTCCTTGTCGGTAATCTTCTTAAGCTCTTCCTTAAGCTTGTCTACCTCCTGACCTCCTTTACCAATAATGATACCAGGACGGGCTGTGGTGATAGTAACGGTTACAAGCTTTAGAGTACGCTCAATGATCACTCTGGATACACTCGCTTTTGAAAGACGAGCATGGATATATTTTCTAATCTTATCGTCTTCGGCTAATTTATCGCCGTAGTCATTTCCTCCGTACCAGTTGGATTCCCATCCTCTAATGATACCAAGACGATTCCCGATTGGATTTGTTTTCTGTCCCATACTCTTAACTAGCTTTGTGTATTATTGTTTGCTCCAAGAACCAAAGTAACATGGTTGGAACGTTTTCTAATTCTATGTGCGCGACCCTGTGGTGCAGGACGTAGTCTCTTCAACATACTTCCTCCGTCAACGCGAATCTCTTTTACAAACAATTCTGCATCTTCAATACTCGCATCTTCATTCTTAGCCTGCCAGTTGGCAAGTGCAGACAAAAGCAACTTTTCAAGACTCTTAGACGCGTCTTTAGAATTGAATTTCAAAATTTGAAGCGCTCTTTCTACTTTTTCACCACGAACAAGGTCTGCAACCAGACGCATTTTTCTTGGCGAAGTAGGGCAGTTATTTAGTTTAGCAGAAGCTATTTGCTTCTTAGCTTCTTTAGTTTGCTCTGCTCTTTCTCTTTTACGAACTCCCATAGCTTCAATTATCTTTTACCTTTATTCTTAGCACCAGCATGACCTCTAAAAGATCTTGTTGGTGAAAATTCACCTAATTTATGACCTACCATGTTCTCAGTGATGTACACAGGAACAAACTGACGTCCGTTGTGCACAGCAATAGTTTGCCCAACAAAATCTGGAGTGATCATTGAAGCCCTTGACCAGGTCTTAATAACCGCTTTCTTTCCAGACTCGGTATTCTGCGCAACTTTCTGTTCTAATTTATAGTGAACGTAAGGTCCTTTTTTTAATGAACGTGCCATATCTTATTATTTCTTTCTACGTTCTACAATATACTTATTACTCGCTTTCGTTTTAGAACGGGTTCTGTAACCTTTTGCAGGTAATCCCTTTCTAGAACGTGGGTGACCTCCTGAAGCACGACCTTCACCACCACCCATTGGGTGATCAACCGGGTTCATAACAACAGGTCTGGTTCTTGGTCTTCTACCTAACCATCTATGTCTACCAGCTTTACCAGAGACTAACAACTGATGATCACTATTTGAAACAGCACCAATAGTCGCAACACAACTGGCAAGCACCCGTCTGATCTCTCCAGAAGGCAACTTGATAGTAGCATACTTTCCTTCTCTTGCCATTAACTGAGCAAAAGCTCCTGCACTACGAGCCATTACAGCTCCCTGCCCTGGTCTAAGCTCAATACAAGAAATAATAGTACCCAAAGGAACGATAGACAAAGGCATAGCATTACCAATTTCGGGTGCTACATCCTGCATTCCAGATACTATGTTCTGGCCAACCTGAAGTCCATTCTGAGCAATAATATATCGTTTCTCACCATCCTGATAATTCAATAGTGCGATAAAAGCTGTTCTGTTTGGATCATACTCAATAGAAGCAACTGTTGCAGGGATACCCTGCTTGTCTCTTTTAAAATCTATAATCCTGTAACGCTTTTTATGACCACCACCTATATAGCGCATGGTCATTTTTCCCTGACTGTTTCTACCACCAGATCTTTTGTTCGGAGCCAATAAACTTTTCTCCGGCTTATCAGTAGTGATCGCGTCAAATCCGTTCACTACTCTAAAACGCTGACCAGGGGTAATTGGTTTTAATTTTCTAACTGACATTCTTTAATCTTAAAGATTACTATATAAATCAATAGTTTCACCTTCCGCCACCTGTACTAGTGCTTTTTTATAAGCACTGGTTTTACCAGTAACAACACCCGTTTTTGTATAACGGGTTTTTCTGTCTGGGCGGACGTTAATTGTACGAACTTTAGTAACTGAAACACCATAAGCAGACTCAACTGCGTCTTTAATTTCAATCTTATTCGCCTTATTATCAACTACAAAAGCGTACTTATTGTTAAGCTCGCTATCTGCTGTAGCCTTCTCTGTAATAATAGGTTTTATTAAGATACTCATAATGCTTATTTACTTAGATTCGACTCAATTCCTTCTAGAGACCCCTCTAAAAACACTAAGTTGTTAGCGTTTAAAATTTTGTAAGTACTTAATTCTGAAGAACTTACAACCTCAGAGGTCTTTAAATTGCGTGACGACAAATATACGTTTTTATTCGAGTCACCCAACACTATCAAAGATTTTTTACCTTCCAGTCCTAAAGCCTTCAACACATCGATGAAGTTTTTAGTTTTTGGAGTATCAAATGAAAAATCTTCAACTACCATAATGGAGTTATCATTTGCCTTCATAGACAGGGCAGATTTTCTAGCCAGTCTTTTTAGGGTTTTATTCAACTTAAATGAATAACTTCTTGGTCTTGGACCAAAAACTCTACCTCCACCTTTAAAAATAGGAGACTTGATACTTCCCGCACGGGCAGTACCTGTTCCTTTTTGTTTCTTAATCTTACGCGTAGAACCAGCAATCTCTGCACGTTCCTTAGCTTTGTGAGTTCCCTGGCGTTGATTGGCCAGATACTGCTTCACATCAAGATAAACAGCATGGTTGTTAGGCTCTACTGCAAAAACAGCATCAGAAAGGTTTGCCTTTCTTCCTGTTTCTTTTCCTTTTATATCTAAAACTGCTACTTCCATTACTTCTGAATGATTACGTAAGAGTTCTTATGTCCCGGTATAGCTCCACTTACTACAAGTAGGTTCTTATCGGCTATTACTTTTAGAACTCTCAGGTTTTCTACTTTTACTTTTTCGCCACCCATTCTTCCGGCCATTCTCATACCTTTGAAAACTCTCGCAGGATAAGAAGCAGCACCAATAGAACCAGGAGCTCTTAATCTGTTGTGCTGACCATGAGTAGCCTGTCCAACCCCACCAAAACCGTGACGTTTAACAACACCTTGAAAACCTTTTCCTTTAGAAACACCGGAAACGTCTACAAATTCGCCTTCAGCAAAATGCTCTACAGTGATTGCATCACCTAGTTTATACTCTCCTTCAAATCCCTTGAATTCAACGACTTTGCGCATTGCTGCGGCTCCGGCTTTTTTAGCGTGCCCTTCGGCAGCTTTATTAGCAGTCTTTTTGTCATCGAAACCAAGTTGAAGAGCTTCATACCCGTCAACCTCTTTGGTTCTGACTTGGGTAATTACGCATGGTCCTGCTTCAATAACGGTACAAGGAATGTTCTTCCCGTTCTCGTCAAAAATGCTGGTCATGCCAATCTTTTTTCCTATTAACCCAGACATAATTAATTATTAGTTATTAATTTATATTTATTTAAAAATATTCAGGATTGAAAAACACTTCCAATCCTGAATGTATTTTTCACCGTTTTTCCCTCGCTTACAGCTCGGGACATGTTGCGTACAATTGTTGAGACAAAGCATGCTTTGTCTCCTACGATCACACTTTAATCTCAACCTCTACTCCACTTGGCAATTCAAGTTTCATAAGAGCATCGATCGTTTTTGAAGAAGAACTGTAAATATCCAGTAACCTCTTATATGAGCTTAACTGAAACTGCTCTCTAGACTTTTTGTTAACGTGCGGAGAACGCAATACAGTAAATATCTTCTTGTGAGTTGGCAACGGAATAGGACCAGTTACCACAGCTCCCGTACTTTTTACGGTTTTTACAATCTTCTCGGCAGATTTGTCTACCAGGTTGTGATCGTAAGATTTTAGTTTTATTCTGATTTTTTGACTCATTTTCCTGATAAATTAATCGTTAGCGGTTCCCTTTTCTGCCTTCATGATCGATTCTGAAATATTAGAAGGAGTTTCGGCATAGTGAGAAAATTCCATAGTAGAAGTTGCACGTCCTGAAGATAAGGTACGCAAAGTAGTAACATATCCAAACATTTCAGATAATGGCACTTCAGCTTTAATAACTTTTGCACCAGACCTGTCAGACATATTATTCACCTGTCCACGACGTCTGTTTAAATCCCCTACTATATCACCCATATTCTCTTCTGGGGTAACCACTTCAACTTTCATGATTGGCTCAAGGATTACAGCTCCTGCTTTTTTAGCAGCAACTTTATATCCCATTTTTGCAGCCAATTCAAAAGAAAGCTGATCTGAATCTACAGGGTGGAAAGATCCATCCTTAAGAACTACTTTTAAAGTATCCATTGTAAAACCTGCCATAGGACCGGTTTTCATAGCTTCCTTGAATCCTTTTTCAACTGATGGAATGAATTCTTTTGGAATACGGCCACCTTTGATCTCGTCAACAAACTGAAGCCCCGGACCTTTAAAGTCTTCATCTGCAGGCCCTAATGTGAATACAATATCACCAAACTTACCACGACCACCAGATTGTTTTTTGTAAACCTCTCTGTGATCTGCATCTTTAGTAACAGTTTCTTTATACTCAACACGTGGTTGACCTTCATTCACCTCAACCTTAAATTCTCTTTTCAAACGATCTACAAGAATTTCAAGGTGAAGTTCACCCATTCCTGAAATAATGGTTTGTCCAGAAACTTCATCAGTCTTAACCTGGAAAGTTGGATCTTCTTCAGCTAATTTCGCCAAAGCCATACCCATTTTATCAACATCTGCCTTGGTTTTAGGCTCAACAGAAATACCAATTACAGGATCAGGGAAAGACATTGATTCAAGCACGATAGGGTGCTTCTCATCAGTCAAAGTATCTCCTGTTTTAATATCTTTAAATCCAACAGCCGCACCAATATCACCAGCTTCAATTCTGTCAATTGGCTGTTGTTTATTAGCATGCATCTGATAGATACGTGAAATACGTTCTTTTTTTCCGGAACGGTTATTCTGAACATATGAACCAGCATCTAATGCTCCCGAATAAACTCTAAAGAAAGCTAAACGACCAACAAAGGGATCTGTAGCAATTTTAAAAGCTAAAGCTGAAAAAGGAGAATCAACATGAGGCTTACGGCTCTCTTCTTTCTCTGTATCAGGATTAACCCCAACAATAGCTTCCACATCTACTGGAGATGGGAGGTAACGCATCACAGCATCCAACATAGCCTGAACTCCTTTATTCTTAAAGGAAGAACCACACATCATTGGGATGATAGACATATCTATGGTTGCAGCCCTTAGAGCAGCAATGATCTCATCTTCAGTAATTGAATCCTCATCTTCGAAGAATTTCTCCATAAGAGCCTCATCGTACTCTGCAACTGCCTCTACAAGCTGAGCTCTATACTTATTCACATCATCCATTAATTCCGCAGGAATATCAATGGTCTCATAAGTCATTCCGTAGTCTTCTTCATTCCAGATGATAGCCTTTTTAGCAATAAGGTCAACAACTCCTTTAAAGTCTACCTCATCCCCAATTGGCACTTGAAGAGGCACCGGGTTTCCACCTAGCATCTCTCTAACCTGATTACATACATTGAAAAAGTCTGCACCCTGACGATCCATCTTATTCACAAAACCAAGTCTTGGTACACGGTATTTATCGGCTTGCCTCCAAACAGTTTCAGATTGAGGCTCAACACCATCAACCGCACTGAAAAGAGCAACCATACCATCAAGAACACGAAGTGAACGCTCTACCTCTACGGTAAAGTCAACGTGCCCCGGAGTATCAATAATATTAACAGTGTATTCCTGGTCGCGGTACATCCACTTACAATGCGTAGCCGCAGAAGTAATAGTAATACCACGCTCCTGCTCCTGCTCCATCCAGTCCATAGTAGCCGCACCATCATGCACCTCACCAATTTTATGACTTATTCCGGTGTAGAAAAGAATACGCTCTGTAGTTGTGGTCTTACCGGCATCAATGTGCGCAGCAATACCAATATTTCTTGTATATTTTAAATCTCTTTGTGCCATTTTTTAGAATCTAAAGTGAGAGAATGCTTTGTTAGCTTCAGCCATCTTGTGAGTATCCACTCTTTTCTTAACAGCCGCACCTTCTTCTTTAGCTGCAGCAAGAATCTCAGACGCAAGTCTTTGAGCCATAGATTTCTCGTTACGCTTCCTCGAATAAGAGATCAACCACTTCATAGCAGTTGAAACCTTACGATCTGGTCTAATTTGCATTGGAATTTGAAAGGTTGCACCACCAACTCTACGGCTACGCACTTCAACGTGAGGCATAACATTAGAGAGAGCATCTTTCCATAGCTCAAGTGCAGTTTTTTCTTCATCCTGTTTTTTCTCTTCTACGATAGCAATAGCATCATAGAAAACTTTAAAGGCAACAGATTTTTTACCATCCCACATCATCATGTTAACAAAACGCGTTACTAACTGATCATTAAACTTTGGATCTGGTAAAAGTGGCCTTTTTTTCGCCTGTCTTTTTCTCATTTCTTCTTTGTAATAAGTTAATTGTTACTTGCCCTGGAAATAAAATTATTTCTTAGGCTTTTTAGCACCATACTTTGAACGCCTCTGGGTTCTTCCTGCAACACCGGCAGTATCCAGAGCACCACGTACAATATGATACCTAACTCCAGGCAAATCTTTAACTCTTCCGCCTCTAACCAATACTATCGAGTGCTCCTGGAGGTTGTGACCTTCACCAGGGATGTAAGCGTTCACCTCTTTACCATTAGTCAACCTAACCCTTGCTACTTTACGCATTGCAGAGTTTGGTTTTTTAGGTGTAGTGGTGTAAACACGAGTACATACTCCCCGTCTTTGAGGGCACGAGTCCAAAGCAGCCGATTTACTCTTCTTGGTAATTGTGGCTCTTCCTTTTCGTACTAATTGTGAAATTGTTGGCATAATTTCTTTTACACTAATTATTTATTTGATATTACCCTTTTCTAAAAAGGTCTGCAAAGGTAGAAATAAAACCCAATAATTCAAATCTTAAGCAATTAATTTTCAGAGGCATTATCAAAAAGAAAAAACCACACTTGTTTTTTGCCATTTTTGACACCCTGGGAACACTTTCAGCTTTTATCTGAAAAAATTTATTATCCCAGATATCTCTCAGGATAAAAATTTTTTTAATGAATTTGTTTGACCCTTCAAATGATATTGATCATGCTTTTATATATAGCACACACCGCCCTGAAAATGAACACACTACATTAAATGCACAAAAGAGCTTGAAAACGTTAATGAAAGCTTAAATACTGAGGTGTTCTTAAGATCAAACTAAAGTTTTAAAGAAAAAAAGTTGTCAGGATGACAATTTATCTTCAAATTTGGCACTGGCTAATTCAAACAAATCATTAAAATGAAAACAAAATTAAGTGGAATGCTAACGCTATTATTGGCGTTAGTAGTGCAAATAACTTTTGCACAACAAGACCTCACAGTCACGGGTACTGTGACCGATGGTAATGGGATGCCTCTCCCTGGGGTGAACGTACTTGTGAAAGGTACTACCAAAGGGGTGCAGACAGATTTCGACGGTAATTACTCTCTTGAAGTAAGTCAGGGAGAAGTCCTGGTTTTTTCTTACCTGGGAATGCAAACAGTCGAATACCCTGTTACCAATGTAGACACAATCGATGTGATCTTAAAGCCCGATGCTGCTCAACTTGAAGAAGTTGTAGTAACTGCCCTCGGGATTTCGCGTGAAAAAAGATCTCTTGGTTATGCTACCGAAGAAGTTAGCGGAGCCGAAGTAAACACGGCTAAAGAAGGTAACTTTATTAACTCTTTATCGGGTAAAGTATCCGGTTTGGACATTAAGAAGAGTAGTACCCTTGGTGGTTCTTCAAACGTGATTATTCGTGGTTACACTTCATTAACTGGTAACAACCAGCCTCTATTTGTAGTTGACGGTGTGCCAATTAGTAACGAGAACTCCAATACTTCTGACCAATCCCGTGGTAGAGGAGGATACGATTACGGTAACGCAGCCATGGATATTAATCCAGATGACGTTGAATCTGTAAACGTACTTAAAGGTGCTGCAGCATCTGCATTATACGGGTCTCGTGCTGCAAACGGGGTGATCATTATTACTACAAAATCAGGACAAAAGAACGATGATATTGGAGTTACCATTTCCAGCGGAGTAACATTTTCTGAAATGGATGATGATACTTTCGTTGAGTACCAAAAAGAATACGGTGCCGGATATGGGCGATACTATGAAACAGGCTATTTTGACAGCTGGGATGTTGATGGAGACGGAACAGATGACCTTGTAGTTCCTTTCACAGAAGATGCCTCCTTTGGTGGTAGATTCGATCCAAGTCTAATGGTTTTTCAATGGGATGCACTTTATCCTGAATCTCCAAATTACCTACAGGCTACTCCATGGACAGCTGCCGAAAACGGACCTGAGTCAATTTTCAGAACAGGTGTTTCTTACAACCACAGCATCTCATTAGATGGAGGTACAGATCGTAGTACTTATAGATTAGGCTACACGCTTTATGACCAGGAGGGTATCCTTCCAAACAGTAATATTAAGAGAAACACAGTAGATGTAAAAGCTACTCACGATTTCACCGAAAAACTTACTGCAGGAGTAACTGCAACTTACACCAACACTGATGGTAAAGGACGTTACGGAACAGGGTATAGTGGAACAAACATATTCCAGTCTATGCGTCAGTGGAACCAAAACAACGTAGATTTTGTAGCTCAAAAAGATGCTTACTTCTCTACAGGAAGAAACATCACCTGGAACTATGCAGATGCAGAAGGCGGTAACTTAAGCCCTATCTATACAGATAACCCATACTGGCAGTTATATGAAAATTACCAAACAGATGTTAGAGACAGACTATATGGTAATTTCAACATAAATTATGAATTCACTGACTGGTTTACTGCTACAGGAAGAGTATCTATAGATACCTACAATGACCTGAGGGAAGAAAGAAGAAACGTTGGAAGTAATGGAGTTTCACACTACCGTAGATATGACGCCAGCTACACTGAGCTAAACTATGATTTACTCTTAAACTTTGACTATGACCTTTCAGAAGACCTTAACCTTTCAGGTTTATTAGGTGCTACGGCAAGAAGACAAACTTTCCGTCAATTGAGAGCAAGCACTACTGGTGGGTTGGTAATTCCTGATCTGTTCGCTTTGTCAAATTCACAGAACCTTTTAGAGCCACCAACTGAATCTTTTGAAGAATTACATACCAATGGTTACTTCGCCAGCGCATCATTTGGTTATAGAAACTTACTTTTCCTTGATGCAACTGCAAGGGTTGACGAATCTTCTTCTTTACCTGAAGATGACAACTCATACTTCTATCCTTCTGTTTCTACAAGTGTTGTATTCTCAGAATTCCTTAACAACGACTGGTTATCATTTGGTAAACTTCGTGCCAACTACGCTGAGGTAGGTAACTATGCACCACCATTATCAGTTCAGAATGTTTATGACAACCCTACAAACTTCAGGACTCCGCTTTATTCAGTAAGTAGCACTGCTAATAACCCAGATCTTAAAAACGAAACCACTACAAGTTGGGAAGTTGGTTTAGAAATGGAGTTCTTTAATAGACGTGTAGGTTTTGATGTGGCTGCTTACCAGTCAAATTCTCAGGATCAACTAATGCCTGTTACTATTACAGCTGCAACAGGTTATACTTCGAGATGGGTAAATGCCGGAGAAATTGAAAACAAAGGTTTTGAAGCAAGCTTACACGTAAGCCCAATTAGAACCGACGATTTTGAATGGAGAATTAATGGTAACTGGTTTACTAACGAAAGTGAAGTGCTATCCTTGTACGGAGGTAACCAAAACCTTGAATTGGCATCTCTTCAGGGAGGTATTTCGATCAATGCTACAGTAGGAGAGCCTTATGGTACAATCTGGGGAACTAACTACACTTACCTGGAAGACGGAAGCGGTCCTGTTATTAATCCTAACAATGGTCGTTTTGTAGTAGATGGAACTCCACAACCTATTGGAGATATCAATCCAGACTGGAAAGCCGGTATCAGCAATACCTTCTCATATAAAGATATTGCATTCAGCTTCCTAATCGATATCCAGGAAGGTGGAAGTGTTTTCTCTCTTGATACATGGTACGGTTATGCAACCGGAGTACCTGCAAATACTGTAGGAACTAATGATTTGGGTAACCCAATGAGAAACCCAATCTCACAGGGTGGTGGTATTGTTCTTGAAGGAGTAAATCCCGACGGCACTCCAAATACCACAAGAACTGATATGAGCAGCTATGCAAACGCCATAGGTTACGGTTATGCACCAAATGCTTTCCACGTCTATGACGCCAGCTACGTAAAACTAAGAGAAGCTACGCTATCTTATTCTTTGCCAAACTCTATTGCCGATAAAATTTCTATGACAGATGTTACATTTTCTGCAGTAGGAAGAAACCTTTGGATTATCGACAAGAACATTCCTTACTCAGATCCTGAAGCAGGATTAAGTTCTGGAAATATTCAGGGATACCAGTCTGGAGCAATTCCAACTGCCAGAGAGTACGGTTTTAACGTAAGACTACAATTCTAAAAAAAATATCATGAAGAAACTATTTTTAATCATATTACTGGCTACAGGGGTTGTAGCATGTTCTGATGACTTATCAGAAGTGAATGTCGATACAAAAGCCCCTACAGAAGTACCGGCCGATGTATTGTTCTCTAATGCTACCAAAAATTTGATTGACCAAATGGTCAGCACAAATGTTAACAGGGGCATATTTAAACTGGTGGCTCAATACTGGACCGAGACTACCTATACCGATGAAGCGAACTATAACCTGGTCGAAAGAGATATTAACGGTTCTCAATGGATCATCTTGTATCGCAATGTTTTAAAAGACCTTGAAGAGGCTAAAATGATTTTGACTGAAAACCCTGATTCTTCTCTTTCTGAAGCTCAAATTCAAAATCAATTAGCTATGATTGAAGTACTACAGGTCTTCACATGGCATGTTTTGGTTGACACTTTTGGTGACATTCCTTACACAGAAGCTCTGGATCTTGAAAACAGCACTCCTGTATATGATGACGATGCAGCTATCTATACAGATATCGTGACTCGATTAGATGCTGCTATTACCCAGCTTACCGATGGAGCCGGTGGATTTGGTGATGCTGATTACCTTTATAATGGAGATGCCGGACAATGGGCTAAATTTGCTAACTCTTTGAAACTACGTCTAGCTTTAAGATACGCTAATGTAGATGATACCAAAGCTGCTAAGATGGCAACTGAAGCCATTCAGGCAGGAGTATTTGAGTCGCATGCAGACAATGCATCAATGGATTATGAAGCATCAGCTCCAAACACCAACCCTATCTGGGAAGATCTTGTACAGTCAGGTCGTGCCGATTTCGTTGCTGCAAATACTCTTGTAGATAGAATGAATGAACTTGATGACCCAAGAAGAAACGATTATTTCGCTCAAAACCTTGGAGAAGGGGTCTATGATGGAGGTACATACGGTGCCAATGGAAACACTCAGGGAAATAGTACTATCTATAGTGAAAGGTTTGAAGACCCAACTCTAGAGGGTGTTATCTTAGACTATACTGAAGTTGAATTCCTTATTGCTGAAGCTGCTGCCAGAGGTTATATTACAGCCGACGCTGAAGATCATTACAACGAAGCTATTACTTCTTCCATTCTTTATTGGGACGGAACTGAAGCTGAAGCCAATGCTTACATTGCACAACCAGAAGTTGCCTATAGCCAGGCTAACTGGATAGAAAAAATTGGTGTTCAAAAATGGATTGCTCTTTATAACCGTGGTTTTGAAGCCTGGTCTTCCTGGAGAAAACTCGATTTCCCGAAATTGCCTAACGCAGCACAATCTGGCCTTCCTGTACCTTTAAGATTTACTTATCCTGTAAGTGAAGCTACTTTAAACGGTGCAAATTGGGAAGCAGCTTCCAGTGCTATAGGTGGAGATGAACAACAAACTCCTGTATTCTGGGACCAGAACTAAAAGAAAACTAAAAAACAAAATCTTAAGATAATGAAACAACAATTAAAATATTTAAGTCTCTGTTTCCTTGCAGTAGGTTTATGGTCTTGTGATGACGATGAAGCTCTGATCGATACACGAGAAGTTGGGGCCAATGCGGTTCTGGTAGATCGCAACATAAGCGTTCTTGACCAAAATGAAGATGTAACCATTGAACTTTTCACCAATAACGTTGAATTCGAAAGTATCACAATTGAGGATGGAGATGGCAATGTGTTAACCACAGCTAGTATCGGAGACGGAACTGCTACTTTTAGCACTTCTGAGCTGGGAGATTTCAAATTCGGCGACGACAATGATGAAGTTACTGGAACCTATGACCTTAGAATCGTTTCTATGCTATCCAGTGGAGAGGTACTAAATGATCCTGCTTCTATTAACGTTGATCACGCAATTGAACTTAGTGAAGTTGATGAGATCACTTACTTAGATCCTACTTCAGACGAAGATGAAACTGTTTTAGGTTATTCTGTTTCAACATTTAATGCACCTATAGATGATTTCATGCTTGAGTGGAAGAAAAATGAAGCAGGGACATATGTTGAAGCAGATGACATCACTTTAAGTCCTGAAGAAGGAGAAATTGATCTAGCCAAGTTAGATTATGAAGCTTATGACCTTGCTCCGGGAGACACCCTTTACTACAGGTTTACTGCTACAAGCGGAAGCTTCCAGGATCAGGTAGTAACTAGCGTAGTCGTAGTGCCTCAAATGTTTAATAGCAGTGAGTCTGCAACCATTTCTAACGATGCTACTGCAAGCCAGTTTAGCTTTACTACTGGAGAGAATTATGCTGAAGGAAGTAGTGAAGGAGAAATTACATTTACAGAAGTTGAAGGATTTGAAGTAGTGAATGATGCTCTAATCAGCTTTGTAGAAGTGACAGAAGAAGACTTCTTCTCAACCGTAGACCTTATGGATGCCCGTGAAGCTTTTGAAGACGGTACTCCTGTGACTTCCGTACCTAATGTTGAAGCGGGAGATGTATTTGTTTATAAAACCACTCGCACCGTTGAAGGTGAAGAAGTAGTTGTGTACGGTATAATCAAAGTTGGTGACGTAACAGTTGTTAACGGAACTGCTGTAAGCTTTGAAATTGAATACAAGGAAGGTACTATTGTAGAGTAACAATAAAATTTCTTGAAAAGGAAAAGGCTGTCCAAATGGGCAGCCTTTTTTAATATAAAAAGGCTTTTAAATCTTGCCTCATTTGGTGGACGATTAACTTCTTACCTGATTTAATGAAAGTTGAAAAGATCCAATATATAAGTAACTCCTATAAAATTCCATTTAAATCGCCCATCTTATAAATCTGGAGTTTCAGCAAAAAGTTTCCATAAAGAGCATTACAAAACAAAAAAATGTAGAAAAAAATGAAAAACACTTCTCATTATGTTATAAAAATGCTAATTTCCCCTCTTATACTTCACCAGTCTTTTCTTTAAATGAAAAAAAACTTTAGACAGTTTCTATCTCTGCTTCTCCTCTATCCTGCGACAAGCTTTTCTCAAACAGTAGTAGAGCCTGTTTATGAACTCTTCGATTCTGTAATCCACATTCAAAATACAGATCTCGCAAATGGTATAGAATACGTGGAGCAGCATATAATACGTAGTGATGATCACAAGTATTTTCAAACCATGGAATACTTAAATGGTAATGTGATATATGACGGCCAACCCTACTCCAACCTTGATTTACAATACAACATCTATGATGACCTTCTGCTGACACGGATTCCTACAGCCGGAGGTGCTACACTCATCCAATTGCACAAAGAAAATGTACAGGCTTTTAACATTGATGGGCATAGCTTTATTGCCCTGAAAGGAACTTCAGATGAAAAACCTCAGTTCTATGAAATTCTACTGGAAGGCAATGATATTCTCTTGCTAAAGAAGCATCGCAAGAAGATTAAAAAACATTTAGATCAAAATTTCACCTACTTCGAGTTCAAAGAAGATACCCCCAAATATTTTGTTTCGATCAATGGGAATCCCGAAGAAATTTACTCCCAAAGATCCGTTCGTAAACTGTTCCCTAACAAGGAAGAGCAAATTAAAAATTTTTACAGATCTAATTCCTCTCTAAAAAGGGAAAAGCCCGACAAATTTTTGACTCTCCTGTTTCAAAGCCTCATTCCATCAACTTCAGAATTAAACCTTAACTAATTTGAAGAATTTTGTTACCCTGCTAATACTTTTTTCTCTGCAGCACCTCACGGCTCAGGAAGAATCTCCTAAAGTTTCCCTTTCTTTAGAACAAGCTACCTTAGAACAGGTTCTTGGCGAAATAGAACAGCAAACAGGCTTCCACTTTTTTTATGTAGAAGAATGGGTAAAAGGCACGAAGGTAACAGCCAACTACAACCAAACCCCCGTATCTGAAGTCTTAAAAAAGGCATTTGAACAAACTCTTCTCAATTACTACTTTCTAGACAATAACAGAGTGGTCATCACAAAAAGCAATATTATATATAATCAGTTACCTCAGGGGTTCTTCCCAGACACGACACAAATAGCTACTGAAAGACCAAAAGAGATTAAAGAATATAATCCTGTTTTCTATACTCAAAGCAACAGCCCCAAAGCAACAAGCAAGACAATATTTATAGGTAAAGAAACTCAGACTTCAGGCACCGGAACTTTCAACTTAAGCGGGCAGGCAACAAACCAGGAAACTGGAGAACCTATCTCCAACCTTTCTATCATTGTTCAGGGAACAACTATAGGTACAGTTACCGATATCAATGGAAATTATAACCTGAAATTGCCAGCAGGAGAACACCTTTTAGAGACAAGATCTTTGGGAAATGAAGACGTGGTGACCCGGCTGGTCATCTTTAGCGACGGCACGTACAACTTAAGCCTTAAGGAAGATTATGAGCTATTGGGAGAAGTATTGGTAGATTCTAACCAGGCCGAGAACGTAGAAGATGCCATTGGGGGCACAGAAGATATTGACATAAGTGAAATCAAAAATATACCCCTGGTCCTGGGAGAAAGGGATGTTATGAAAGTAGCAGTCACTCTTCCGGGAATTTCCACTACGGGTGAGGGATCTGCAGGGTTTAACGTAAGGGGCGGGAAAACCGACCAAAACCTCATTTTGATCGATGATGCAGTGCTTTACAATCCTGCTCATTTCTTCGGAATTTTCTCTGCCGTAAATCCTTTTACCACTGGAGACATGACCATTTACAAAGGAAATATCCCGGCGCGGTTTGGTGGAAGGCTTTCTTCAGTTTTTGATATCACCTCCAAAGATGCAAATACCCAGAAATTTGCAGGAGAAGTTTCGGTGGGGCCAGTAACCAGCAATGTTGCTCTTGAAATTCCTGTGATTAAAGAGAAATCGGGGTTACTCATAGGCGGAAGAAGTACCTATTCCGACTGGATTTTAAAAAACCTGGACGAAGAATCCCTAAAAGACAGCAAAGCTTCCTTTTACGATGTCATTGCAAAGTATAACCACAAATTTAATGACAGGACCAGCTTAAAGACCACCGGCTACCTTAGCCGTGACAACTACAGCATTACTTCTGATTCTCTCTTTAACTATCAGAACCTGCTGTTCTCCATGAAACTCAATCATAAGTTTAATGAAAAAAATGACGGTAGCCTTATCCTCACCAACAGCCATTATAACTTTGATATAGATTACGAAAGCGAATTCAACAATAACTTTACTTCAGGTTATAAGATCAATGAAACTGAAGTAAAATTGAACATGAGGTACCTTCATAGTGCTGCACATAAATTTGATTATGGAATTTCAACCAAGCTCTATAATGTGCACCCTGGTAAAATACAGCCTCTGGGAAGCGAATCTATTATTCAACCCCTTGAGATTGCTAAAGAAAAAGGCCTGGAGTCTGCTATCTATCTTGCCGATAATTTTACAGTTAATGACAAACTGCTTCTTAGCGGCGGCCTTCGCTATTCTCATTATGCTGCACTTGGTGAAAAGAACCAGAAAATTTATGAAGAAGGCCTTCCAAAATCTGAAGCTACTGTAATTGATACCGTTCACTACGGAAAAAATGAAGTTATGGAAACCTACGGCGGACCCGAAGTACGCCTCTCGGCACGTTATTTCCTGCTTCCCGATCTTTCCTTAAAGCTTAGTTACAACAATGCTTACCAGTATATTCACACCCTTTCTAACAACACCACGGTCTCCCCTACCGATACTTACAAACTCACCGATAAAAACATAAAGCCTCAACGTGCCCACCAGTATTCTTTAGGGCTTTACAAGAACTTCAATAACAATATGTATGAAGTGAGTGTAGAAGGCTACTATAAAGAATCAAGGAATATCCTTGATTACAAAGTAGGGGCGCAGCTTTTTCTGAATGAAAATATAGAAACTGAAGTTTTACAGGGAGAAGGCCGCTCTTTTGGAGCCGAATTTCTTCTGAAAAAAACCGAAGGCCGATTGAACGGATGGCTGGGCTACACCTACTCTAAATCTGAACTAAAACTCGACGGAGCTTTTAATGAACAGCAGGTGAATAACGGCGAATTTTTTCCCGCCAATTACGATAAACCTCATGACCTAAGCATAGTAGCCAATTATAAACTAACCCATCGGTTCAGTTTTTCAGCTAATTTTGTATATCAAACCGGGCGCCCCGTCACCTTCCCCACCGGGAAATACTATCAAAATGGAATTGAATATGTGCTTTACAGCGACCGAAACAAATTCAGGATTCCAGATTACTACCGCCTTGACCTCAGTTTTAACGTAGAAGGAAATCACAAGATCAAGAAATTTGCACACAGTTTCTGGAATATTTCAGTTTACAACGTATTGGGAAGAAACAATCCGTATTCAGTATTTTTTGTGACTGAAGAAGGAGAAGTAAAAGCTTATAAAAGCTCCATTTTTTCAATTCCGGTACCTACCATCACCTATAATTTCAGATTTTAAAGCGGAGAGAATATGAAATGTATCAACACTAAATCTGTCATTCGCCTGTTTCTTTTGTTCATTTTTTCAATGATCACTAACAGCTGTGTGGAACCATACGAATTTGAAACGGAAACTTATGAGAACCTTCTGGTTGTAGAAGCTTTGATTACCGATGAACTCAAAACCCAGAAAGTCAGGCTCACACGCACCTACGAACTCGAAAAGCAAATACCAGCTGCAGAAACAAATGCAGTTGTTACCATAACCGATGACACCGGTGCCCAATTTCAGTTCTACGAATTAGATACACCGGGAACTTATCTTTCCAGCACCAAATTTGCTGCCGGGCCACAACGCACTTACCAACTTCAAATCGATACCCGGGACGGAAGCTCTTATATTTCAGATCCTGCCACTTTGATCCCGGGAGCTAAAATCGATAATCTTTATGCCGAACGCAGTTTCTACCAGGGAGAAGATGGAGTTGCACTAATGGTAGACAGTGAATATACTTCTTCGGCCTCAAGGTATGCGTTATACGAGTATGAAGAAACCTATAAAATTGTCTCTCCATATACGGTGCGCAATACCATAAAGTTTGAAGGAAACGATTGGAGTGTGGTTCCAAATACCCGCCAGGAAACGGTATGTTACAACACGGTGCCGTCTAAAGAAATAATTATCTCTAACACAAGTTCCCTTAGCGAGAATGATCTCAAATCTTTCGTAGTGCGATTCATAGACCAAGAAAACCCCGTACTGGCCCAGCGTTACAGCATTTTGGTAAAACAGTATTCTTTAACACCTGAAGCCTTTTCTTATTATTCTACCCTTAAGAAAATCTCCGGCTCAGGGAGTGTTTTGAGCCCAACGCAACCGGGTTTTGTAAGTGGTAATATTCGGTCTTCCAGCAATGAAAGCGAGAAAGTCATAGGCTTCTTTACCCTCTCCTCTACCTCTTCAAAAAGGGTATTTTTTGACTATCATGATTTCTTTGCATTTGATGAACGCCGACCACAATTTCCCGAATCTTGTTTAATATTTAGGCCGGGAGAGAACTATGACACCCCAATTGGTATGATTAAAGGCGGAACAGTTCGATATTACAGCATGGCCGGGGCACCTGTCCCGGGGGAATTAGGCGAAGGCCCCATGAGAGTTATTGCCACCGAATGTGTAGACTGCACCGTTTATGGCACCAACCAGGCACCCGATTTTTGGACTGAATAAAATAAATATGAAATACCTTTTTTTCACACTTACATGTTTCTTTCTTCCGCTACATTTTTTTGCGCAGGCAGTAGATAGTTCAGCCGGTGCAGCACTGCTCGAAAAAGTTCCGCAGGAAAAGATTTTTGTCCACTACAATTCCTCCTTGCTTTTTCCGGGGGAATACCTGTATTATAAGCTCTACAATCTTGAAAAGGATACGGAAGAATTCAGCGGAGTGAGCAAAGTCGCTTATGTAGAATTAATAAGTGAAGATGGAAATAGCATTTTCAAGCACAAACTCCTGCTGAAAAACGGACAGGCGCAGGGAGATTTCTTTATCCCGACCACTGTCCCATCTGGAAATTACAAATTATTGAGCTATTCCAACTGGATGAGGAATCACGACACTTATTTCGCAGGTGATGTGGCCATAGTTAATCCATATCGCGGCGATTCATCGGCCATTTTATCAACTTCTGAAGAAATCCCGTCCATATCTCCAAATCCTGACTCAGGAAAAAATTCAGTTAAGAGTGAAAATAGCCCTGTAAAAATCATTCTGGAAAATGACATTTTTGGCAGGAGAGAAAAAGTGACCGTAGATTTAAAAGGGGTTCCGGGAGATTATTCGCTTTCTGTTAGAAAAACAGATAGTATTTCTATTCCGAAGAAATTTACTTCTGAAGATTTTGACCTTTCTTTTCCTGCTGCACGTCAAAATATAGACTCAGTCTTTCTTCCTGAAGCAAGAGGCAATCTCATCTCCGGCCGAATTGTGGCAAATACACCGGAAGCTGCCCGCAATTTATCAGGAAAGAAACTGGCTTTCTCCCTTCCGGGTGAAGATTACATGCTCAAGATCGCAACTACAAACAAGCAGGGGAAATTCTATCTCAATTTAGATGAAGCCTACGACACCCCCGAAGCTTTAATGCAAATTTTAGGAGATGAAACCGAAAATTATGAGATCAAACTTGATCCTTTACCTCAAATCTCCAATCCTGATTTGAAGTTCGCCGATTTTAAGATTACCCCTGCCATGAAAGATTATATTCTTGACCGCAGCGTACAGGTTCAGATTGAAAATGCATATTACAGCGTTAAACCCGACACTTTAAAAGTTATAACTGAAAAAGAACCTTTTTACACTCAAGAGCCTACCGTCTACAATCTGGATGACTACACCCGGTTTCCCACTATAAAAGAAACAATGGTTGAAATTGTCATGTTTGCCCACCTGGCCAGGAGCAAAGACGGCTCTCAATTCGTGATAAACCAGACAGACGGCGCAACGAATTTTTATCTTCCGGCGCTGCTTATCGTAGACGGCGCTATGGTACAAGATCACGACCTCTTGATCAACTACCCGGCAAAATACGTGAAGAGCATAAAGATTTTGAGGGATAACTTCTTTTTAGGCTCTCATATTTTCGCCGGAATTGTTGATGTTGAAACGATCGAGGGAAATTTTTCTGAAACTTTAAACCAGGATTACATTAAAAGAGTAGCAATGAAACTTCCTGAAGCCGGCAAGAACTATTTTAAACAGTCTTATGCCACTTCTTCAGATAATCCACTGTCAAGGATTCCAGATCTAAGAACACAACTTCTGTGGGTGCCTTCAGTAGAAATAGATTCTTCCGAAGAAAATATGGATTTCTTCACTTCTGATGTTCCCGGAACTTTTGAAATTCATCTTGAAGGGTTCACAAATTCAGGAAAACCTGTGTCTGTAAAAAGAACTTTTACAGTGCAGGCTGAAGAATAAAGTAATTTTCAAGAGTTTTCGGCAGCCATTCATTTATCTCTATCTTTGCACCATGAAAGATACAACCACCATTTTTGGAATACGTGCCGTAATTGAAGCCATTCAGAATAATGAGACCATAGACAAGATCTTTGTTCAAAAAGGTCTTAGCGGCCAGTTATTTCAGGAATTACAGCAAAAAACTAAATCTGGCGAATACAACATTTCTTACGTCCCTGTAGAAAAGTTGAACCGACTGGTAAAAGGAAATCACCAGGGTGTTGTGGCAAAGATCTCGCCCGTTCAATTTGCCGATCTTGCTTCTGAAGTTGAAAAGGCGCTTCAACAGGAAACCGCCCCGCTCTTTCTTTTACTTGATCAGGTAGATGATGTTCGGAATTTTGGTGCGATCATTAGAACTGCCGAATGTTGTGGTGTAAACGCAATTATCATTCAGAAAAAAGGGGGCGCTCCCGTAACTGCCGATACGGTGAAGACTTCTGCCGGGGCGATCTTTAAAATTCCGCTTATCAAGGTAGATCATATCAAAGATGCCATTTTCTACATGCAGGGCTCGGGCATTAAAGTGGTAGCAGCCACAGAAAAGACCGACAAGCTGCTGTATTCAGTAGATTTTAAAGAACCCACGGCAATGGTAATGGGAAATGAAGGAAAGGGAATTTCTGAATCTGTGCTCAAGCTGGTTGACGACAAAGCCAAACTCCCTATGCATGGTAGCATTGGCAGCTTAAATGTTTCTGTAGCCTGTGGTGCTTTTCTCTATGAAGTGATGCGACAGAGACTGGATTAGCAAAGTACTATTCTCCTTTTGGCCGGTCCTTTTCCTCTCGTTTATAATGGTAAACATAAAGCGGCTCGTCCTCTCCATCGGGGTTTTCAATGAAGTTCCCGTTTTCGTCAAAATGCCGCATAAAAGGGTCTTCTTCTTCCCTATAAGTTTCTTTTTCCCATTCATATTTTGGGGCACGGACAACATTCTGCCTGTAAATGAGTGCAAAGATCAATCCTGAAAGAAGCCCCGCCAGGTGGCCTTCCCACGAAATTTTAGGATCAATGGGTGTGATGTACCATAATAGTCCGCCGTAAAGAAAAACCACGATCAGGGAAAGAGCTACCAGTCTGAAGTATCTCGAAAAAATACCTTTGAAGAATAAAAATCCCGCCAGCACATAGATCATTCCTGAAGCCCCTATATGAAAAGCGGGCCTCCCAATAAGCCAGGTAAGGAATCCCGACAGCAGGAGCCCGAAAAAGAGGATTTTCCAACTTAATTTCCGGTAAAAGTAAAAGAGGGAAAGCGTAAGAACGAACAGCGGAACCGTATTGTGAAACAAATGTTTTATCCCACTGTGTATAAAAGGTGAAAAAACTATACCTCTAAGCCCCTCAAGAGTTCGCGGGTAGATTCCAAAGCTCGTGAAGTCCCACCCAAAGCGTATTTCCATCCAAAATACTATCCAAATAGCCAGTACAAAGATCAGGGGATAGCCCACCACCCCTGTAGTAAAAACAAATGGTTCAGGATTTGCTGATTTTTGTACTCTCATACCTTTGGCTTTGCAAAAAGTTAACCAATTAAAACTGCTGCACAAATACCTTCCAAAAATGACATTTTTAGCACACATTTTTTTGAAAAGAACCTCATGCTGCCAGTTCGTCACTAAGAAAACTTATACCGCCTGCATTTTCTGCAAGAGTACTCAATTTACTATTTTTACCTCATGAATAAACCTTTAGCCGAAAGATTACGTCCCCTAACATTAGATGATTACTTATCGCAGCAACACCTGGTGGGGCCTGATGCCGCTCTTCGCAAACAAATTAAGAGGGACATCATACCCAGCATTATTTTTTGGGGGCCTCCGGGAGTGGGTAAAACCACCCTGGCAAATATTATAGCTACCGAGTCTGGCCGGCCGTTCTTTACCCTGAGTGCCATTAGCAGCGGCGTTAAAGATGTAAGGGAAGTTATAGAAAAAGCAAAAAAAAGCGACGGCCTCTTCACCACAAAAAACCCTATTCTTTTTATAGATGAGATTCACAGGTTTAGTAAATCGCAGCAGGATTCGCTTCTAGGCGCTGTAGAAAAAGGCTGGATCACGCTCATTGGAGCAACTACCGAGAACCCAAGTTTTGAAGTTATTCCCGCTTTACTCTCACGAAGCCAGGTATACGTACTCAACTCTTTCTCAAAAGACGATCTTATTGCTCTGCTGAAAAGAGCGATATCTGAAGACGAAATCATCTCCAAAAAAGAGATTGAATTACAGGAAACAGAGGCGCTACTAAGACTTAGCGGCGGTGATGCCCGAAAGTTGCTCAACATTTTTGAACTCGTGGTTACTTCTGAAGAAGAAGACAAAGTAGTGATCACCAACGATATGGTGATGAACAAAGTTCAGCAAAACACGGTGCTTTATGACAAGACCGGCGAGCAGCACTACGATATAATTTCGGCTTTTATCAAATCGATTAGAGGTAGTGACCCCAATGCAGCTGTGTACTGGCTGGCCCGAATGATAGAAGGTGGTGAGGATGTGAAGTTCATTGCCCGCCGTTTACTCATTTTGGCTTCCGAAGATATTGGCAATGCGAACCCCACGGCTTTGATCCTCGCAAATAACACTTTTCAGGCTGTTTCTACCATTGGCCACCCCGAATCCAGGATCATTTTAAGCCAGTGCTGTATTTACCTGGCCACTTCCCCAAAATCGAACGCTTCTTACATGGCTATCAACGAGGCCCAGGCGATGGTAAAAAAGACCGGAAATCTTCCTGTGCCTTTGGCCATACGAAATGCGCCCACCAAGCTTATGAAAGATCTTGGTTATGGCGAGGATTATAAATACGCGCATAATTATGAAAATAATTTTGCCGCAGCCGAATTTCTTCCGAAGGAAATAAGCAATCATGCGTTCTTTCGTCCCGGGAATAATCAGCGGGAGCAGGCACAAAGGGATTTTCTGCAAAAACGCTGGAAAGGCAAATACGGTTATTGACCTTTCTGAGAATATTTTACGCTGATGAGTTGCTGGGAATTAGGATCAAGATATTCGACAACCAGGTTCCCATGGGTGTCAAAAAAGGCATTCCCGGAGATGTTTTTTGAAGAATAAAGGTAATTCTCTCCCCCACCCGATTTTAGTAAAGTTCCAAATTTACCTGGTTCTCCTTCCCTGTAAAGGTCATAACCAGCCGGCGTTTTCACCAGTTTATAGGTGATTGCGCCATTTACAAACTGCAAATTCTTATTCTTCTGAACTACTTCAGGAAGTGCCGAAGACTCTTCTGTAGCTTCTTCTATTTCTTCGGAAGTTACCACAGGATCAACAACAACTTCAGAAGCCTGTTCCTGAGTATCATTAGCAGCCGGTACCGGATCTATAATTACTTCGGAAGCTTCTTCCTGAATATCTTTGGCCGCGGGTACAGGATCTATCACAACTTCAGCAGGATCTTTTTCCGCAGAAGTTTCCGCAACAGCAACCCCGCTTTTTATAAGTTTTGACCCTTCACTAAGACCTTCAAAAGAAGTAAAAGCTTCCCTTAAAGCTTCATGATAGGATTTTTTATAATTCTTCTCCCTGCTCGATCCTGTTTTTGAAGTGAACACCACCTCATCATTACAGTTTTCTAAAGTGACGTAAAGCCTGGAACGAAATAGGCTCGATTCATTATGAACATTGACCTTAAGCACATCACAAAGTCCCATATTAGCCGGGATCTTCTCTTCGTAAAGTGCGTCAAAACCATATTTTTCTAACAGAAAAGCGGTAAGTGCGTTTACCTGATACTGGTTTGGATGCTTCAGGAATTCAAATTCTTGTGGTACCAGCACATATTTGTACTTATTGACATCCTGCCCAAAAGTGTTACTGGTTATTCCGAATAAAAAGACAAAAAAGAAAAAAATAGTTCTCATTCCCTGCTAAACATTAGTTGGACACCAAGCTGCACCGAAGCGTTCTGCGTCTTGGCGAGATTGGTATAATCCAGAAGATTATCTGCAGCAAGATAAACATTAAAATTGGAAAGTCTGGCAGAAAACAGGAGCCCGATATTCGAAAACGAGTAGGAATCGGCTGTATAAGTAATTTTTCCTCTAAAGTTATTATTAAAGGTTTTATCGTAGTAAAGGGTGGTGGCAAAGTTGAGCCCCCGGGGCCGTTTTACAGCGAAAAACTGGGCTCCAAGATGGTTAAAATATCTTCTCCTTCCCATTGGCCTGTAGCAGTTACAGGGTTCGGCATTTTCAGAAAAGCCAAAGTCTAAAGAGACATTAAATTTAACCGGGCGCCAGGTGGTGTAGTAATTGGTAAGGGTTTCATCTTTGAGGTTCTTGTCTAAGTTGTCTTCCCACTCGTCCCAATACTCACGCGTACCCGGAAAAAGCAGCTCAATCCCATCGGTTTGGTAATCTCCGTAATACCTGTAATTTTCTACATTTTTGGTTTGACGCATAAAACCAATATCCAGCAGGCTCGCGGTAACCCTGTATTGATCTGAAGGATACCAGGTGAATCCGGCATCGAGACCCAGTCCAATATTACCTCCCAAAAATGCCTTTTTTAAGAAGCTAGCCATAAGTTGCCTGTTAGTAGCATCAGAGTCTGTAAGTTCGTCCCACCCGGCGGTGTTTATCAAGATATCGACCTGCGACATGTAATGCCGGTAAAGGTTGGGGCCTTCAGGGGAAAGTTCGGTTCTAAAAATGCCCGTATTATCTACACTGTGGGCATTAAAAATTCCGGAGTAAATTTTTCCGCGGAAGCCATAGTTAAGATCTTTTGAGTAGTAATTTGTAAATCCCAAATGGAATACGTTGAGCACCTCGGCAGTGAAAGCAGCATCCGAAAAATCGAAATTTCGTCCGATGTAATCTTTGTTCCCTTCGTAAGCAAGCACCGCAGGGTCTTTGGGAAAGTATACATAGGCATCCAGTTCCTGGTAGATACCTGCCGTATAATACCTTCTTCGCTGGTCACGCCACCCAATAGAAAAGATCTCAAGTTGCTGGTTAACTGTAAAAAAATCATTTTTGGAAAGCTTGTGCAACGTTTTTCTAATTCTGTCATTAATAGAACCTCCATCCTTCCTGAAAATATCATACATATTCACGCCTGAAGACCCTGCAGATAAATGGATCTGTGATAAAAACGGAAGACCAAGATGCATATCGAAATTGGTTTCGGCTCCCGGATTTAGTAAGAGGGTTTGAGGTAAATCATCATAATTGTAGAGCAGCTGTTTGTTTTGGGCCAAAATACCCTGAGAAAGCGTCAATATGAAGAGGAAGAAAAATACTCTCATCATTTGAATTCAAAGTAGAAAAACCCTTTTGAAGCGAGTTGCAAAGATCCTGCAACCGCCGACGGGTCATGTCTTGTTACTTCAACAGACACTTTTATACTTCTTCTTATTCTATTTATCTGGGCTTCATTAATAATTTCGGTGTAATCTATTACTGACGGTGTTTCTGAACTTCCACGGGGAATTGAAACCAGTATGGTATGCTGCACCCCGTTTGCAGGGGAAAGGAATCTTATAATTGCCGTTAAGTGACTCTCAAAGGTGTTGGTAAACCTAAAATTGAAATCGGCCCGCACCAGGTCATTTTGTATGTAGTCATCGTCAAGAAAATCAAGCCTGGTTTCGTCTTTTGCAGTTACCCCGCTGCTAGAGACAACGGTGAATTCTTCATCAACAAGATCAAAGAAAATAAGATCGACGGCGGCTTCGGGAGAAAGTACAATCTCATCGGTCTGGTCAAGATCAACATCCTTAACACAGGAAGTGCAGGCTGCGAGGAGTGCCAAAAAGGCCATTTTTGAAAAGCAATTTCTCCAGGACATCTTCATACAGTTCTAAATCTAACGAAATTTACTTCTGCTTATTACAAAAAGTCAGTTAATTCCTTCATTTCCATCACCTGATGATGATCTGTAGCATATTCGGTTTTATAGTAATTATACAGTATAGCCTGCATTCCGAAGTCTTTGGCACCTAAAATATCAGCTTCAAAATTATCACCTATCATAATACTTTCTTCCACTTTTGCTTCCGCCTTTTCTAGAGCGACTTCAAAGATTTTTGGATTGGGTTTTTTCACTCCCACATCTTCAGAAGTAGTAATGGAAGAAAAATATTTGAGGATACCCGAACTTTCCAATTTTTTATACTGAACTTCCTTAAAACCATTGGTGATGATGTGCAGTTTATATAGCGGGCGAAGGTAATCGAGCACTTCAACGGTACCGGCAAGCAGGTAATTATGTTTCGGCAAATGCTCAATATAATCTATACTTAACTGTTTTATCTGAGAATCTGTAACATTTACATTCATACCTTTAAAAGAGTCCCGCAGTCGGCCATAGCGAAGATCTTCTTGTGTGACCTTGTCATCTCTATACAGCTTCCAGTAATTGGCATTTATGGGCGCATATATTGCAAGAAACTCCTCGATCCTCACTTTTATCTTGTGCTTTTCAAAAATTGAATTAAAGGCAAGCCCCGAGTTGCGGTCAAAATCCCATAAGGTATGATCGAGATCAAAAAATATATGACGAATGTTACTGAATTTCATTAAGCATCTTTAAAATTGAAAAATTCCTTCTTGCGTTGGCATATTCGGAAAAATCTTTATTCGTAAATACGGAAATCAACTTTCCTTCAACCATAGAGATTTGTCGTTTTATTTCGAGAACCTTATACTCTATTTCATTTTCTTTTAATTTTCCGAAAGCTTCAGAATTAATGGCATATGGATTCACGAGTAATGGTGTGGTGATTTCAAAATTGAGATCATAGAACAAAAAAGGAGTACAGGTGCCTGCCCGTAAGCCTACAGCCTCGGGATAGCCCATGGAGAAATCTTTTTGAAATTCAAGTTCTACCATGTGGTTATAGGTATCGGGCAGCAACAAATTATAATGATTGTTGATCGCACTCTCTACCGGCCTCTTAATAATTTCCTCCATTCGCTTTTTTTCTTCCTTTAAAACCGCGAATTTTTGATTTGCATAATATCCCGGCTGCAGGCCAACTTCGGCATAATCGGCGACCGATTTAATGAGGCTTTGCAGCTCCAACCGATTGTGGTTGATATTCCTGTCGTAAGTAGAAAAATCGCTTACCTGAAACATGAACTTCATGGGCACCCGGTATTTTTTTAAAAACTGGATGACCTTTGTATAAATATCGTAAGGATCTTTTTTCATTTTGGTCATTACCTGCAACCGGTGCAACACGTACTTGGGCTTAAACCTGATTAGATCCAGCAACAACCCCAAAACCACTCTTACAATTCCCTTTTTTTTATAGCAATAAGCTTCAGTGACGGCGACGATAGTTTGAGTGGTGAACTGTCTCTTCGGAAATTTTTGATTCGGAAATTTATCACTTAGAACCTGCCGGAATTTTTGCGCCCAAATATCAATGACCGGTTTTTCAAGAAAACCTTCCTGAAAAGCCAGACTTTCACTCGCCTGAAATCTACCTTCTTTATCTTTTACATGCGGTAGATATTCTTCGTACCGGCTAAGCAGGTAAAAAGAAGCCGCAAAAATGTCAAAAGGGATCGAGCTGGTTTCTCCCACCGCAAAAAAGCAGGGCACCCCATCCCATTCCTGAACCTTTACCTCAAGATCGTTCATTCCCTGCTCCAGCAAAAGATCTACATTCTGAATAAAAACCTCATTTGCCAGACTCTGTTTTCCGTAGGAGAGCTTCATGCCTTCATGGGCCACAAATTCTTCAATTTTTGATGTGAAGCCAACAGGCAAACCTAGAATTTGGGTACATACGTGTTTAAATACATAAGTAATTCTAGGTGTAATTTTTTGGGTGTATACCAGCAGCATAAATATATATTACAACAAACCTTCATCAGCAAAGCTGAAATAAGACTTTTCGGTTATTATTAAATGATCCAGAACTTTTATATCAAGCGATTCCCCGGCTGTCTTAAATTTTTGGGTAAGTTGTTTATCTGCCGCACTTGGATTAAGGTTGCCTGAGGGATGGTTATGCACCAGTATTGTCGCCGTGGCACCCAAATTTAGCGCCTGTTTGTAAGCCAAACGCACATCTACCAAAGTTCCCGTTATGCCACCTTTGCTTAAGGGCAACTCCTGAATGACTTTATTGGAGTTATTGAGATAGAGGATCCAGAATTCTTCATGAGGCAACTCCCCTATCTTTGGCTGCATAAGTTCAAAAACTGAAGCACTTGAAGATATCTTTTTCTTTTCGAGAGCTTCAGAAGACCTCCGTCTTCTACCCAACTCCAGTGCGGCCACTATGGTTAAAGCTTTAGCTTCACCAATACCTTTTACTTCCATGAGCTGTTTTACAGAAAACCTTCCCAGTTCATTGAGATTATCTTCAGCTTTGAACAGAACTTTTTTACAGACTTCAACTGCCGATTCGTTTCTACTCCCTGAGCCAATGAGAATTGCCAGCAACTCGGCATCACTTAAAAACCCCCTGCCCTTTTGAAGGAGTTTCTCCCTGGGCCTGTCTCCCTCTGCCCAGTGTTTAATTGTAAAGGCTTTTGATTTCTGAGAATCCATTGGCTCAATTTCTCTAAAGATAACAAAATGAAGCTATTCCAAAAATGCCATTTTAGGATACCCAGTTCTTGATCTCATCAAAATTTAAACCTCCGTAATTACCACTACTCATTAACAAAAGCACTTTATGATCATACTGTTGTTCTTGCAAGTAATTTTTAAACTCCAGTGCATTAGTGTAAACTGTTAGATCTGTTCGGGAAAAAGCTTCAAAAATTTGTTCTTTAGAAATGGGCTCCAACTTCTTATTTTCTACCGCTTCGGGGGAAAAGAAAACCACAGCTTCATCGGCTGCATTCAGAGAAGATTCGTACTGTTTAAGAAAATTGGCATTTAAACTGCTATAGGTGTGTAGTTCGAGACATGCAACCACCTTTCTGTCCGGATACTGTTCCTTCACGGCTTTAGTAGTTGCCATCACCTTTGAAGGACTATGTGCAAAATCTTTAAATACGACAGTGTTTTTGGTTTCTACTATCTTTTCCAACCTTTTTGAAGCGCCTTTAAAAGAAGCAATAGCTTCATAAAAGTCTTCTTCGTCTATACCCATGTGTTGACAAATCCATTTTGCACCTGCTAAATTTTGAAGGTTGTGTTCCCCAAAAACGGCAACAGGCATATCACCTTCGGGCGTATGCAAAAGTGTATTTTCGTTCTCCACGTGATAATCTGGCGTTCTGTAAGAATGCTTTCTTATGGTGTTCGTAGATTCTTCCACCAGTTTCTTCAGGTGTTGATCCTCCTCATTATATACCAGTATACCTCCTTTAAATATAGAATTTATGAAGATTTTGAATTGCTCCAGATACTCATCAAAAGTTGGGAATACGTTGATATGATCCCAGGCAATTCCGCTGAGTAAAGCGATGTTAGGTTTATAAAGATGAAACTTTGGACGCCTATCTATAGGAGATGATAAATACTCATCGCCTTCAAGCACTATAAAATCATTTTCCTGGGTTAAGTGGACCATATTCTCAAATCCTTCCAATTGAGCCCCTACCATAAAATCAACGTTCTTGTGATGGTAATTCATCACGTGTAGAATCATTGAGGTTATTGTAGTTTTGCCATGAGAACCGCCAATAACCACTCTAGTCTTTTCTTTAGATTGTTCGAATAAAAATTCGGGATAAGAATATATAGGAAGTTCCAGTTCTTTTGCTCTTGCCAATTCGGGATTATCTTTCCGGGCATGCATCCCGAGGATAACAGCATCGAGGTCTTTGGTGACTTTTTCGGAAAACCACCCAAATTGCTTTGGCAGCAGGCCTTTGTTGTTTAATCGGGTTTTGGAAGGTTCATAAATGACATCATCACTACCTGTGATTTTATATCCTTTTTCGTGAAGAGCAAGGGCAAGGTTATGCATGGCACTTCCCCCAATTGCTATAAAATGTAGCCGCATTATTAATTTTTGAGTAAATATAAAAGAATAAGAAGAAAGACTGCCTGTGAAGTATTGCAAAAAAACTTCTGAAAATCTGTAACAAAAAGTGAATTCTTATGTCCAACTGTGAGTTGATTTATATGGACGAAAAACACTTTTAACTTATTAGATGTAAAAAAACTCCTAAAAAAATTTTATTAACGAAAAAGTCGTACTTTTAACCTCCCCTACCTCAGCAATATATAGTAGTTTTGACTACATTCTCTTTAGACTTTTCCCTTAACAGGAGTTTAAGTTTTAAAATGAATGTTTACTTTATATTTGAACTATAAATCCTAAAATGCAATTGATTAAATTTAACACTTAAAGCCTATGCAAATTTTTACTCTGGGTAAAATGAGAATACCACTATTCTTTTTTGCCTTATTACTATTTAGCGGAACCTTGTCTTCTTATGGGCAAGAAGAATGTCCCGAGCTAAGTGATTCAAATCCTGCGGATTTTTGTTACTTAGATGACATTACTGACCTTTCAGAAAGAACTGGCGCAACAAATGATGTAGTTTGGTATCGTGATTCTGCAATGACACAGCGGATTCCTTCTAATGAATTTTTAGAAGATGATACAACTTACTACGCAGGAAATGCTGACGGGAATTGCCTTAGCCCTACCCCTGTGACAGTTACAGTAGGTACAATTCCAGCTCCAGACTCTTCTTACGGATCGGTTTTTTCCCCGTATTTAGCTTCGGAAAACGATGATCGTACAATAGAAGATCTTATCGAGATAATATCTCCTAATGCTGGAGGTGAAATTATAGTTTACCAAACTGAATTCGGAACAGCAACTTATGCTGAATCAGATGAATTAGTTGATGGAAATTCATATTTCGTGGGTCAAACATCGTCGACTAGTTCATGCGACTATTCATTTAGACTAGCAATTAGATATAGCCCAGATGTTGCACCTGCCCCTATAGCAGAAGATCAAGAATTGTGTCAAGGAGCTACTGTAAGCGATTTGCAAGCTACTGGAACCAGCGAAGATACCCAGGCATTTAGATGGTACAGTACTGCTACAAGCAATCCGGCCTTGGCGGATAATGAGTTATTAGTACCAGGCACTTATTACGTTAGTCAAATTGTTAATGATGAAGGAAATCCTTTGCCTCCGGTAGAAAGCCAAGCCCGGACTGCTGTTAATGTAACACTTACTACAGGAGATGCAGGAAATCCTAATACAGGTATAGTTTGTGAAGATGATGTTCAGGCAACCTTCCCAAGTGAAGACGCCATTAGAAATTTTTATTTAGGTTTATTGGATGAAGGAGTATCCCGAAATGGAACTTTTAGTCCAAATGCTGGCCAACTTGCTCAGCAATATCAGAATGATGAAGATGGTCTTGGTGACTTCACTACTACTTACACTCTAGGTGAAGACGAATGTGAAGCTTCTGTGCTTTTGACCATTTCAATTGTTGCTTCAGAAGAAGCTAATGCGGGACAGGATGTCTCTTTGGAGTTCGCAATTGATGATGAAACTCAGAATTTGTACTCCTTCCTTACTTCAGAAGCACAAACTTCTGGAACATTTGAAGGGTATCCTGATGGACTATTTGACCCATCCCAGACAGGTGCTGGTGTTTACACTGTGACCTATACAGTAGATGAAACTTCAGCATGTATTTCGGGAGAAGATTCTGCAATATTCACTATTACAGTAGCCCCTTGTGAGGCTAATGCAGGTGAAGATGTGAATGAGACCTTCTGCCGTACTGAAATTGAAGCTCTTGTACAGCAAATTATAAATGCTCAAGATCCAGAGTCACAAAATCCAGATCCAACAGCAGGTATGGAAGTACTTGCAGAATGGCTTGGAGATAGAGATCTTGATGGAACATTTGAAGGAGATTTTAGTGGACTACAACAATTCATACTTCCCGGCAATCCACTCACTGAGCCAGTTATTATTACCGGTACTTATACTGTAGGTGAAGGAGAATGTGAAGATACAGCTGCAATATCCATTACCGTCATTGAGAATGCAAATGCAGGAATTGATAACACTATTACGTTAAGCCCTGATGATGCTCCGGTAGATCTATTTACCTTACTTGGGGAAGATGCACAAGAAGGAGGGACATGGAGCTCTGGCAATGGCACTTTTAATCCTGCCACAGATGCAGCTGGCACTTACACTTATACTGTAGGCACAGGCGGTTGTACAGATTCTGCTTCTGTAGTTGTTACCCTAACTACAGATCCTGTAGTCTCCCCTGGAGTTAGTGTGGTATGTCTTAGAGATGTACAAACCTTTTTCCCAAGTGTGGACGAAATCAGAAAATACTATTTAAGATTGCTTCCTTCTGGCGTAGCAACAAATGGATCATTTAACCCTACTCCTGCTCAAATGGCTGATATTTATCAAGCAGATGAAGATGGTTTGGGAGAGTTTACAACTACTTACACAGTAAATGGAGAATCTTATGAGCTCACCATTAATGTTGTCACTGAAGCTGAAGCAGGAGATGATGCTACCATAACTCTTACTACAGATGATGAGCCAGTAGATTTATTTACTTACTTAGGCGAAAATGCACTTAGAGGTGGAACCTGGAGTAACGGAAATGGAACTTTTGATCCAGCCACAGACGAAGCTGGAACTTTTACTTATACAGTAGGATATGAAACCTGTATAGATTCTGCAACCGTAACCGTAATTATAACCGACCCAACAGATCCAACAACGCCGGGTAGTGGTTATGCTATAGTTTGTGCAGGAGATGTTGATACTTTCTTCCCAAGCTATGATGAAATAAGGAAATTCTATCTTAGACTTCTTCCTACAGGTGTCGCAACAAATGGTACTTTTAATCCGACACCAAGGCAAATTTCTGAAATGTATCAGGCTGATGCTGACAAACTAGGAGAATTCACCACTGTTTACACCGCCCCTGACGCACAAACGTATGAGTTAACAGTAAATGTAGTCGCTGAAGCTTTTGCCGGTGATGACGCTACTGTTACTTTAACTACAGAAGACGATGAAGTCACCCTATTTGAATATTTAGGGGAAAACGCACAGCAAGGTGGAACCTGGAGTAACGGAGACGGAACTTTTGATCCAGCTACAGACGAACCAGGAACTTTTACTTATACAGTAGGATATGAAACCTGTATGGATTCTGCAAACGTAACCGTAATTGTAAACGACCCAACAGATCCAACAACGCCGGGTAGTGGTTATGCTATAGTTTGTGCAGGAGATGTGGATACTTTCTTCCCAAGCTATGATGAAATAAGGAAATTCTATCTTAGACTTCTTCCTAAAGGTGTCGCAACAAATGGTACTTTTAATCCGACACCAAGGCAAATTTCTGAAATGTATCAGGCTGATGCTGACAAACTAGGAGAATTCACCACTGTCTACACCGCCCCTGACGCACAAACGTATGAGTTAACAGTAAATGTAGTCGCTGAAGCTTTTGCCGGTGATGACGCTACTGTTACTTTAACTACAGAAGACGATGAAGTTACCCTATTTGAATATTTAGGAGAAAACGCACAGCAAGGTGGAACCTGGAGTAACGGAGACGGGACTTTTGATCCAGCTACAGACGAACCAGGAACTTTTACTTACACTGTAGGTTATGAAGGCTGTATGGATTCAGCTACTGTTACTGTTACAGTATCAACTGATCCTTGCACAGGTATTGTAGATGCCGGAACAGACAGTTCAGCAGATGTTTGTGAAACTGATGTACAAACTACTTTCCCAAGTATCGACGAAATAAGGAAATTCTACCTCGGACTTTTGGATGCAGGAGTATCCGTAGATGGAACTTTTAGCCCAACTCCAGCTGAGATTTCAGCTATGTATCAGGCTGATGAAGATGGATTAGGTGATTTCACAACAACCTACACCCTTACCAATGGAGAGTGTACCGACTCAGTAGAACTAACGGTAACAATAGTACCTACTGAACCTGCAAGCACAGGTGACATTAGTGATATTACAACCTGTACTGCCGAAGGAACCCTTAACCTGTTTGATTTCCTTAATAATGACAACACTTTGGGCGGAACTTTCTCTGATGCTTCAGGAGTAATTACTGATGGAATGTTGGACGTATCTGAAGAAGGTGCTTTCACCATCACTTACACCGTTGAAGAAGGTGATACTGAAAGTTGTATAGAAGGAAGTGCTTCTACTACCTTTACTGTTAATGTAACTGCTAACACTGCCAATGCAGGAGCAGACAACTCAGTAGAAGTTTGTAATTCTGAAGTAGAAAATCTCTCCAATGCAGGTGTTAGAAATCTTTATATAAGCCTTCTTGAATCAGGAGTGGCTACAAATGGAAGCTTTAACCCAACCATTCAGGAAATCATAGATGATTACAATATCAACAGCAAATTTGGAGACTTCACTACTACTTATACAGTAGGAACCGGTCAGTGTACAGATTCTGCCGTACTTACGGTTACAGTTCTTGAAAACCCTGACGCCGGACAAAATGCTACTGTAAATCTTGAAGAAGATGCAACAGAAACAGTAGACCTTTTTGCCGAACTTGGAGGAACACCTGAAACTGGTGGAACCTGGACTTTTGATGGTGACGAAGTTGATACAACTTTTGATCCTGCAACCGATGCAGAAGGCGTATATACTTATACTGTAACTAGCGACAACGGATGTTCAGCTTCAGCTACAGTGACTGTAATTGTTGGAACTCAAGAACCAGAATGTGACGGAGAAAACACTCCAGCCGCTCCAACAGTGACGCCATTTGATGGTTGTGCTGCCAGCAATGCGACTGTAGCCGACCTTCAAATTTCTGGTGAAGCCGACGCAGTGTTTACTGTTTATTCTGATGAAACACTTCAAACAGAGGTAGATGCTACACAAGTGCTTACTGCAAAAACATACTATGTTACACAAACAAACACTACTGGTTGTGTATCTGATGCTACTGCCGTAACTGTAACTTTAAATGATGTAGACGCACCATCTCTGGTAACTGAACCAGAACAACTATGCGCCGGTCAGGATTTGACAGTAGGTGATCTTGAAGGTAGCGTTATTGCTAACGGAGATCTTGTATGGTACACTACCGCTACAGGTTCAGAAACTGTATCTCCATCCACCCTACTGCAAAACGGCACAACTTTATTCGCCGCTGCCGTTGATGCAACTACTGGATGCGAAAGTTCTACTAGAACTCCTGTGCAAGTAAATCTATCCAATTGCGAGATTGTTATTCCTGAAATATTCTCTCCAAACGGTGATGCTATTAATGACAGGTTTGTAATTCAGAACATTTCTTCGGAATATCCAAATCACATGATGGAGATCTACAATAGATGGGGTGAACCTGTATATAAAGGCCAGGTTGGAAAATCTCAGGGATGGGATGGTACTTCTTCGGAAGGATCATTCGGAAGCGGAGTACTTCCAGTAGGAGTTTACTTCTATATCCTAAACTATAACGACGGACAGACCGCTCCTATTCAAGGTAGAGTGTACTTAAGCAGATAATTTTGAAATATTCGAAACAAATGAGAAATTCTTTTATAAAAATTTTTACAGTTGTTTGCATTGCCCTTTTTTCACTAAAGGGTAATGCACAACAAGATCCCATGTATACCCAGTACATGTATAACATGAGCGTGATAAATCCTGCTTATGCATTAGATGACCTGGGAATGCTAAACGTTGGTGGCGTTTACAGAAACCAATGGGCCGGAATGGACGGAGCTCCTGAAACTGCCAATTTCTTTGCCCACACCGGGCTTAGCGAAAGGATTGAAGCAGGTATCTCCATAGTCCACGACGAGATTGGAGATATTGTTAAAGAAAACAACCTTTATGCCGATGTGGCTTATGTCCTTCCGGTATCAGAAACTTCAAAATTATCTTTTGGGGTGAAAGCAGGGGTTACTTTCTTTGACGCAAACCTCACTGCTCTTGAAACCGGGAATAACGAACAGGTTGATCCTGCCGCTCAAAACGTGAGTGAAGCATTTCCAAACTTTGGTGTTGGTGCTTACTGGTTTGGTGATAAATACTATGTAGGTCTATCCGCTCCAAACCTTTTCACGTCAAAACACCTTGAAAACGAAACAGGACTGGCTCGTTTGGGAGAGGAAAATATCCACTACTTCCTTACCGGGGGGTATGTATTCGACCTTAACCAAAACCTAAAGCTTAAACCGGCATTTATGGCTCGTGCAGTAGAAGGAGCTCCTCTTTCTGTTGACATTACAGCAAACGTGCTTCTTTACAATCGTTTTGAAGCAGGTGTAGCTTACCGTTTTGATGAAACAGTAAGTGGATTGGTGAACTTTAGAGTTACTCCTGAACTTAGAATAGGTTACGCCTACGACTATACAACAGGAAACCTAAGTGACTTTAATGATGGCACACATGAAATCATGGTACTTTTTGACCTTGACCTCCTTGGCCTTTCAAAAGGTTACAACGTATCCCCAAGATTCTTCTAAAACCTAAGAAACATGAAAAAACTTTATACCACACTTTTAGCTGTCCTTATTGGATTCTCGGCCGTGGCCCAGAGTTCTCAGATAAAGAAAGCTAACCGTTTATTTAACCAGAGAGCCTATATGGACGCTTCTGAAGAATTCCGGTTAGTTCAGGATAAGGATCAGGAAGTCCTTCAGAAATTAGGAGACTCCTATTTCTATACAAACAGAATGGGTAATGCGGCCGAAACTTACCGCAGCCTTTTTCTGAAGTACAACGACGGTAGCGTTGCACACGAATATTCTTTCAGGTTTGCGCATTCACTACGTGCTACAGGACAGGACGAAGAAGCCGACAAATACTTTAGCCAGTACTACAACAGTACTGTAGATTTTGAAGAATGGACTGCAAAGCTTGATACTGCTGTATCTCATACCTACACTACAAACCAGGTAATGCAGAATGCAGCTTCTTCAGACTTCGGAATTACCTTTATGGGTGACCGTATCGTTTTTGCTTCTACCCGCAATCAGGATCGTCCTATTTACGCATGGAATAAGAAACCTTATCTTGACCTTTACGTAGCCGATATTGATGATGAAGGTAACCTTAGCAACATCGCTTTGTTCAACGACAAGATCAATACCGACACTCACGAAAGTTCAGCTGCTTTTTCTACCGATGGAAAAACCATGTACTTTGACCGTACTAACTCAAGAAGGGTTAAAGTTGACTGGGCCGAAGTACCTGTAGCTACCATTAGAATCTACCGTGCCGAGCTTGTTGATGGCGAGTGGACAAACATTGAAGCTTTGCCTTTCACCAGCGATCAGTATTCTGTAGAGCACCCAACTTTAAGTGAAGACGGTTCTACCCTGTATTTCGCAAGTGATATGCCAGGATCTATGGGATCATTTGACATCTACAGCGTAGCTGTTAATGAAGACGGAACATTTGGAGAACCAGTAAACCTGGGACCAAATGTAAACACTGCTCACCGCGAGCAGTTCCCTTACATTGCTAATGACGGAACTCTATATTTTACTTCTGATGGCCACATGGGCTATGGTAACCTTGATGTATTTAAAAGTGAACAAACAAATGGTACTTTTGGAGAGGCTCAAAACCTTGGAAATTCTCTAAACAGTGAATTTGATGACTTTGCTTTTGTACTAAAAGAAGGAGAAGAAAAAGGATATCTTGCTTCCAACAGAAGAGGGTCTGATAACCTTTACGCTTTCACCAGAGAAGATTACACACCTCCAATCCTTCCAAAAGATGAAATGGAGATCAATCCTGAAACCGGAAGAAGACAAATCGCAGGAGTTGGAAACATCTACTTTGATTTCGATAAAGCAACCATCAAACCTGAGTCTGAACCTACTCTTAACCGCGTAGCTGAGATCATGAAGAATTATCCAATGCTTAAAATCGAAATTGGATCTCATGCCGATGCCCGTGGATCTGATAAATACAACATGGATCTTTCTCAGCGTCGTGCTGAATCTACTCTCGAGTATCTAGTGTCTCAGGGAATAAGCCGTGATAGGTTGGTTCCAAAAGGATATGGTGAAGAAGTGCCATTGAATGACTGTACAAGACCTAATATGTGTACTGCTGCTGAATATGCCCGCAATAGACGAAGTGAATTCACTGAAATTACAGGAAGTGGAAGTACTCCTTACCTGCAAGATCAGCCTGAAGCAGCCGATGACGACCAAAACTAGGCTACAATTAACTAACCAGCCAAAAAGAAGGGCTCCGAGAAATCGGGGCCTTTTTTATTCTGAAAAGGTATATACAAAACTTTCTATTGAATATATATCTATAGAATTAGAAAATATATTTATTCCAAATGTTCCATGGCATTAACCCGAAGAAATTTTACTCCTCAAAAAAGTGAGTCTAAAATCACCTTTTTGGAGGGTAACCTTCTAAAGCTTCTTTCACTATTTTATAAAACTGTTGTTGTCTTTGTACAGGACTCCAGTTAGGATTAAATTTGCTGTTAACAACAGCTTGCCAAACCAGTTCGTCCCGTTCAACGTCTATAAGATCAAAAGTAAGCTGAAGGAAACTCTCAGGGCCTCCTAATGGTATACCTCCACTCACTCCTACTCCCATATTCCCTCCGGTTCCTCCGATTCCCACACCAACACTGTTCCTGCTTGGTTCCTGGTATTGCTCAGTATAAACATTCAGGTAAAGATCGGGAGTTGATGACGTTGACATATTTTTCTCCTGTAAAGTCTTTTCAATACTGTTAAGCAGTCGCTTTTCATCCAGTTCGCTCAATCCGGTCCGCATTTCAGGATAAAAGACCACGGAATTATATGATGAAAAATTTGTCTGCTCATCATAGTCAAAAGCTGCCCGTGGTCCTCCACAGGCGGTAATGATGAGACATAAACTAAGAATTCTGAGAAGTTTCATAGTAGTGTTTTCCCTAAAATTAAAGAAAACACTACTGAAAATTAAGAGATTAACAGGAATTAAACAGGTTCTTTATTCAGCATTTCCCAAAGCTTATCTTTAAGCTGGGTCAAACCTTGCTGCGCTACAGATGATATGAAGATATACGGCGCATTGAGTTCGCGGTCAAGTTGCGTGGTCATTTCAGCCTTTAATTCGGCATCAAGCATATCGCTTTTTGAAATGGCTACCAAACGGTCTTTGTCAAGAAGTTCAGGATTGTAGCGTCTTAGCTCATCTACCAGGATCTCGTACTGCTCCTTTATATCCTTTGCATCGGCAGGGATTAAAAACAAGAGCGTTGAGTTACGCTCAATATGCCTTAAGAACCTGTGTCCAATACCCTTTCCTTCAGCTGCCCCTTCAATAATTCCGGGGATATCGGCCACCACAAAGGTTTTAAAGTCACGATATTCAACAATTCCCAAATTGGGCTTTAGCGTAGTAAACTCGTAATCGGCTATTTTTGGCTTGGCTGCTGTGATCACCGAAAGTAAAGTGGACTTTCCGGCGTTGGGAAAACCTACAAGACCAACATCAGCAAGGATCTTTAGCTCAAGGGTTATATCCTCTTCCTCACCGGGAATTCCAGGCTGCGCATATCGCGGGGTTTGATTGGTTGAAGATTTAAAATGCCAGTTACCCAGTCCTCCTTTTCCGCCTTCAGCAACAATAATCTCCTGCCCATCTTCCGTTATCTCGTGAAGAATATTTTGGGTTTCAGTATCACGAATAACCGTTCCTAGCGGCACTTCAATGATCTCATCCTGCCCATCGGCACCGGTGCTTCGCTGTTTACTTCCGTGTTCGCCGTGCCCGGCTTTAACGTGCCTCTTAAATTTGAGGTGAAAAAGCGTCCAAAGGTTTTTGTTCCCTCTTAGGATCACATGGCCTCCACGGCCTCCATCCCCTCCATCGGGCCCGCCTTTTGCAACGTATTTTTCACGGTGCAGGTGAGCCGATCCTTTACCTCCATTACCCGAGGATACGTGTATCTTAACGTAATCAACAAAATTCCCTTCAGTCATCCTTTATCATCTTTACACCTGTGGTATTTCTTATACCAGCTGGTCAATAGCTTCTTTTAAACGCGCAGTGATCTCCTGAATTGAGCCTACTCCGTTTATGCCAAAATATTTATCCTGTTTCAAATAAAACTGTTTTAAGATCGCAGTTTCTTCGTAATAAACTTTTATCCTTTTGCGAATAACAAGTTCATTGGCGTCATCTGGCCGTCCCGAAGTTTTCCCCCGCTCAAGCAAACGCTCCACCAGGATCTCATCATCTACTTCCAGAGCGATCATGGCATTAACCTGGGTTCCCTCTTCCTGAAGAAATTCTTCAAGAGCTTCGGCCTGTGCAACCGTGCGTGGAAATCCGTCGAAAATGAAGCCATTCCCTTCGGTTGACTGTCTTACTTCAGCTTTCAGCATGTCTATAGTAATGCTATCGGGCACCAGTTGGCCTTTATCCATGTAGGCTTTTGCAAGCTTACCAAGTTCAGTTTCATTTTTAATGTTGTACCTAAAGACATCGCCTGTAGAAATGTGTTTAAGGTTGTAATGATCTTTAAGGACAGCTGCCTGGGTTCCTTTACCTGCACCAGGAGGCCCAAACAAAACAATGTTTGTCATTTTACTGTTTTTAAGTTTATAGACCTGGGTGAGATTCCTGCCCAGCCCATCATAATCAAGACCATATCCTACTATAAAATCATTTGGAATTTCCATCCCCACGTAATCTATGGGAAGACTTTTCTTGTAGGATGCAGGCTTGTAAAATAAAGTTGTAATTTTATATAGGTTCACTTCTTCGCTCTTAAGAATCCTATCGAGGCTCTCAAGAGTATTTCCAGTGTCCACAATATCCTCTATCACCACTACATTACGACCTTTCAAAGAACTGGTAAGCCCCATTAAAGACTCTACATTACCTGTGGTTCCCGTACCTTCATAAGAACTTAGCTTCACAAAGTTCACTTCACAGTCGCCCTTAAATCTCTTAATAACTTCGGCCGCAAAAAGAAAAGCCCCATTTAAAACCCCCAGAAAAACTGGTGTTTTATTTTCAAAATCGGCATTTATCTGCGCAGCCACTTTTTCTATACCGACGTTGATTTCGGCTTCAGAAATAAAAGGAGTAAATTTTAGATCGTGTAGTTGTACCAAAACAAAAATATTTTTGGGAAGCAAAGATACATATTCCAATCAACTCATGATGCCAAACCCTGCGCATTTATAACTGAATCTTGCGGCATTTCAGATTTTTAAAATTATTTTTGCTGAAACACCTCATTAATGATCAATTATTTTTCTTCAGATTTCACCCTCGGAATACTTGGTGGAGGCCAGCTTGGAAAAATGCTCCTTTACGAAACCCGAAAGTTTGACATTCGCACCATTGTACTCGATCCTAATGCCGAAGCGCCCTGCAGGATTGCCTGTGATAAATTTACCCGCGGCGATCTCATGGATTTTGACACTGTAGTGAACTTCGGAAGAAAAGCAGATGTGCTCACCTTTGAGATTGAAGCAGTCAATGTAGAAGCTCTTGAAAAATTAGAGTCTGAAGGAATAAAAGTCTATCCTTCATCCAAAACCTTGAAGAAAATTCAGGACAAAGGCGTTCAAAAAGATTTCTTTACCAGCCACGAAATCCCTACTGCCCGTTACCAAAAATACTCCTCAAAAATGGCATTTTTGGAAGGTCTTCAAAAAGGGGAAATCTCCCTGCCTCTTGTGTGGAAAAGTACAACGGGAGGTTATGACGGTAAAGGTGTTGCAGTGGTCAAGAACCTCCAAACAGCCCAGGATTTACCCGAAACTGCCTGTATTGCTGAAGATCTTATCCCTTTTAAGAACGAACTGGCGGTAATTGTGGCCCGCAACCCATCGGGAGAGGTAAAGACCTATCCCGTGGTTGAGATGGAATTTCATCCCGAAGCCAACCAGGTAGAATACGTGATTTGCCCGGCCCGGATTGATGCCGCGGTAGCCGAAAAAGCGAGAAAAGTAGCCGAAAAAGTTTCGAGGGCCTATGAACATATTGGTTTACTGGCGGTTGAAATGTTCCAGACAGAAGAAGACGGGATTTTGGTTAACGAAGTTGCACCCAGGCCTCACAACAGCGGCCACTACAGCATAGAAGCAGCATTCACCAACCAGTTTGAACAGCATTTGAGAACTATTTTAGATCTTCCTTTGGGAGATACCGAAAGCAAGGCCGGCGGCGTAATGGTGAACCTGGTAGGCGAAGAAGGTTTTTCGGGAAATGTGATTTACGAGAACATCTCCGAAATCATGAAGCTAAAAGGGGTAACCCCTCATATCTACGGAAAAAAAATTACCCGCCCTTTTAGAAAAATGGGCCATGTCACGATTGTGAATGCCGATCTTTCTAAAGCTAGACAAATTGCTGAAGAGGTCAAAAATAAAATTAGAGTAATTAGTGAATAACAAAACAGACCTCACAGGTTTCAAAAACCTGTGAGGTCTAAAATTTATTATATGAGCAAAGTAGGAATTATTATGGGCAGCACCAGCGATATGCCGGTAATGCAGGAAGCAATAGATATATTAAAGTCCTTTGATGTAGAAGTTGAAGTAGATATAGTTTCTGCTCACCGTACCCCCGACAAACTTTTCGATTATGGGAAAAATGCTCATACCCGCGGCATAAATGTAATTATTGCAGGTGCCGGTGGCGCTGCACACCTTCCGGGAATGATTGCATCTCTTTCCCCCCTGCCGGTTATTGGGGTGCCGGTAAAATCGAGTAATTCTATTGATGGCTGGGATTCTGTATTGTCTATTCTACAAATGCCGGGAGGAGTTCCTGTAGCCACTGTAGCCCTCAACGGAGCCAAAAATGCAGGTATCCTGGCAGCGCAAATTCTTGGTAGCTCAAACCAGGACGTGCTTCAAAAAATCGTAGATTACAAGGAAGACCTAAAACAGAAAGTAATTGAGGGCGCAAAAAGCATTAAAAAATAAAAGCCACGTTTTCACGTGGCTTTAAAGTAGCATTCGTTGTTTTAATAGTATTTATTAACCATTCTAAATATATTAATCAAAAACCTAAAAGCTACTGACTTTAGTAATTTGGGAAATGTGAAGTAAAGAATAATTTTAGAATTTTCCGAACTTTTCCAAAAAATTTCGTTAAAACGCATTCTTTTAAGCCAATTATTCAAGCTATATGACAGAAAGAAATCCACTTCTGGAAAAATTCGATACCGCTCCTTTTATGAAAATAAAAACCGGGCACTACAAACCGGCCATAGAAGAAGCTATCAGGCGGGCGCAACAGGATATTGAGCAAATCACTGCTTCAAGTGCAGCCCCTACTTTTGAAAACACCGTAGAAGCCCTTGAGTTTGCAGGAGAACAACTTGACAGAATTACCAGCATCTTCTTCAACATCAACTCAGCCGAGACCAATGAAGAAATTCAGAAACTGGCACAGGAAATATCCCCGGTATTAACCGACTTCAAAAATGACATTATCCAGGATCCGGTACTTTTTCAAAAGGTAAAAGCGGTTTACGAAAACAAAGACAGCCTCAACCTCAGCATTGAACAAAGCACCTTGCTGGACAAGAAGTACAAGATGTTTAAGCGCAACGGCGCAAATCTTGATGCCGGGCAAAAGCAGGAACTGCGAGAACTGGATAAAAAACTGGCTTCTTTAAGCCTCAACTTTGGAGAAAACGTGCTGGCCGAAACTAACAGGTACGAACTCTATATCACTCGCGAAGAAGATCTTGAAGGCCTGCCCAAAGGTGCCCGTACCGCAGCAAAGATGCTGGCAAAAGAAAAGAACAAAGAAGGATGGATCTTTAACCTTCATTACCCCAGCTACATTCCGTTTATGAAATATGCTAAAAGCAGAGCGCTGCGCAAAGAACTTGCCATTGCTTTTGGAGCTAAGGGTTTTCACGGCGACGAGCTTGACAATAGGGAGAATGTGCTGCAAATTGTAAAACTGCGGCATAAAAAGGCCAATCTTCTGGGCTATCCAACCTATGCGCATTTCAAACTGGAAGAACGTATGGCCGAAACTCCAGAAAAAGTAAATTCCTTCATGGAAGAACTTTTGGAAAAAGCCAAACCGGCAGCCGAAAAGGAATTTAAAGAACTTGAGAGTTTTGCGCAGGACCTTGACCAGATCGACCGACTCGAAAAATGGGATGCGGCCTATTATTCAGAAAAACTGAAGCAAAAACTTTTTAACCTCGACGATGAACAGCTCAAGCCTTATTTTGAGCTCAACAACGTCATCAAAGGCGTATTTATAGTAGCCGAAAAACTTTATGGTCTCAACTTCAAACAGGTCTTTGATGTAGAAACCTATCATCCTGAGGTGCAAACTTACCGGGTTACCGATGAAGAAGGAAAGGAAATAGCCCTGTTCTACGCCGATTTCCATCCGCGTGAAGGCAAGCGTGGTGGCGCATGGATGACTTCTTACAAATCTCAATATCGCCAAAAAGGTAAAAATGAGCGCCCACATATTTCTATCGTCTGCAATTTCACAAAACCTACAGATGAAGACCCATCTCTGCTCACGTTCAATGAGGTTACTACCCTCTTCCATGAATTTGGTCACGCCCTTCACGGCATGTTGGCAGATACAATTTATCCAAGTATTTCGGGCACTAACGTTTTCTGGGATTTTGTCGAACTTCCAAGCCAGGTACTCGAAAACTGGTGCTATGAGAAAGATGCGTTGAAACTTTTCGCCACGCATTACGAGACCGGCGAAGTGATTCCCGATGATCTTATTCAAAAGATCAAAGATTCGGCTACCTTCCATGAAGGCATGGCCACATTAAGGCAGCTTAGTTTTGGAATGCTTGACATGAGCTGGCACAGCAAAGACCCTTCAGGCATTGATGATGTTAAAGCCCATGAAGAAAAAGCCTTTGAGACTACACAACTTTATCCTGAAGTGAAAGAGAACTGCATGAGCACCTCGTTTTCACATATCTTCCAGGGAGGTTATGCTGCCGGTTACTATTCCTATAAATGGGCAGAAGTACTGGACGCCGATGCTTTTGAATTCTTTACTGAAAATGGCATTTTTGACAGGGAAACCGCCAATAAATTCAGGGAAACCGTACTTTCTCAGGGAGGCACCGAGCACCCGTTGACCTTGTACAAACGCTTCAGAGGAAAAGAGGCTGCTCCTGAAGCCTTGTTGCGCAGAGCAGGATTGCTTCCGAAGAAATAAGATAGCATATACCATAAGATAAGCAGAAGGTTTGGCGAATGCACAAAAGCATTAACCAAATCTTTTGCTATTTTTGAGAGAACCGGCCAACTATGGAAGCAAACAGCATAAATCCACAAAAATGGGTAGACAGGTATGCAGATTACCTGTTCAACTACACCATTGTGCGCGTAAATGACCGGGAAATGGCTAACGATCTTGTTTCTGAAACCTTCCTGGCCGGGCTCAACTCCATGAAAAATTTTAAGGGAGAAGCTTCGGAAAGAACCTGGCTCATTTCAATTTTAAAACGAAAGATCATTGACCATTATCGCCGGAACAATTCCCAAAAAGGACAGGCCGAAGTTAAAATGCAGTTCCGGGACAGCGACAATGAAGGTGACTGGCTGGAAGAAAGGGTAGCCGATCTCTCTGACATGACAGCCGAAGACGAGATGGAAAACCACGAACTGGGGCTTGCCATTTTGGATTGTGTTGACCAGCTCAATGAAAAACAGGCAACCATTTTTAAAATGAAGACCATTGATGGTGTAGATACCGAAACCATTTGTAATGAATTTGAAATTAGTCCGTCTAACCTTTGGGTGATTATTCACAGGGCCAGAACTTCTCTGGCTAAATGCCTGGAGAAAAATTGGTTTTAGCATGAAGAGATTACATTTTATGAAACTTAGCTGCGCCGAAGCAGAAAAAGTTTGCACAAAGGCCGAATATAAAGAGGCCGGTTTTATTGAAAAGTTAAGACTGAAGCTCCACCTCTACTTTTGCCGAACCTGTAATGATTACTATCACAATAACAAGAAACTGAGTAATCTTCTGAAAAAAGCCGATATTAAAACCTGCTCTTCACAGGAAAAGGAAGCTTTCAGAAATAAGATCAAAAACGGAACTTCAAAAGGCTTTTAACATTAAAAGAATCACCAGCCATAAGATGGGAATTGCTTCCACCCAAAAAGCGGTAAAGTAGCGGCTTCGGTGTTCTTTACTGGCCATTACAAAAAAGGCAGTTAGAAGACACATTACAACCAAAGCATTAAAAGAGGCCTGTGACCCTGAAGTTTTTAAAAGTTCTGTCACAATTACCACCCCCAGTAGCAGCAGGCCCACGATTTTAGTCCTGGTAACCCCTATTCGCTGCGGAAGGGTTCCCAACTGCTCCAGGTCGTACTTTAAGTCCCTTATCTCGAACGGCAGGATCCAGACCAGCACCAACAAAAACCGCTGAAACATTTCGAGAAAAAGGTCTCCAAAAATGGCATTTTTGACACCTATTCCGGGAAGCACTACGGTCACCCCGGCCCACACAATACCAATAATGAATATCTTAATGCCCGAGATACTTCTCAAATTTCTTCTTTTGCTGAAGACAGGCAGGGCATAAAGCGCAGTTAGGGATCCAAAAATGGCATTTAGCAGCAGGATTTTGAAATCAATAAAAAAAGAAGAAATGAGCAACCCGGTAAAGCAAAAAAGAGAAAATATCTGAATGTTTTTGAGTCCGCGGGTGAGTGTTCGGTGATGCAGGCCGGCTACTGCGGCATACTTCACAAAATTGTATCCTGTTACCACTGCAAAAAAGATAAAAACCAGCAGGCCAGGGTCAATTTGCCCTCCAAAATGCAGCACAGTTACAAGGCAAAGCGAAACCACCGCTAAAGCCACGTGAATACTGCTATTAATATAGAAATCAAATATTTTTTTCACAACTGTAAAGGCAACAGGCCAGAGCTTAAAAACTTTACCAATCTTGCTGTTTTAAATCACTAAAAATTAGGTTGAAAATGCTTATTTTCGCCCTTCAAAACACAACTTTTACTTGATGAATACTTTTTCTTTTGCTACACGTCATATAGGCCCACGGGAACATGATCTAAAGGACATGTTGGAGACTATTGGAGTTGACTCAATAGATCAACTAATCTACGAAACCCTGCCCGATGATATTCGCCTAAAAAAGGATCTTGAGCTTGCCCCGGCCATGAGCGAACATGAATATATTGCTCACAGCATCTCGCTGGCTGCCAAAAATAAGGTTTTCAGGACATATATTGGGCTTGGCTATCACCAATCAATCACCCCACCTGTAATTCAGCGTAACATTCTGGAGAATCCGGGTTGGTATACTGCCTACACTCCTTACCAGGCCGAGATTGCCCAGGGAAGGCTGGAAGCACTTTTGAACTTCCAGACTGTAATAGCCGATCTTACCGGAATGGAACTGGCTAATGCTTCTTTGCTTGATGAAGGTACTGCCGCCGCCGAAGCTATGTCTTTGCTATATGAAGTGCGGGAAAGAGATCAAAAGAAAAATAATATCAATAAGTTCTTTGTTTCAGAACTTGTACTTCCGCAAACTATAGATCTTCTTAAAACCCGTGCAATTCCGCTGGGTATTGAACTGGTTATTGGAGATCATGAAGAATTCGATTTTTCCGAAGAGTTTTTTGGAGCTTTTCTCCAGTATCCCGGAAGAATGGGCCAGGTGTACGATTATTCTCAATTTGTTGCCAAAGCCAAAGAACACAATATAAAAACCGCAGTAGCTGCCGACATTCTAAGTCTTGTGAAGCTACGTGCTCCTGGAGAATTTGGAGTAGACGTGGTAGTGGGAACTACCCAGCGCTTCGGAATTCCTTTAGGCTACGGCGGGCCTCATGCTGCATATTTCGCCACTAAAGAAGAATACAAAAGAAGCATTCCCGGCCGAATTATTGGAGTGACCAAAGATACCGATGGCAACTTTGCCCTTCGTATGGCACTTCAAACCCGGGAGCAACATATTAAAAGAGACAGAGCGACGTCAAATATTTGTACCGCACAGGTGCTTTTAGCTGTAATGGCAGGTATGTATGCTGTTTACCACGGCCCACGCGGATTAAAATTCATTGCCAACAGGGTTCACAGCCTGGCCGCAACTGTTGCTGAAAATGTTGAGAAATTAGGTTTTTCCCAGCTGAATTCTACATTTTTCGATACTGTACTTATTAAGGCTGAAGCAGCGAAAGTAAAGGAGATTGCAGAACGCAATAAGGTGAATTTCTACTACCCGTCTTCAGACGTAGTGGCAATTTCCCTGAATGAATCTACAAACCTTGATGACGTAAATACCATTCTTGAAATTTTTGCTGAAGCCGCCGGTAAAGAAGCCATTAAAGCTTCAGAGCTTTCAGAAAACAATTACATTCCTGCTTCAGTAGAACGCAAAACGGAATTTCTTAAAAATGAAGTTTTCAACTCTTATCATTCAGAAACAGAGTTGATGCGATACATCAAAAAATTAGAGCGTAAGGATCTTTCCCTTAATCACTCCATGATCTCGCTGGGTTCATGCACCATGAAGCTCAATGCCGCTGCCGAAATGCTCCCAATAAGCTATCCGCAGTGGGGAAATCTGCATCCTTTTGTTCCTGTAGAGCAGGCAGAAGGTTATCAAATTGTTCTGAAAAAACTGGAAGAACAACTCACAGAAATTACAGGATTTGCCGGCACTTCCCTACAGCCAAACTCGGGCGCACAGGGAGAATATGCCGGACTCATGGTGATTCGTAAGTACCACAAATCACGCGGGGAATCTCACAGGAATATTTGTCTTATTCCATCATCAGCTCACGGTACCAATCCTGCTTCAGCAGTTATGGCCGGAATGAAAGTGGTAGTTACCAAGTCTACCGAATCGGGCAATATTGACATAGAAGATCTTAAGGAAAAAGCCCTTAAACACAAAGATAACCTGGCGGCACTCATGGTGACTTATCCTTCAACTCACGGAGTATTTGAGTCGGCCATTATGGAGGTTATCGATATTATCCACCAGTATGGCGGGCAGGTTTATATGGATGGTGCAAATATGAATGCACAGGTAGGCCTAACCAGTCCCGGAGCAATTGGCGCCGATGTTTGCCACCTCAACCTTCACAAAACCTTTGCTATTCCGCATGGCGGTGGCGGCCCGGGTGTTGGCCCCATATGTGTTGCAAAACAACTTGTGCCGTTCTTACCAGGGAATCCGGTAGTAAAGACAGGTGGTGATGATGCTATTACCGCAATTTCATCAGCTCCATGGGGATCTGCGCTGGTTTGCCTTATCTCTTATGGCTATATCAAAATGCTGGGTGCAGAAGGCCTTAAAAAGGTGACGCAATTTGCCATTTTAAACGCCAACTACATCAAATCTCGTATAGAAGAACACTACAAAACCCTTTACAGTGGTGAACGCGGAAGGGCTGCCCACGAAATGATCGTGGATTGCCGCCCATTTAAAGCCAAAGGAATTGAAGTGACCGATATTGCAAAAAGGCTTATTGATTACGGCTTCCACGCCCCAACAGTTTCATTCCCTGTTGCCGGAACTTTGATGATAGAACCTACCGAAAGTGAAAGTAAAGCTGAACTTGACAGGTTTTGTGACGCACTTATCTCTATACGTAAAGAAATTGACGAAGCTACAGAAGATGAACCTAACAATGTACTGAAGAATTCCCCTCACACGCTGGCAATGTTGACTACCGACGAGTGGAATTTCCCATACACAAGGCAAAAAGCAGCTTTTCCTATAGATTACCTGGCCGAAAACAAATTCTGGCCCTCCATTCGAAGAGTTGATGAAGCCTTTGGAGACAGGAATCTCATTTGCACCTGTGCGCCCATAGAAGAATATATGGAAGATTAAAAAGAGAAACACCGGAGGCACATCACCTCCGGTTTTTTTAGCTTTGCTTTCATTAACAATTCGTTAACAAAAAAGCAGAAAATTTCGCTATTTTTAATCATAGTAGAAGCTTTTACCAAATCCTTTACAGATGCCGCAAAAGTATATTTTAATGTAAAAAATATAGGGAAAGCGGCATAACATTTATTAATTTTGAGACTTGTCAACTTTATAACTGACACAGAATGAGCATAAAAATCACAGGGGTGGGAAGTTACATCCCAGGCAGAGTTGAAAAAAATTCAGACTTTCAAAAACATGAATTTTTATATGAGGATGGTTCCACCTTTTCCCAACCCAATGCAGTTATCATTGAAAAATTTAAAGCTATAACCGGTATTGCCGAAAGGCGGTACGCGCATAATGAGCTTAACAATTCTGACATTGCTTATCTCGCTGCCAACAGTGCAATAGAAGATGCCGGGATTGATCCTGAAGAACTCGATTACCTAATCGTTGCCCATAACTATGGCGATGTACTTCACAATGACTTACAGAGCGACACCGTTCCCAGTCTTGCCACCAGGGTAAAACATAAACTGCGCATTAAGAATCCAAAATGCGTTGCTTATGATATACTTTTTGGCTGCCCGGGATGGGTTGAAGCAGTGATCCAGGCAAAAGCTTTCATACAAAGCGGCATGGCAAAAAAATGCCTTGTTATTGGTTCCGAAACCCTTTCGCGGGTAATAGACAAGCACGACCGGGACTCCATGATCTACTCAGATGGAGCAGGAGCTACCGTGATTGAAGCCAACGAAGAAGAAGGAGGGATCCTGGCCCATGAAAGTGCCACTTACTCGTTTGAAGAAGCTAATTTCATTTTCTTCGGAAAATCAAATAATGCTAAGGCTACAGATGACCGCCGATACATTAAAATGCACGGCCGTAAGATCTACGAATTTGCATTGAGCCATGTTCCTAATGCCATGAAGAGCTGCCTTGAGAAAAGTGGCAAAAAGATAGAAGATATTAAGAAGATCCTCATTCACCAGGCCAATGAGAAAATGGATGAAGCCATTGTAAAACGTTTTTACAGGCTTTACGGGCAACAGGTGCCAGAGGGTATAATGCCAATGAGTATTGATAAACTTGGCAACAGTAGTGTTGCTACCGTACCTACCCTGCTCGACCTTATCCTGAAGAAAAAGATGGACGGCCAGACCCTCGAAAAAGGAGATGTGATCATTTTAGCCAGCGTGGGTGCCGGGATGAATATTAATGCCATTGTGTACCAGTTCTAGATGTACGAAAAGAGTTTCCCGAACAAGCGATATAAAGAAACCCTTGAATTCTTAACCCATGTTGCTCCTGCTCCCGCCAGTATTCTGGACCTGGGCGTGAGAAATCCGTTTAGTGAGCTAATGCAAGCACAGGGCTACCAGGTCACCAATACTACAGGAGAAGACCTGGATTTAGACACCACAAGTGTAAAGGATTCTAATGCAGAAATTGTCACTGCCTTTGAGATCTTTGAGCATCTTGTGGCCCCGTTTAATGTACTTAGGGACATACGCGCTAAAAAACTGGTTACTACCATCCCGTTAAGCCTGTGGTTCTCTCCCGCCTATCGCAGTAAAACCGATAAATGGGACCGGCACTACCACGAGTTTGAAGACTGGCAGTTTGACTGGCTGCTGGAGAAAGCCGGCTGGGAAATAAAAGAACGGCACAAATGGACAAACCCTGTAAAGAAGATTGGAGTAAGGCCGCTGCTTAGACAGTTCACGCCCCGCTACTACGCCGTGTACGCCGAGAAAAAATAACCCGTCAAAATTGGCATTTTTGACACCTCTTTTTCTATTGAAGCAATATACAGCGTAATTACAGTTATACTCTAATCTCTCCTGCTTCGGAAACAGAGGCTCAGAAATTGTACTTTTACTGAAAGTTTTGAACCAGTGAAATTCTACATCGTCATCCCTGCACATAATGAGGCAGCATTTATAGGGCAAACCCTGAAGTCTCTTTCTGAACAAACCCTGCAGCCCAAAAAGCTGGTAGTGGTTGACGACCAATCTTCGGACGCTACAGCACAGGTAGTGAAAGATTATGCTGATAAATTCCCTCTCATTTCCCTTGTGAGCACCACTTCTTCCGAAGCACATTTGCCAGGAAGTAAGGTGGTAAACGCCTTTAACTACGGATTAAACCAGCTGGATCAAAACTACGACGTCATCTGTAAATTTGATGCCGATTTGATCTTTCCAGAAGAATACCTCGAAACCATTAGCAGGCATTTTAAGGAAGATCCAAAAGTGGGAATGGCAGGAGGGTTTTGTCACCTTGAAAAAGACGGAAACTGGCAGCTGGAAAATTTAACCGGAAACGACCATATTCGGGGAGCTTTAAAGGCTTACCGAAAAGCCTGTTTTGAAGACATTGGCGGGCTTAAACCTTCTATGGGCTGGGATACCGTAGATGAATTACTGGCACAGTTTCACGGCTGGAAGATCAAAACCGATGCCTCTCTGGCTGTCAAACACCTTCGCCCCACCGGATTCACCTATAACAAAGCCGCAAAATGGAAACAGGGAGAAGCTTTTTACAAGCTGCGCTACGGCTGGGTTATTACTTCGATTGCTTCGGTCAAGCTCGCGCTAAAAAAAGGAAATGCCGCACTTGCATTAGATTACCTGAAAGGCTATAGAAGGGCTAAGGCTTCAAAAATGCCATTTTTGGTAGATAAAAAAGAAGGAGCCTTCATAAGAAGGCTCCGGTATAAAAAAATGCTGTCAAAAATCTTCTAGCTACCTGGCAAAGACCATATATAACGGCCGCCCTGTAGCCCCATTAGGAAACGGGATCCCCAATAGCGCCGAAATTGTTGGTGCAATATCTACTATTTCGGTTCTTTCGAGACTGTTGCCCGCTTTGATACCTTTTCCGAAGAAAATAAGCGGCGCATGGGTATCATAGTTATTACCCGAACCATGGGTTGAGCCGGTACGGGAATAAGAAATCACCGAAGGATCAAGAATTATCGCCACATCACCACTCCTTTTTTGATTGAATCCGTTATCAACAGCCGACGCAATTTTTTCTGAAAAACTGGCTGATTGTAACTGACTTCTGGTGAACACCCTGCTGATATTTTCATACTGAAGCAGAAAATGCATAATCTCCTGCTGAAGTTTTTCAGAAGAAATGTCCATTTTCAAGACCTCATCATAGTTGAAGAAGATTTGATTGTTTGAAATGTTCTCTACCAGGTTATCTTTCTGAAATTTACTACTGAGAAAATTATTGAGCTCTTTTTTAAGCTTATCCCACTCAAAATATCCTGATGGAATCCCCACGGTTTCCAGGTAAGCAGGTACTTGAACTCCCCCATGATCGGAAGTAAGGAACAAAGTGTAATTCCCCTCTCCCACTTTTTGATCGAGCGCCTTCAGCAGTTTTCCAAGATCGCGATCAAGCCTAACGTAAGTATCCTGCACTTCTTTTGAATTCACGCCGAAGTTATGCCCCACATAATCTGTTGAAGAAAAGCTTACCGTTAAGAAATCGGTGTCGGCATCCTGCCCCAATTGTTCCCCATCAAGAGCTGCAATAGCAAAGTCGGCAGTAAGGCTGTTCCCGTAAGGAGTAGCTTTTAAAATATCATAACCTCCATTTTGCTCTTTTAGAGACTTTAGGTCGTAAGGAAATCCGGTATCTGCTTTTCCTTTAAAGCCGCCTTCAAAATTGTTGATATCTGTACCGCTTTCAATGTAAGTATTAATGTCTGCCAAAGTAGTCCAGGGTTTTAGGTAACTGTCTGCTTTTCCTGAAGCATTAAATTTCTGCACCCATTGAGGTAGTTGTTTAGTATAGAAAGAACTGGTGATCCACCTGCCTTCATCCTGACCATGAAACCAGTACGCTGCATTGGCTGTATGGCCTGCCGGAAGAACGGCACCCCTGTCTTTTAAGGCTATACCAATGGTCTTCCCTCTCATTTGTGTGTGTAGCCTGTTTTCATCGGCCACCGTGGTAGTGATCAAACGGTGGGGTGAAACTTTACCGGCCTCGTCTTCAGTCCCCACGGGATCTATTGTGGGATCTTCTACACAGTACACATATTCTTTATCAAACTTATCATACCAGTTATTCCCAATAATTCCGTGGGTTTGAGGAGATGTACCAGTATAAACAGAAGCATGTCCCGGCGCTGTATATGTAGGAATATAATTGAAATGGTTGTTCCTTAGGTTAAAACCTTCAGAAACAAGCCTTTTAAAACCATCATCACCAAAGTGGTTCCAGAACCTGGTGATATAGTCATATCGCATTTGGTCTACCACCACTCCCACTACGAGCTTTGGGTTGGCATGAAGGTCTTTTTCAGGATCAAAAGATCGTTGAGGGGCTTCCTGTGCACTAACTGTCGAGAAACAGAAGGACAACAGGACAATCTGAATAAGATATCTCATTATATAAATTTTAGTGTTGTAAAAATACAAAGTTTAAGGAGTATAAAGATTAAGTTAAGCTTAAATACATTCTTTCAAAAATTAGTATTTTAGCCAGAACAAAAGCTTACAATGAGATACCTGCAGTCTATTGGGGAATATTTTTTAATGTTAAAGGGTGTGTTTGGAAGAATGACCAAACGCTCGGTTTTAAAAGAATTGATCTTTAAGGAAATAGACGTGGTTATTATAGGGTCTCTTGGAATTGTTTCATTCCTATCCTTTTTTATAGGTGCAGTTGTTGCTTTACAAACGGCACTCAACCTGAACAACCCGTTAATCCCAAAAAGTTTAATTGCTTTTGCAGCAAGACAGTCTATCATCCTGGAATTTGCCCCTACTTTTATTTCTATCATTATGGCAGGAAAAGTGGGATCTTTCATCACTTCCAGTATAGGTTCAATGCGGGTTACCGAGCAAATAGATGCACTCGAGGTAATGGGGATCAATTCCCTAAACTACCTGGTCTTCCCGAAGATTATTGCTATGCTCACGTACCCATTTCTCATTGCTATTTCGATGTTCCTGGGAATTATGGGAGCTTACACGGCAGCAGTGATGGGAGGATTTGTACCGGCAGATGTTTTTTTACAGGGATTACAGGAAGAATTTGATTCATACCATCTATTTTACGCGTTTTTCAAAACCTTCCTTTTTGCTTTTATCCTGGCCACTGTACCTTCTTACCATGGCTATTACATGAAAGGAGGCTCTTTGGAAGTGGGACAGGCAAGTACCACCTCTTTTGTATGGACCAGTGTTGTTATTATTATCACGAATTACATAGTAACTCAATTACTACTTAGCTAATGATCGAAGTAAAAGGTTTAAAGAAAAGTTTTGATGACGAGCACATCCTTAAGGGTATTGATTTCGTATTTGAAACCGGTAAGACAAACCTGATCATAGGGCAATCGGGTTCGGGTAAAAGTGTTTTGATGAAAAGCATGCTTGGGCTTTTCACTCCAGATGAAGGTACTATTGAGTACGACGGAAAAGCCTATTCGTCATTTACCGATGAGCAAAAAAGGGAACTGAGGCAGGAAATGGGTATGCTGTTCCAGGGAGGAGCCTTGTTTGACTCCATGACTGTTCAGGAAAATGTCATGTTCCCTTTGAGAATGTTTACCAAAAAGAAAAAAAGAGAGCTTAAAGACCGGGTTGATGAGGTGCTTGAAAGAGTGAACCTTTCCGATTCGGGAAACAAATATCCGGCAGAAATAAGTGGAGGGATGCAAAAAAGGGTAGCTATTGCCCGGGCTATTGTGAATCGTCCAAAATACTTATTTTGTGATGAACCTAACTCAGGTCTTGATCCACGCACTGCCACGGTGATAGATAATCTTATTCATGAACTCACTGTGGAATATGATATCACCACCGTAGTGATTACCCACGACATGAACTCGGTACTGGAAATTGGTGAAAATATCGCCTTTTTGAAAGACGGGGTACTGGCATGGAAAGGGGACAAAAGCCAGATTTTCAAAACTGACGACAAAACCGTTACAGATTTTGTCTACTCCTCCGATTTATTTAAGAAAGTGCGGGACGCCCAACAACAGGGCCTCTAAGGCTAATTTACAGTTCTTACAACAAGAGTATCCAGCGACAGGCGCACCTGCAACCATTTTTCGAGCTTATCCCTTTGAGATCTACGTGCTGCAGCATTCAATTTGGATGACCACTTAACGTTGAAAGTAGGAATAGTATCAATTTTCGAGAAGTTCGTGACAAGACTATTGGCATAGCTCATCTCCTGAATTTCGGAATAGTTGATCTTGGCTTCTCTTGAAACGCTTTCAAAAGGAATCCCGGTACTTCTATATTTTACCAGCTCCTGTTCGAGCAACTGAATACGGGCATCTTTATTCTCCACCAGTTGCTGATTTTTCACATAAAGATCTTCGAGGATTCCTGCCCTCACTTCGGTAGAAAGTCGGCTGGCCAGTTCTGAACTTTGGTCAGACCCCTGGTGTATTTCGAGCACCACATCCTCCAGGTTGGGAACCTGCGTAATAGCCTGTACCCACTGTTCAATTTGCTCTTGTGGCACCGGCCGGCCAATCAGGTAGATCTCAATGATCTTGGTCTTGTAATCCTGTTCAAATTTAACAACTTCGGCCCCGGGATAATTCACCACCTCGTGAACAAATTCTTTTGTCTTACTTACAAAAACCTGTTCCCGCAGTAGATTCACAAATAAAATGATACTGGGTATCATTACCAGGATTGCCACCAAAGAAGCCAAACGTGCGGTGTTCCTTCTACGCTTGCTGTTCACGTACTTAACCAGTGGGAAACGCAGTAGTTTCGCCATTAGGAAAGTGGAAAGTGCAATAAAAATGGAATTGATGGTAAACAGGTAAAGAGCTCCCCCTGCATATTCCCAGTTAGCTATCGCTAACCCATATCCCACCGTACAGAGTGGCGGCATAAGTGCCGTGGCTATAGCCACACCCATAATAACACTGGCAATCGCCCCTTTTTTTGTTTTGGCTATAATAAGCGCCGAACCTCCAAAAATGGCAATTAGAACATCGAGTATTGTAGGATATGTCCGGGCTACAAGTTCAGGTGTTTCTTCTTTAATTGGAGAGATCAAAAAATACAAATAAGCGGTAAGTACACTTAAGAACACCATCACCCCTAAATTGACGAGGCTTCGTTTTAAAGTATCAATATCATTTATAGCTACAGAAAAACCAATCCCTACAATAGGCCCCATTAAAGGAGAAATAAGCATGGCACCAATCACCACAGCAGTACTACTCACATTAAGGCCAATAGAAGCCACAAAAATGGAGAATATGAGAATCCAGGCATTGTGACCTTTAAAGGAAATGTCCCTTTTCACCGTTTCCAGGGTTGTTTCCCTGTCGGTGTCATCATGAATATCGAGAAGCTCCCTTAAAAACTCCTTGATCTCCCGAAGAGCAGTTTTGCCCTTGTTCACATGACCTGCCGGCATTGCTGTACCACTTCCTGATGTATCTTCCATTCTCTAGCCCAAATTTTGACCGAATTTTTCTTTCACCCGCTCTCTGATTCCTTTAATATCCTGCTCTTTTGCCCGCGGCACAATGAGCAAAATCTCATTTTCGTCTACTATAACACAGTCTTTCAATCCTTCAATGACCACCACTTTATTTTTGTCTGAAGATACCAGGTTTCCCGTGGCATTTTCAGCAAAAAGACGGGCGTTTAGCGCCACGTTACCATCTTCATCCTTTCCTGTCTCTTCGTAAAGAGAACCCCAGGTGCCCAGGTCATTCCAGTCAAAAGAGGCTGGGATCACATCAATAGTACCCTGTTCCTTCTCTAATATGGCATAATCAATCGAAATATTTTTTGCCGCCGGATAATTCTCCCTGATAAAATCCTTTTCTTCGGAAGTATTATATATCGCTTCCCCTTTTGAAAAGAGCTCAAAAGTTTGTTCCAGGTTTTTCTGAAATGACCTGATTATATATTCCACATTCCAGACGAATATGCCTGCATTCCACAAGAAATTCCCGCTCTTCAGAAAATCTTTAGCGACCTCATAAGAAGGCTTTTCAGTAAATAACTCCACCGGCTTCACTCTCCCCGGGGCCGACGGATTGAATTTGATATACCCGTAACCGGTATTGGGAAAAGTCGGTTTTATCCCTAAAGTAAGGATCTTGTCCTGTTCCCGTGCCGCTTCAAAAGCGATAGTGATATCATCTAGGAAAGCCTGTTCATCTTCTATCCAATGATCACTGGGAGCCATGATCATCACCGCATCACGGTTCTTTTTTCTAATCTTTAGAGCCGCAAGTAACACAGCCGGGGCGGTATTACGCATTACCGGTTCCAGTAAAATTTGTTCCTCGCCAAGCTCGGGCAACTGCTCCTTCACCAGGTGTTCATAACCTTCATTGGTGAGTACATATATATTCTTTGCAGGCACTAAGTGCGTGAGGCGCTTAAAAGTGGTTTGAATAAGGGTTTCCCCCTTACCCATTAAATCCCTGAACTGTTTCGGTTTTGCTGCGGTACTCACCGGCCAAAACCTGGAGCCTACCCCGCCAGCCATTAAAACTGCAAAATTACTCTCCTTCATATCAATTGGCTGTTTTTAATAATTCCACTTCTGCGTTGGGCTGGAACAGGTAAATTCTGCCTGTTTTCACTTCTACGCATTCATATCTTTTTACACGCCGTTCGCCCTTTTTAAATATCCTGCCATTGTATATTCTAAAAACCCCTCCCTGCGGAATTTCAAAAATATAATTTTTGTCATTCTCGGCATCAAATTGTTTTAGAGCTACCGAAAGATGAGCATCTGTATCACTGCTCGCCTTCGGATTTTTAAAGTGCCTGGCAATTAAAGGCAGTAACTGCACCGGAAATATCTCGGGTCTTATAAATGGAAGCATGAGCTTCTGGAAACATCTTTTCCACTCCTCCCCATGAGGTTTAATTTGCCTTCCAAAATGTTCAAAAGCCACCAGGTGTGCTATTTCATGAACCAGGGTAATAAGAAATCGATACTCGTTGAGACTTGCATTCACCGTAATTTGATGAACTCCGCCCGGCAAACTGCGATAATCGCCATGTCGGGTTTTTCTTTCGTTCACAATTTTAAGGTGAACATTATTGGCCTTAATTAAGCCGAATATTGGTTCAACAGCATGGGTAGGGATATATTTCTCAAGTATATGCTTCATTCCTGTTATGGTGTACTACTGGAAACCTGTAACAACTTACCGTTGTAAAATTTATTTCCGGTAAGAGAAAAGTCGGCGATGTACCGGGCCATCTCAGCGGGTTGCAGAGGTGCTTTATAACCTGGAAAAGCCTCCTGGAGCATTTCCGTTTGTACCGCACCCAAAGCAAGTACGTTAAATGCGGGGCCGCTTTCTTTATATTCTTCAGCAAGGAGTTCTGTGAGTGTTATTACTGCACCTTTACTCGAACTATATGCAGCAAGTCCCGGAAATTTCATACTGCCCTGCACTCCGCCCATACTGCTCACGGTAACTACATGCCCTTCTTTACTGATTAAAGGCAACAATTTCCTGGTAAGAGCGGCAACACCAAAGACATTCACTTTATACACGCTCTCAAACTCTTCGGAAGTTATTTCTTCAAAAGGTTTATTTATAATGGCACCTGCATTATTTATAAGGATGTCTACGCCGCCCCATTGTTCCTGCACAAATTCTGAAGCTTTCTGAAGATCTTCTTCTCTGGTAATATCAAATTCAAAGAAATGCACATTTTCAAGATCCAGTTTCTTAATAGCATCCTGATTTCGGGATAATGCAAGTACTTTATGCCCGGCTTCGGCCAGGATTTTGACAAGTTCTAAACCTATCCCCCGGCTGGTACCGGTGATCACAATCTTTTTCATTGCTCCTTAAGTTTTATTTCTTTTTGGGTGCTATTTGCCATACCGGCAATTCCCGGAATTATGGTTTCAATGAGGTTTTCCATATGAGCTACATCCATTTCTTCAAATTCATCTTTTACATGATGGTAATAGGGAAAATTTGTAAAGTCGAAAGTTGAGATGGTTTGTGCCGGCACATTGAATTCCTTAAAAAAGGGATAATTATCACTTCTTTGGAAAAGACTGTATTGCTTAGCTTCAGGCAGAAATCCCAGCACCTGGGCTTCAGAATATTCATTGAATTTTTCGGCTAAATTGGAATTTTCGTAGCCGGTGAGGTACGCCATGTAATCTCTATCTTTCATGGGCACCCCAATCATTTCAATATTGAACATGGTGTAGAGGTCAATTCCTTCAGCTTTGAATTCTTTTGCTAATTCGGCAGCTCCTACCAACCCCAATTCTTCCGCAGAAAAAAGACTGAAAAGTATGCTTCTTTTCGGCGGATTTTCAGCAAAGAATTTAGCCAGCTCCAAAACCGCTGTAGTTCCCGAAGCATTGTCATTGGCACCATTAGCCAGGGAATCGCCTTCAAAAGGCTTGGCATGGCCCACATGATCGTAATGCGCGCCCACAATTATGTATTGATCTTTTAACTGTGGGTCTGTTCCCTCAACAAGGCCCACAAGGTTATATCCTGTTAAACCTTTTACCTCAAAGGTATCTCTATAGCTGTCAAAAAAGGGTTTTACGCCCTGCTCTTTGAACACGTTCTCTATATATTGAGCAGCTTTCTCTATACCATCTGTATCCGTTGATCTTCCCTGAAGTTCATCGGAAGAAAGATATTTTAAGGCTGAAGAAATATCCTCTTCTAAAATGGCATTTTTGACACTCTCTTTTTGAAAAGAAACAGCGGCTGTCTCAGTAGCCACTTGTTTGGAATGCCCGCAGGCTGTAAAAACTAAAAAGCCTGCAGCTGCAAGACCGGTAAAGGTGAATTTTCTCATGCGGCTAAAGATAAAAAAATCCCGCGAGAAGCGGGATTTTTCGTTATTAGTCTATAAATCTCCTTAGGCCAACATGGTCACAGGATTTTCAATATAGGTTTTAAGTGTTTCCAGGAACTGAGCCCCGGTTGCACCATCTACCGTACGGTGATCGCAGGCAAGAGTAAGCTTCATGGTATTTCCTACCACAATTTGCCCATTTCTCACTACCGGCTTCTCAACAATAGCTCCTACTGAAAGTATAGCGGAGTTAGGCTGATTAATGATGCTGGTAAATTCTGTGATCCCGAACATTCCAAGATTAGAAACCGTAAAAGTACTGCCCTCCATTTCCTGAGGCTGTAATTTCTTGTTACGGGCTTTACCTGCAAGTTCTCTCACCTGTCCGCCAATTTGGGTAAGCGACATTTGATCTGCATATTTCAATACCGGAACAACGAGTCCTTCTTCAACCGCTACCGCAACCCCCATGTGGATGTGTTTTGCAATTTTAGTAGTATCTCCAGTCCACTGAGAATTCACTTTTGGGTGTTTTCTCAAAGCCATCGCCGATGCTTTGATCACCAGGTCGTTAAAAGAAACCTTCACGTCTGGGATCTCATTGATCTGCTTGCGGTTGGCCATAGCATTAGCCATATCTACTTCAATAGTGAGGTAGTAGTGCGGTGCGTTATATTTAGATTCGGCAAGTCTCTTCGCAATAGTTTTGCGCATTTGAGAATTCTTCACCTCTTCAAAACTTTCTTCACCGGCCGGAGTGTAAGCCTGTACCGGAGACGGCTGTGCCTGTTGTTGAGGCTGGGCCGCAGCAGCAGGTTTTGCCTCGGCAGCTTTTCCTGAAGTTTTATAATTCTCGATGTCTTTTTTGACAATACGATTGTTCTCTCCGGAACCTTTTACCTGAGAAAGATCGATACCAAGATCATCGGCCATCTTTTTGGCAAGCGGCGAAGCGAAAATTCTACTTCCATCTGAAGCTGTAGCCTCTTGCAAAGTTTCTTTAGAAGCTTCGGGCTTTTCTTCTTTTTTCTCTTCGGTGCTTTTTGAAGCTGCAGGTTTTGATACCCCTCCCGACTTAACTATTGATGAAACATCTGTTCCTTTTGGGCCAATAATAGCCAGAACAGCATCTACAGGTGCAGTTTCTCCTTCCTGAATCCCTACGTACAATAAAGTACCGGAATAGAAAGATTCAAACTCCATAGTTGCTTTATCGGTTTCAATTTCGGCAAGGATATCTCCTTCCTCAACCTCATCTCCTTCTTTTTTGATCCAGGAAGCAACTGTTCCCTCTTCCATAGTGTCACTAAGGCGTGGCATTCTCACCACTTCTACTCCTTCAGGAATTTCACCTCCTTCAGCATCATCTTCAGAGGAAGCATCTGAATCAGACGAAGCTTCAGGTTTTTCTTCAGTTTCAGATTTAGAATCTTCTTTAGGAGCATCTGCTTTCCCATCCAAGAGTGAGGAAATATCCTCTCCTTCTTCTCCTACTATTGCCAGCAGGGTATCTACAGGTGCAGTTTCTCCTTCTTCAATTCCAATATACAATAAGGTACCTTCGTAGAAAGATTCAAATTCCATAGTCGCCTTATCGGTTTCGATTTCGGCAAGAATATCCCCTTCTTCAATTTTGTCACCTTTTTGTTTTAGCCACTTAGCAACAACACCTTCTTCCATGGTGTCGCTAAGGCGCGGCATTTTAATTACTTCAGCCATAATTCTTTATAGTTTATGGGGTAAAAACGGATAATCTTTTTGTTCGTAGACTACATCATACAACTGCTGCACATCTGGAAAATCAGATTCTTCAGCAAACTGCTCACATTCAGCAACCAGGTCTTTAACTTTCTTGTCTATGGCCTTGATTTCTTTATCTGTAGCGTATTTGTTCTTTTTGATGATCTCTTTCACCTGGGTGATAGGATCAATTTTTTGATACTCGGCTACCTCCTCTTTGGTACGGTATTGCTGCGCATCACTCATAGAGTGACCACGATAGCGATACGTTTTCAACTCGAGGAAGGTTGGACCTTCACCTTTACGTGCTCTTTTAATAGCTTCGTCAAGAGCTTCGGCTACTTTTTCCGGATTCATTGCGTCAACAGGCCCACATGGCATGTCATATCCAAGACCCAGCTTCCAGATCTCTGTACTTTTTGAAGTACGTGCCACCGAGGTACCCATCGCATACCCGTTGTTCTCTACACAGAAAACCACAGGCAGGTTCCATTTCACAGCCATGGTGAAAGTTTCATGAAGGGAACCCTGTCTTGCAGCACCGTCACCAAGAAAGGTTAAGGTTACTGCGTCTCTTTTAAAATATTTATCTGCAAAGGCAAGACCGGCACCAAGAGGAATTTGACCTCCAACAATACCATGCCCACCATAAAAGCGGTGCTCTTTTGAGAAAATATGCATGGAACCACCCATACCGTGAGAGGTACCGGTTTTCTTTCCATACAACTCGGCCATCACCCTTCTTGGATCCACACCCATCCCAATTGGCTGCACGTGGTTTCTATAGGCAGTGATCATTTTGTCTTTTGACAAATCCATTACGTGCAATGCACCTGCAAGTATTGCTTCCTGCCCGTTGTAAAGGTGCAAGAAACCTCTTACCTTTTGCTGAATATACACTTGAGCCAGTTTGTCTTCAAACTTCCGCCAAAACAGCATGTCCTCATACCACTTTATGTAAGTGGCTTTTGTTATTTTCTTCATTTAACTACTTATTTTTTAGGCTAAGCGATGCTTGCGCCAAGCGAAACACAAAAATACTATTTTCAAAAGGAACTAAAAACAGTTTCCTATTGAAAAAGCGCGAAAACGTTATAGGTATGTACTGTCAAATATGAGCGGCAAAAGATCGGACACTGATTGCGCCTTTACCACCTTGCCTTTCTCTCCCATAAAGAAGATCTCGATAGGCTGATCTTGCTTTACTTCATACTCGGCAATAGCCTGCCTGCACGACCCGCAGGGCGGGGTGGGAACTGCGACTTCCTGCTTCTCAGATCGCGCCGTTAAAGCCATTTTTAAGATCCTGGTGTTTGGGTATTTTGCGCCTGCATAAAAGATTGCAGTTCTTTCGGCACATAAACCCGCCGGATAGGAGGCATTTTCCTGATTACTCCCGGTTACCACTTCCCCATTTTCAAGAAGAATTGCGGCACCTACTTTAAATTGTGAATATGGAGAGTAGGATTTCTCCCTTGCATCAATCGCCTCCTGCATCAGTTTTTGCACATCATCGGCCAATTCAGCGTTATTTTCGTAGACTGCAAGGTCGGCACTTATGGTTATTTTTTTCATTCCTGTTCTTTATCTAGAAAAAATCTCCCGTAACTAAAATAGTCCGGGAGCTTGTTATTTCCTCGTTTTGAGGCACAAAGTTAGTTAATAATCAAAAGAATACCAGAAATTTAATCTTACTACTAATATTGAGCGTATTGTTCTCCAAAGTTAAAGGTCAACCCAAATCTCAAGGTTCCTTCTAACGGACTTACTACTTCGGAAGTTGAAAAGAGATAAGAAAGATCTATATCTACAATATTATGTCTAAAACCAGCACCAAAAGAAATAAATTCCCGCGAGCCTTTTTCCGGGCTTTCATGGAAATATCCTGTTCTAAGGGAAAATACTTCCTCATATACATACTCGGCCCCTATTGCATAAGTAACCTCCTTAAGTTCTTCACTAAAACCATCGGGCGCATCTCCAAAAGATTTAAAGATCCCTTCAATAGCACCTATAGAGTTGTATTCCTGAATATCTTCGGCATCCCTGTCGCCGTCATTGTCAAAATCTTTAGGGGTAGGCACAAGGAGCTTATTGAATTCGAGGTAAGTTCCTATCCGGTTAGAATTATCAAGGATAAAATCAAAACCACCACCAAGTTTTAAATTTGTGGGAATAAAGTTTTCCTGCCCCCCAGCATCATATTTTATTTTAGGACCTATGTTCGCAATATTGACACCCGCTCTCCAGCGACCGTCAAACCGGGTAAAAGTGATGCGGTCACTTTGGTAAAAAGCCGAGACATCTACACCAAAGGTATTTGCCGCACTGGCATCGGGATCAAGCTCTGCAATCTTAAGATCGGAGCGAAGGAATCTTCCCGCCACAGCCATAGAAAAATGATCACTTAATTTAAGGGCATATGAAAGGTCAAGCGTAAATTCATTCGGACTGAGAATCCTCGCAACTTCATCAGGATAGTCACGGGCCTCAATGTTCCCCATGCTAAAATACTTTAAACTTGCTCCAAAGGCGCTTCTATCACTTATTCGGTTATAATAGGTAACATTCCCAAGAAAGATGTCATTTACAAGCTCACTCAAATAAGGAGTGTAATTCACCCCCAGGCCTTGCTTACTTTCCACAAAAACATATTTTGCCGGATTCCACTGTTGCGAGTAGGCATCGGCAGAAGTTGCCACCCCCTGGTCACCCAACCCTGCAGCACGCGCATCGGCTGCTATCATCAAAGTAGAAGCCGCCGTGGTGATCACCCGGTTACGCTCTTCCTGAGCAAAAGATTTCCCACCAACGAGCAAAATCACCGCAAAGGTGTAGAGTGAAATTTTTTTCATAAGACTATTAATAATTAACAAATATACCTGAAAACCTTTAGAATGTATTATTCGAACCGAATTTCTGCTTTTACCATAATATTACTTATAACGTTTAATTTAACAGAAGCTTGTGCAGCAACTCTAAATTCTTCCATTCACACTTGTTATAAGCGAAAATACAGAGTTTTAAATTGTAACTAATTCAACTCAAGCTTAAAGAAAAGAAAAAAGTTATCAAAAAACCACTACTTTTGCGTCTTAATGCATCTCAAAGTTTGATTAGCTGTTTTTACAGCCCATAAAATAATTACCTAAAAGGTGCGTTATCATAAAGATTTTCAGGAAACTACAGGATGCTGTTTCAGTTGAAATAATCTTGGTAGTTTTGCGTTAATTACTATATTGCAGAGCCTTAATTGCTATAAAAGATAATGTGAATATGAGAAATAAAGTTGCTGTAAAAGCTCTTTTTGCCATCGCTTTGAGTGCTGGACTTTTTAGCTGTAACAACTCAAGGGATTACAAAGATAACTCCCGGGCTACGGGTTGGGACATCAACTCCAAAGAGGGTGGTTTTAATTACAATGCCGATTATGATGAGCAGGATGCAGGCCCAGGCCTCGTGTTTGTTGAAGGAGGAACCTTTACAATGGGAAGGGTGCAGGATGATGTGATGCACGACTGGAATAACACACCTACCCAACAACACGTTCAGTCTTTTTACATGGATGAGACCGAAGTGACCAATCTAATGTACCTCGAATATCTCGATTACCTTAAAAGGGTATACCCTCCAAGCGAAGAGAGATATAGAAATATTTATCATGGTGCCCTACCTGATACCCTTGTATGGAGAAACAGGTTAGGTTATAATGAAACCATGACCAATAACTACCTGCGTCACCCGGCATACGCCAACTATCCTGTAGTGGGAGTGAGCTGGATACAGGCAGTTGAATTTAGTAAGTGGAGAACCGACAGGGTGAACGAACTGCGTCTTGAAAAGCAGGGTTATACTGCTGAAGGCGCACGTTTTGCTGCTGAACCCGGACAGGGCTTTAGCACCGAAACTTATCTAAACGCACCAAACCAGGTGTACGGCGGAAGCGACAGCCTTGTAAGAGGAGGAAATAAAGCTGACCGTTTTATGACCAAAGACAGTACAAACCTTTACGTGCAGCGCAAGCATGGTGTTCTTCTTCCAGAATACCGCCTTCCTACCGAAGCCGAATGGGAATATGCAGCTCTTGCCCTTGTTGGGATAAGAAACTATAATGTTTACCGCGGAAGAAAAAAATACCCATGGGACAGCCAGTACACCCGAAGTGGTGACGCCAGAAAACGTGGTGACCAAATGGCCAACTTCAAGCAGGGAGATGGAGATTACGGCGGAATTGCCGGATGGAGCGATGATGGTGCCGATATTACTGCCGAAGTAAAATCTTACGAACCAAATGACTTCGGACTTTACGATATGGCCGGAAACGTGGCTGAGTGGGTTGCTGACGTTTACCGCCCCATAGTAGATGACGAATTTAACGACTTTAACTACTACCGCGGAAACGTATATACAAAGCACGCTATCACCGAAGATGGAACTGTGAAAGTTTTAGGCGTTGATGAAATAGAATATGACACTCTAAGCAATGGAAGAATAGTAGCAAGAAACCTTCCGGGAGAAATTAAAACTGTTCCAATCACACCCGAAGATACTTACCTGCGCACCAACTTCAACGAAAGTGACCAGAGAAACTTTAGAGATGGTGACAGAAATTCCAGCAGGTACTACGACTCTTTTGGAGATGAAGCCACGGCAGATCCCAATAAACGCATGTACAACTCTCCGGTTCATACAGCCAGCGTAGACAGCCTTGGAGGTCAAAGTCTTCAATATGATCAGTCTACAGGACGTACAACTTTAGTAGATGACAACGTGAGGGTTTACAAAGGAGGTTCATGGAGAGACCGTGCTTACTGGTTAGATCCTGCTCAAAGAAGATATTTCCCACAAGATATGGCAACCGATTATATCGGATTTAGAAATGCGATGTCTCGTGTAGGCTCAAAATCTTTAAATAAAAACAAGACCGCAAGAGATTAATCTTCAGTCAAAATATTAATGAAAAGCCCTAATAAAATTAGGGCTTTTTTTATAGTTTTAATTCATGAACATACCTCAACTCCATGAGCTTTTTCTCACCAGCTCCGGAATTAGCACCGACACCCGAAAAATTAAGGATGGCAGCATATTTTTTGCTCTAAAAGGGGAAAATTTCGATGCCAATGAATTTGCTTCTGAAGCTCTTAACAAAGGTGCAGCTTACGCTGTAGTTGATACACCCCTCGAGAATAACGATAGGTTTATAAAAGTTAAAGACAGTCTCAAAGCACTTCATGAGCTAGCCACGTTTCACCGCCAGCACCTCAAAATTCCCATTCTCGCCCTTACCGGCAGTAATGGCAAAACTACCACCAAAGAATTGTTCAATGCAGTACTGTCAAAAAAGTTCAAAACAGTAGCAACTGTTGGCAACCTCAATAACCACATAGGGGTCCCTCTTACTTTGCTGTCCATGAACAGTGAAACCGAACTGGGAATAGTTGAAATGGGAGCAAATCATCAAAAAGAGATTACCTTCCTTTGCAATATTGCCCTCCCGGATTTTGGTTACATCACCAACTTTGGCAAGGCACACCTTGAAGGATTCGGTGGAGTTGAAGGAGTGATAAAAGGAAAGAAAGAACTCTATCAATATTTAAAAAAGAACGAAAAAATGCTCTTTTTGAATCTTGATGACCCTTTGCAAAAGGAGGAACAGGAATATGCTCAAAATTTCACTTTCGGCTCCACACCAGCGGCCGATGTTCAAGTGGAACATACCAGTCACGACTCCTTTGCCGGGATTAAAACTGAAGACAATGAGATCACAGGAAATCTTACCGGCGCTTACAACAGCGCAAATATGGCCGCAGCCTATGCCATAGGCACCTACTTCAAAGTACCTACAGAAAAGATCAAAGAAGCCCTGGAAGAATACATTCCGCAGAACAATCGCTCTCAAATCATGCTTAAAGACAACCGCAAGATCATTATGGATGCCTATAATGCTAATCCTTCAAGCATGGCTGCTGCTTTAGACAATCTAAGTAAGATGGACCTGTCTCCTAAAATAGCAATTTTGGGAGATATGTTTGAGCTGGGAAGCATGGCCGCAGCTGAGCATCAGGAAATAGCTGAGAACTATGCAAAATCTGAAGTTGACAAAATCTTCCTCATAGGTTCAAATTTTGCAGCTACCTCTTTGCAATCAAAAAAGGTGAAGAAATTTGCCACTTTTGAAGGTTTTAAACAATGGTTCCAACCTTCAGAATTTAATCGGGGAGTAATTCTTGTGAAAGGATCCCGGGGCATGGCCCTGGAACGTGCCCTGGAACTGTTGTAAACCATTCCAATTAACTGAAAGAAAAAATAAGCCCCGATCTTCTATAGACCGGGGCTTGTTCTTTTACAGGATATAATCTGTACTTACAAAATTCGAATTCCTGCTTTGCAGGAGTTCCCTTATGATGGCATTGTTGTAATCATTTTCTTTTGACGCCACAAAAGTCCGTATTGAGAAAGAACGCAGGGCATCGTGTACACTTAAGGTGCCCACTGCCGAATCTTTTCTTCCTGTGAACGGAAAAACATCGGGCCCACGTTGACAGGCACTGTTAAGGTTTACACGGCACACCAGGTTCACCATAGTATCTATTAGCGGAGCTAATTGTTTAATACTTCTGCCAAACAGACTCACCTGCTGCCCATAATTTGAAGCAGCAATCTCGTCGAGCAAAGAATCAATATCAGAAAAAGGCTTTACAGGAATTACTGGCCCAAACTGCTCTTCCTTATAAACCCGCATCTCTGAAGTCACAGGATATAGTACAGCAGGGAAAATGAAATTTTCGGAAGTTTCCCCTCCCCTTTTATTGAGTACCGAAGCTCCTTTCTCCTTTGCATCATCTATAAGTTCCTGGATATATGCCGGCTTATTGGGCTCGGGAAGTGGCGTAAGTTTCACACCAGGCTCCCACGGATTTCCAAATTTTAGTTGATCAACCCGTTGAGCGAATCTCTTATTAAACTCTTCCCTAATATCTTCGTGCACATAAACTATTTTAAGAGCCGTGCAACGCTGCCCATTAAAAGACAAAGTACCGGTGAGAACTTCCTCTATAGTAAGATCGAGATCTGCATCTGGAAGTATAATAGCAGGATTCTTCGCCTCCAGGCCAAGCACCAGCCTTAGACGGTTCTTGTAAGGATGCTGGTCCTGCAGGGCAATTGCCGATGTACTGTTACCTATAAGCGCCAGCACATCAATTCTCCCACTCTTCATAATTGGGGCAGCAACTTCTCTCCCTCTCCCAAAGATCACATTCACCACGCCCTTAGGAAAGCTATTTCTGAAGGCTTCCAGTAAAGGAGATAACAAGAGCACTCCATATTTGGCAGGTTTAAAAATGACAGTATTCCCCATAATAAGCGCAGGGATAAGCAAAGCAAAAGTTTCGTTGAGGGGGTAATTGTATGGCCCCAGACATAACACCACACCTAGCGGACCACGCCTGATGTGCGCATTTACTTTATCCCTTTTCTGAAATTTTGCACTGTCACGATCAAGCTGCTTGTATTCTTCTATAGTATCGTAAATATACTCCACTGTACGGTCAAATTCTTTTTCTGAATCGGGAAGGGATTTACCAATTTCCCACATAAGCAGCTTCACCACTTCTTCTCTCTTGGTCTTCATCTGAGAAACGAATTGTTCCATAGCCGCAATCCTGTCAGAAACTTTCATGGTTGGCCACACCCCCTGTCCTTTTCCATAAGCTTTACAGGCACTCTCCAGCACTTCAAGCGCTGTAGCCTCGTTCATGTGAGGCACTGTGCCAAGAAAGGTAGGTTTGTAGCTTGCGCCGGTAGAAATAGTGGAATACACTTCATCCATTTCTCCTTCCCACGGAATAAATTCACCGTTTGAGAGATAGCTTTTTTGATGCAACAGGTTGTTGATCGCGAATTTTTCTGCAGTTTTCATTTTGTTAGGGACTTTGTATTTAATGTAAAAGATTATCCTGATCTATCCTTCAGCAAAAATTTTCCTGAAGACACGTGTTAAAGGTAGTAAAAAAAACATAGTTTCTACATTTTAAACAAATTGTGAAAAAATATAAAACAATAAAATATTACGACTAAACAAAAAAAAACCACAAGCATGAGCTTGTGGTTTTTGGTTTTTTTTTGGCTCATGAGCTACAGCTCTAGAGACCCCAACTTCTCCTATAAAATCACAATATTGAAATAAGAAAATTTATTAATTAAAAAACCTCACAGGTTTCAAAACTGTGAGGTTTTTTTGAAATATGCTTTTTATCACTCGGGAATTCCCCATTTTGTGGGTGATACTGGGTTCGAACCAGTGACCCCTACCTTGTCGAGGTAGTGCTCTGAACCAGCTGAGCTAATCACCCTGAAAACCAAAAAAGGCCTCCAAAAAGGAAGCCTTGAATTGTGTGGGCAATGAGGGATTCGAACCCCCGACCCCCTCGGTGTAAACGAGGTGCTCTGAACCAACTGAGCTAATTGCCCTAAAATTTTAATGAACTTTAGCATTCTTGAAGTGTGTTTCTCTCTGAATGCGGATGCAAATATAGACTACATTTTTAATTACGCAAAGAATAATTTCAAAAAAATTAAATTATTTCTGCCACAGTGAAAGTACTGCCTCCAACATAGACCACATCTTTAGCAGAAGCCTCTTGTAACGCGGCTTCGTAAGCTTCAGTAACTGAAGAAAATACCTTTCCAAAAAGGCCATTTTCGGCTGCTGTTTTCTGTAATTCTTCCGCAGCAAGTCCGCGGGGAACATTAGGTCTGGAAAAATAATATTTTGCAGATTTTGGAAAAATTGGCAGCACCGAAGTAAGATCTTTGTCGTTTACCACGCCTATAACCAGGTGCAAATTCTCAAATTTTTCTTCCTGTAGCTGTTTCATAGCATAAACCAGCCCCTCTTTGTTATGTGCAGTATCACAAATTACCCTTGGATCTTCCTGCAGCACTTCCCAGCGGCCCCTAAGACCAGTGTTAAAAATGACATTTTTGAGACCTTTTTCTACTGCTTCTTCTCCCAGCTCCCATCCAAGATCCTTCAGCACATCTAAAGCCATAGAAACTGTGCGTATATTCCATTTCTGATACTGCCCCTTGAGATCGGAAGTATAAGATCTTCCTCGGAAGTCTTCAGCTAAATAAAATGGCGCATTTTTGGATTCAGCCAATCGCTTAAATACTGGAAAAATCTCTTCCTGGTACTCCCCTATCACTACAGGAGTATTATCTTTTATGATCCCGCCTTTTTCAGCAGCAATTTTAGGCAACGTGTTACCGAGGATGTTCACGTGGTCAAAACCAATATTGGTGATCATAGAAAGTTCTGGAGAAATAATGTTCGTGGAATCAAGTCTCCCGCCAAGCCCTACTTCAATAACAGCAACGTCAACATTTTCTTCGGAAAAATAATTAAAGGCCATGCCTACTGTCATTTCAAAAAACGAAAAGCTTTCCTTCTCAAAAAAGGCTTTATTGGCTGCAATAAATTGCATCACGGCGGCTTCAGAAATCATTTCGCCGTTGATTTTAATACGTTCCCTAAAATCTTTTAAATGCGGCGAAGTATAAAGCCCCACTTTGTAGCCAGCCTCCTGCAACACCGAAGCGAGCATGTGTGAAACAGACCCTTTTCCATTGGTACCTGCAACATGTATACTTTTAAAGTGCTTATGTGGCTCACCCAGCTGCTTCACCAGCCTGGTAATATTGTGAAGGTCTACCCGATAGGCTTTATTTCCCACCTGCTGATACATGGGCAACTGCTGAAACATCCACTCAACAGTTTCAGAATAAGTCATCAAAGTTATTCGGTAAGTTTAAAATTGTAGATAATAGTTCCCACCTGCTTTACGGGTGCATCGGCGTCGCTGTTAAAACGCGTGGCCAGGGCGGCTCTTTTTGCAGGATCTGTAAGACAGGTTGCGTTGTTTGTAGTTCCTTTAACGCCGGGTATTGCACGGGTAACCTGCCCGTTACGGTTTACCTCTATCTGAACCACCACAATTCCAGATTCGTTACAATCTTGCACAAATCTTTCTTTGTTCAAGGCTTTACGGCCACCCAAACGATAATTCCCATCCCCGTCAAGACCCATTCCGGTTCCGTAGTATGATTTGGCATTAGGGTCACCATCGGGACTTCCTTTGTCGCCCGCAGCCTGGTCGTTACCTTCTCCGCCTCTCGCCTGCCCGTCGTTTGCCGGACCATTAAGTATACTGCTCAGGGCATCGGTAGTAGATTTTGAAGGTTTGGGATCGGGTTTTTTAACAGGCTCTTCCACCTTTTTCACCGGAGTTTCAACCTTCTGAACTACCTTTTCTTCTTTCTTCTTCTCAATTACAGGCGCTTCAGTGATCTCCTGGGTAACAACTTCTTCTTTAATGTTGGTTTCTACCGGAGTCACAGGAGCAGCAGTTTGCTGTGGTGCCGTTTTTATGGGCTCAGTGGGCTGCTCTGTACCCGAACCAACTTCTGAAGTTCCAAAATTAATGGCTATGCCATTCTCGGGTGGCGGATCGAGATAAGTGAAACCAAAGAACAGCAATAGCAGTATAAGCAGTACGTGAAGCACCACTGTTATTGCCATCGACTTTCGTTCATGTTCTGTTTCCAGGTATTTCACTTTGTTCTTCTCTTAAAATTTATGCCGCAAACATAGTTCCACAATTACAGGAAATAATGAGGAGCAAAGATATTTATTCAGGTTTTACAGCAAGTACGATCTTGTAGCGATTCCTGTTGGCAATATCCATCACATCTACTGCTTTCTCAATAGGCACTCCTTCTTCCGCCCGTAGGATGATAGTAGGATCTTCTTCGCCGCTCAAGACTTCTTTAAGCCTTGCCTCAAGGGAGCTATTACTCACTCTTTCTTTATTGATATATACCTGAAGGTCTTTTGTAATACTCACCGCCACATTTTGTTTGTTCGTGGTCTTACCTTTTGCCTTTGGCAGGATAAGATCAAGCGCTTCCGGAGTGATAGCCGGCGAGGTGAGCATAAAAAAGATCAACAACAGGAATACAATATCGGTCATGGAACTCATACTGAATTCTGGACTGATCTTATTTCTGCCTCTTAAATTCATACTATACCGGTTCGTTTAGAAGGTCAAGGAAATCTACTGCTGTTGCTTCCATTTGGTGCACTACCTTATCGGTCTTTACCACGAGGTGGTTATACCCAATATAAGCAATAATACCTACAATAAGCCCTGCCACGGTAGTGGTCATCGCGGTGTAAATACCTTCTGCTAGGGCGCCCATCTCGGCCTGCCCGCTACTGGTAGCCAGTTCATGAAAGGCAATGACCATCCCTATAACCGTTCCAAGGAAACCAATCATAGGCGCAGCTCCTGCAATAGTAGCAAGTACGCTCACATTCTTTTCGAGCTTATAGACCTCAAGTCTACCCGCATTCTCAATAGCAGTATTGATATCTTCTAACGGACTCCCAATACGATCAAGCCCCTTTGCAGTAAGCCTGGCTACAGGCGAATTAGCCTGAGCACAACGAATTCTTGCAGACTCAATATTGCCGTGCAGTACGCTATCTTTGATCTGGTTCATAAAGTTACTGTCTGTTTCTGAAGCTGCCTTGATAGCAAACAACCTCTCGAAATAGATGTAAATGGCGGCAAACAACAGTATGAAGAGAATAAAGATGATCACCTGTCCTCCTATTCCACCGCTTAGGAACAAGTCAAATAAAGAAAGAGTTTTTTCCTCTACTACCGGCTCTGCCCCCTCTACGGCCTGGGCAAGACCATCTTCCTGAAAAAAGTATAGCATTTGTGTATCTGGTTTTTTATGTAACGTGAGAATACAATTTTAATTGTAAAGATAAACAGCCTTTGATTTATTACAACCTAAAAGCACAAATATAAATCTAGAAGAAATTATTAAGAATTATAAAACTAACGGCTCCCCCTAAAAATCCTAGTAGAGCCAGGGGCGCAATGTTTTTTAGGTACCACATGAAGTTGATCTTTTCCATTCCCATAGCGGCAACACCCGCAGCAGACCCTATGATAAGAAGACTACCTCCTGTACCTGCACTATAGGCTATAAAATGCCATATCCTGTCATCTATTGGGAAATCGTACATAGCCATAGAAGCTGCTACCAGCGGCACATTATCTATTACTGCTGAAAGCCCCCCGAGAATTACCACTACTGCATCCATACTCGGAATAGCCTGAGAAAGCTGACTTGCTGCATAAAACAATGTGCCAACCTGCTGCCCCTGAAGAGTTCCAAAAACAAGGCTCTCCAGCCCTGCCACTGCCAGTAAAATTCCGAGGAAAAAAAGGATACTTGAAAATTCAATATTCGAAAGAGCTTTATGCGTTGAGTATAAATTCTTTTCGTTTTTGCTGATAATTTTTCACCGGCTTTACATATTCTGAAAGCATCCAGACAAGGCTTAAACTAAACAGCATACCTATGTATGGTGGCAAACCAGTAACGGCCTTAAAAATTGGAACCAGAAGAATAGCCCCCAAACCTGCATAAAGCATTTTTCGGCTACTCAACAACCTTTCAGAATCATCATCAATCACTTTCTTCTTTAAAACTGTTTTTCCCTGAAATGCTTTAAGCCGCATAGCTGCAGCAAACGGAAGTATAAAACAGAATAATGCCGGGATGATGAGATGCTCTGCTAGGCCTGCTGCCGTTACCTTGTTGTTTATCCAGAGCATGGTAGTGGTCACATCACCAATGGGCGACCAGGCTCCCCCGGCATTAGCAGCAATTACAATAAGTGCAGCAAACCATACCCGGTAATCTCTTTTGGGAACCAGCTTGCGCAGCAGCGTAACAAGAATAATTGTAGCGCTTAAGTTATCAATGACTGCGGAAAGTACGAACGCAAGAGACCCCAGTATCCACAGTAGCTTTTTTTTGTCGGTAGTTACAATGGCTTTCTTAATAATAGCAAACCCACGATGAAGATCTATGATTTCCACAATGGTCATTGCTCCAATAAGAAAAAACAAAATCTCACTTATAGAACTAAAGTGGTGCATGTGATTTGCTTTAAAACCCCACATTTGCTCTGCCAGGTTTCCTTTAGTTATATTAAAAACTTCCCCGTGATAATCTACAATAGAAAGAAGCCCTTTATTAACACCAAAAGCGATTCCGGCCCAAATAACGGTTGCCATTAAGAGGGCCGAAACTGCTTTATCAAGTTTTAATGGATGTTCCAGCGTTATTGCCAGGTATCCAACAATAAAAATTAGAATTAGAATGCTTACCATAATAATAACATCACACCAGCTTTGTCAATGCAACTTCAAATGCAGTTTTACTCACATTGGTCTTATTGCTATTGTGGTTAAAGGTATTTTGAATCGCGTTCTTGATAGTAATTGAAGTATCGTTAAAGATCGCTTCATCGGTCATTTGTACCCTGCGTTCCATAAAATAGGCAAAAACCCGGGCCATTCCGCAGTTCGCAATAAAGTCGGGGATCACGCTTATCTTCTCATCGGTATATTCCATTATGGGGCCAAAGAAGATCTCCTTGTCGGCAAAGGGAACATTGGCACCACTGGAGATCACTTCTAAACCAGAACTCACCATTTGATCTACCTGTTCACGGGTAATTAAGCGCGAAGCGGCACAAGGTGCAAAAACCTGTGCTTCCAGTTTCCAGATGCGCTCATTGATCTCCTCAAAAGGGATCATCTTTTCCGATTTTAACGAATTCCCTTCTTTATTCAGGAATAACTCCCTGATCTCGTCAAAAGAAAAACCATCTTCGTTGATTAACCCGCCTGCACGATCAATGATCCCAACAACCTTTGCTCCCATCTGCGCGAGATAATACGCTGCGGCAGAACCTACATTTCCAAATCCCTGAACAATGGCTTTCTTCCCCTGCACATTTCCGCCATAAACGTCATAGTAATGCCGCACGGCTTCGGCCACTCCATAACCGGTGATCATATCGGCCACGGTGTATTTCCGGGAAACATCGGGTGAAAATTTGCTATTTTCAAGCACCTTGATTACGCCCTGCCTTAACTGGCCAATGCGGTTGATCTTATCGGCTTCGGTGGGTTTAAAATGTCCGTTAAAAACCCCTTCCTGCGGATGCCAAACCCCGGAATCTTCTGTAATGGGAATTACTTCATGTATTTCATCCACATTCAGGTCACCCCCGGTACCATAATAACTTTTCAGCAGCGGTGACACGGCTTTATACCAACGCTCTAAAACGCCTTTTTTGCGAGGATCATTGGGGTCAAAATTTATACCCGACTTTGCGCCGCCAATAGCAGGACCCGAAACAGTGAACTTCACTTCCATAGTTTTAGCCAGGGAGAGCACTTCATTCATGTCAAGCCCTTTCCTCATCCTGGTACCACCACCTGCAGCTCCACCTCGCAGGGAGTTGATCACCACCCAGCCTTCGGCTTCGGTTTCAGGATCTTTCCAGTTAAAAACAATCTCTGGTGCTTTATTTTGATATAGATTAAGTAATTCTTTCATAATATTTAAAAATTGCTGAACAAATATAAAAAACTATGAATTGCGTAGTGTTATAGGCATGATATATTTTGAATTTCACAAAAAAGATGAGTTTGTAAGTAATGAATTCGAATTCTCTTACCTGATAGCTTTTTAGAACGCAATCATCTTTTTCTGAAGTTTTTACACAATTTTCCTCCTGATTTTCTTCTGAAAAACCAAAATCTCACCCCAACCTGTGGGTTTTATTTTAGTTATGTAATAAAAAAATATGTTTTTTATTATCACCCTTAATTTTATAGGGGTATAAAATATTAAAATGGTTTTTTTATATAGTTAACCCCTATTTTTTTAGCCTTAAATAGTTTTTTATTATAATTTTATATGTCTTAACACAAAATTCAGGTCTTTATGAAAAAAATCGAAGCCATCATTAGAAAGTCAAAATTTGACGATGTAAAAAAGGCTCTTCATGAAATTGGTGTCAATTTCTTCAGTTATTGGGATGTTACCGGAGTAGGTAACGAGAAACAGGGACATGTTTATAGAGGTGTCGCCTACAGCACAACCGACATTCAACGCAGGAAAATATCCGTAGTTGTTTCTGATGAATTCCTCGAAAAAACAGTACAGGCAATTCTCGATGCAGCATATACGGGTTCTGTAGGCGACGGTAAAATCTTTGTCTCTACGGTAGAAGAAGCCTATAGGATTAGAACAAAAGAAAGAGGCACCCTCTCGCTGGCATAATTAACTACTTACAAAACTATTCAACTTAATATTATAAAAAATGGAATTACTTACTAATAACGTATGGATGATGGTCTGCACCGCACTGGTGTTTTTTATGCATCTTGGATTTTCTTTACTGGAAGTGGGACTCACCCGGCAAAAAAATGCCATTAATATCCTCTTTAAAAATGTTTTTATCATTTGCACCGGACTTCTTCTTTATAGTCTCATTGGTTTTAACCTCATGTATCCAGGTTCATTCATTATGGGAATTATCCCCGACTATTTTGTCGGACTTTTTGGGTTACACGCTCCGGTAGCCGACGGTGCCCTTGATCTTACCTACAATGAAGGTTACACCTACTGGACCGACTTTTTATTCCAGGGAATGTTTGCTGCCACTGCGGCTACTATTGTATCGGGAGCTGTCGCCGAAAGGATCAAGCTGTCAGCTTTTATGATGTTTTCCATTATATACCTTGCTATTGTTTATCCAATCGCTGGCTCCTGGAAATGGGGAGGTGGCTTCCTTGATGAGCTTGGGTTCTATGACTTTGCCGGTTCTACCCTGGTACACTCTGTTGGTGGCTGGGCTGCGCTTGTAGCAATCTCATTGTTGGGAGCAAGAATTGGTAAATTTGGAGAAGACGGTAGCTCTCATGCTATTCCCGGTCACAATGTACCTTTAGCAACAGCGGGCGTTTTCATCCTCTGGCTTGGATGGTTTGGCTTTAACGGAGGTTCGGTACTCTCTGCAGATCCATCTGCAACTTCTCTTACTTTAGTGACCACCTGTCTTGCTGCAGCAGCCGGAGGTATTTCTGCTTTCCTTGTTTCCACCATCTGGTATAAAAATTATGATCTCACCATGTTCCTGAATGGGATCCTTGGAGGTCTTGTGGGTATCACCGCAGGGGCAGATCTCATGTCTCCTACAGATGCCGTACTTATTGGGCTAATTGCCGGAATACTCATTGTTGCAGGCGTTGCACTTATTGACAAAGTAAGACTGGATGACCCTGTAGGTGCAGTAGCCGTACATCTTATTTGCGGAGTATGGGGCACCCTGGCCGTTGGGATATTTGGAGCCCTGGCAGGCTTTGAGCAGTTTCTCAACCAGCTTATAGGAGTTGCTGTAATTGGAGCTTTTTGCTGTGTATCGGCATTTTTAATTCTTTTTGCAATTAAACGTTCCCTGGGACTTCGCATGGAAACGCATGAAGAAACTGAAGGCCTCGATCTTCATGAACATGGTATGGATGCTTATGCCGAGTTCGCAGGCAAAGTAGAACCTGCAAAACAATAAAAAAAGGAGGAACGCCTGGCAGGGCGCCCCTCCTGAATTCATTTCAAAAAAACCAGTTCAACTCATTTCAACTAATCAAACAAAGTTTTAACATGAAACAAATCACTATTACAAAAATGCAGAAATTTTTAATTTTTGCCTCTATCGGGCTGTGGAATATTTCTGTTTCTGCACAGGAATCTGAAGTACTGGAAGAAGCATTACCCGGTTTTAGTATTGGGGGATCTGTAGACACCTACTTCAGGACAAATTTCAATAGCCTCAATAAATATGTTTATGGTCCCGATGGGGAAACTCCAATTGCTGGCCCACAGGCTCCCGCCACCGCTTTTGCCAATGATCCCGGTTTTGCATTAGGAATGGCCAATGTCATTCTTGGGTATGAAGGTGAAAAAATAGGCTTCGTGGCCGATCTTGTTTTTGGTCCCCGCGGCGAAGAAGCGGTTTTTCTTTCTATGGGCTCCAGTAATATTGTCAATCAGCTGTACGTTTATTATAATGTGAGTGAGAATGTCCGGCTAACACTGGGAGATTTCAACACCTTTTTAGGGTATGAAGTGATTTCACCCGTAGATAATTTCAACTACTCCACTTCGTACATGTTTTCCTATGGCCCTTTTTCCCATACCGGTTTAAAAGCAGACATCGCCCTAAACAATAACTGGAGTGCCATGTTAGCCATCATGAACCCCACAGATTATACTGAATTTGATCCTTTTGGAGTGTATACCTTTGGAGCACAACTTGGTTATTCTAATAGTGCCGGAAGTGCATACCTAAATCTCATTTATGGAGAACAGGCTCCAGGCCTCGATCCCACTTTTCAAATAGATCTCACCACCGGTTGGGATTTCTCTGAGGCTTTTTACCTGGGGCTTAATACAACCTACAATAGTACAGATGATGTTGGGTTCTATGGTGTCGCACTATACCCGCAAATACAAACTTCTGAAAATTTTGCAATCGGCTTAAGGGCAGAATACTTTAAAGAACTGGCAAATGGGCATGATGAAACAGTAGTGTACAATTCTGACGCAAACCTAACCGCCTTTACCCTTACCGGTAACTATACTGTTGGAAGCTTAACTATTAAACCCGAATTAAGACTTGACAGCGTTGACAGGGATGTCTTTATTAACCAGGATCTGGAACCCACAGATAATCTATCCTCTTTTATTCTCGCAGCAGTTTATGCTTTTTAAAAAACCGGGCAGGATAGGTTTGCCCCTGGCACCTCTATCCTGCTTATATTTTCAGCTTAGATAAATATTGACTATAACCGGCGACTTTAGTAGTTCCCGCAGCCTGTCTATGATCTAATGAGAATTATGGATTAAAAATCTTTCCTGAAGAATGATCTTTTGAAGCCCCTGTGACCGAACCCAGCACGTTATTCTCTCCTCTTAATTTAAGTACTCCCAAAAAGGCAAAAATTAGAGCTTCTTTAAAGTTCACTACTTCAGGCGCCGGAATTACTACTTGAGTTTTAGTACGCTTCTTAATTTCCTGGATCAGGAATTTGTTAAAAGCACCGCCACCTGTTACCAAAACTTTTTCTTCGGAAGAATCCCGAAATTCATTGGCGATCATTTCCGCAGCATGTTCGGTATAGGTTCTCAGAAGATCGGGAATAGCATCATACTTTTTCAAAAGCGGAAAAATGTGCTTTTGCACCCACTCTATTCCGAGGGACTTTGGAGGACGGAGTCCGTAAAATGGCATTTTTTCGAGTTCCTCCAGAAGCTTTGGCAGCACTTCTCCCGAAGCCGCCACTTCTCCGTCTTTATCAAATGGCAGGTTTATTTGTTGGGAAAGCACATTGAGCACAGTGTTTACGGCGCAAATATCATAAGCCAGGCGTTTACCACCGGTTATAGTAGAAATGTTTGCGAAACCGCCAATATTAAGGCAGTAATCGTATTCGCCAAACAACAATTCGTCACCAATAGGCACCAAAGGCGCGCCCTGGCCACCCAGCTGCACGTCTTGCACCCTAAAATCACATACCACCTTACAATTTAAGATCTTTGGAAGCTCTGGTTGGTTGCCAATTTGCAGGGTGTATGCATTGTCGGGTTCGTGTTTTATTGTATGGCCATGACTACAAACAGCATGGGTGTCAAAAATGTCATTTTTGGAAAGGAATTCTGAAATGACATTTCCAAGCAATTTCGTATAATCGGTGTCTAATTGCCGCAGCTGTTCTTCATTATATCCTACTGCTTCAGAAAGTTTCTTTTCCCATTCCGGAGAATAAGGAATGGTTTCCGCAGCAATAATTTTATAAGACCAGATTTCAGAAAAGGTGAAATTTACATGGGCTACATCAATGCCATCAAGGGAGGTTCCCGACATTACACCTACAACGTTATAGTTATTTTTGTTCATCACGGTAAAAATAGCCAACTCAATTGAAAAAACGCATGTAAAAGGGTATCTTTGACCTTAAAATTCAACATTTTCTAAAAATATACTGAATGGATTTCAAACTCACTGAAGAACATATTATGATCCGCGATGCGGCACGAGATTTTGCAAAGAACGAGTTGCTCCCCGGAGTAATTGAGAGGGATGAAAAACAGGAATTCCCGAAAGAACAGATCAAGAAAATGGGGGAACTCGGCTTCCTGGGTATGATGGTCTCTCCTGAATACGGCGGTGGCGGTATGGACACAGTGTCTTACGTGTTGGCTATGGAAGAGATTTCGAAGATAGACGCATCGGCATCTGTAGTAATGTCTGTAAACAATTCTTTGGTTTGTTGGGGGATTGAAAAATTCGGAAATGAAGAGCAAAAACAAAAGTATCTTCCAAAACTAGCCACAGGAGAATCTATTGGCGCCTTTTGTCTTTCTGAACCTGAAGCCGGAAGTGATGCGACTTCGCAAAGAACAACCGCGATTGAAAAAGACGACCACTACCTTCTTAACGGAACCAAAAACTGGATCACCAATGGTAGTACTGCAGATTATTACATTGTGATTGCGCAAACACACCCTGAAAAAAAACACAAGGGAATTAATGCTTTTATCATTGAAAAGGGCTGGAAAGGCTTTGAAATTGGCCCAAAGGAGCAGAAATTAGGAATTCGTGGAAGTGATACCCATTCTCTAAACTTTAATGACGTAAAAGTTCCAAAAGAAAACCGGATTGGCGAAGACGGCTTCGGATTTAAATTTGCGATGAAGACCCTCTCTGGAGGGCGTATTGGAATTGCAGCGCAGGCTTTAGGTATTGCAGCCGGGGCTTATGAGCTTGCAAAAGAATATTCGAAAGTGCGCAAAGCTTTTGGAACAGAGATCATGAACCACCAGGCTATAGCTTTTAAATTGGCCGACATGCATACTTCAATAGAGGCTTCGCGTCATCTTGTAATGAAAGCAGCCTGTGATAAGGACAATGGAGAAAATTATGATTTAAGCGGGGCCATGGCTAAACTCTTTGCTTCAAAAACAGCGATGGATGTCACTGTTGAAGCGGTACAGGTACACGGCGGAAACGGATACGTAAAAGAATACCACGTAGAGCGATTAATGCGAGATGCGAAGATCACTCAAATATATGAAGGTACTTCAGAGATCCAGAAAATTGTGATCTCCAGGAGCATTTTGAGAGATTAGGATTGATTTAAAAACGGAATATAATTGCATAAGCCCGGTCTTTAAGATCGGGCTTTTTTTGTGGATATTCCCGGGATGTTAGAGACCCGGCACGGATTACAAATCCGCGCCAGCCACATTTCGGAAGCGAGACCCTCCCCATCCGCCTGCGGCTGATTGCCCCTCCCTGGAAGGTAGGCGTGCTGAAATTTGTTTCCAGATTAAGCTTTTGTACTGCAATCCCCCTCCTCTCTGAGTAGGGGTGCCCACAGGCCTTGCTGATTTTAGGGTATAAAAAAACCCTTCATCAAATAAATGATGAAGGGTTTAAAAGAAAGGCGGCGACATACTCTCCCACAAATAGCAGTACCATCTGCGCTAACGGGCTTAACTTCTCTGTTCGGAATGGGAAGAGGTGAGCCCCGTTGCTATAACCACCTTAAATCGTTGAGTAGTAATGAGATTTTAGTAGTGAGTAGTGAGATAAAAAATCTCAATACTCAATTCTCAATACTAACATCTAATGAGTTGACATAGTTGGAAAATAATAATATAAGAAAACACTTTGAGCAGTATATTAAGCTTTAGGTTATCCTCCCCGGCCCTTGCAGGCCGGGAAGCGCACTAAGCTATACGGATTATTAGTATCACTCGGCTATGACATTACTGCCTTTACACCTGTGACCTATCAACGTGGTAGTCTCCCACGATCCTTTAAAGAAATCTCATCTTGTGGTGGGTTTCGCGCTTATATGCTTTCAGCGCTTATCCCTTCCCAACGTAGCTACCCAGCAGTGCTCCTGGCGGAACAACTGGTACACCAGAGGTTGGTCCAACTCGGTCCTCTCGTACTAGAGTCAGATCCACTCAAATTTCTAACGCCCACTGTAGATAGAGACCGAACTGTCTCACGACGTTCTGAACCCAGCTCGCGTGCCACTTTAATGGGCGAACAGCCCAACCCTTGGGACCTTCTCCAGCCCCAGGATGTGACGAGCCGACATCGAGGTGCCAAACCCCCCCGTCGATGTGAGCTCTTGGGGGAGATCAGCCTGTTATCCCCGGAGTACCTTTTATCCTTTGAGCGATGGCCCTTCCATGCGGAACCACCGGATCACTATGCTCTACTTTCGTACCTGATCGACCTGTATGTCTCTCAGTCAAGCTCCCTTATGCCATTGCACTCTACGCACGGTTACCAAGCGTGCTGAGGGAACCTTTAGAAGCCTCCGTTACTCTTTTGGAGGCGACCACCCCAGTCAAACTACCCACCAAGCACTGTCCTTCCAATGGAAGTTAGGCTTCAAACAAGTAAAGGGTGGTATTTCAACAATGACTCCACGATACCTGGCGATACCGCTTCAATGTCTCCCACCTATCCTACACATCACTTGTCCAAAGTCAATACTAAGCTATAGTAAAGGTTCACGGGGTCTTTTCGTCCCACAGCGGGTAATCGGCATCTTCACCGATACTACAATTTCACCGAGCTCATGGCTGAGACAGTGTCCAGATCGTTGCACCATTCGTGCAGGTCGGAACTTACCCGACAAGGAATTTCGCTACCTTAGGACCGTTATAGTTACGGCCGCCGTTTACTGGGGCTTCAATTCAATGCTTCGCCAAAGCTAACATCTCCTCTTAACCTTCCAGCACCGGGCAGGTGTCAGACCCTATACATCATCTTTCGATTTAGCAGAGTCCTGTGTTTTTGATAAACAGTCGCCTGGACCTTTTCACTGCGGCCCCACCGGAGTGGGGCGACCTTTCTCCCGAAGTTACAGGTCAATTTTGCCTAGTTCCTTAGCCATGAATCTCTCGAGCACCTTAGAATTCTCATCCCAACTACCTGTGTCGGTTTGCGGTACGGGCTGCTTTTGCTCGCTTTTCTTGGAAGTCGATATTCAGGATTATCACCGCCGCCGAAGCTTGGGTGTACTATCGGGGTGTTACCACTCCCTTCAACGCACTATTCCGTCAGTGCGCACCTAATTCTCGCCTCCGTCACTTTTAACGCAAAGCAGGTACCAGAATATTAACTGGTTGTCCATCGACTACCCCTTTCGGGTTCGCCTTAGGCCCCGACTAACCCTCAGCTGATTAGCATAGCTGAGGAAACCTTAGTCTTTCGGTGTGCGGGTTTCTCGCCCGCATTATCGTTACTTATGCCTACATTTTCTTTTGTAACCGCTCCAGCATACCTCGCAGTACACCTTCTACGCTGTTACAATGCTCCCCTACCACTCTATACTATTGTATAAAATCCATAGCTTCGGTAGTATGTTTATGCCCGATTATTATCCATGCCGAACCGCTCGACTAGTGAGCTGTTACGCACTCTTTAAATGAATGGCTGCTTCCAAGCCAACATCCTAGCTGTCTAAGCAGTTCAACCGCGTTTTTTCAACTTAACATACATTTGGGGACCTTAGCTGATGGTCTGGGTTCTTTCCCTCTCGGACATGGACCTTAGCACCCATGCCCTCACTGATTAACATCATTTTATAGCATTCGGAGTTTGTCAGGAATTGGTAGGCGGTGAAGCCCCCGCATCCAATCAGTAGCTCTACCTCTATAAAACTAATTAATCGCTGCACCTAAATGCATTTCGGGGAGTACGAGCTATTTCCGAGTTTGATTGGCCTTTCACCCCTACCCTCAGGTCATCCCAAGACTTTTCAACGTCAACGGGTTCGGTCCTCCACTATGTGTTACCACAGCTTCAACCTGCCCAAGGGTAGATCACACGGTTTCGCGTCTAACACTACCAACTAAAGCGCCCTATTCAGACTCGCTTTCGCTACGGCTCCAGGGCTTAACCCCTTAACCTCGCTGGCAACGTTAACTCGTAGGCTCATTATGCAAAAGGCACGCCGTCACCCCCTAAAGGGCTCCGACCGCTTGTAAGCGTATGGTTTCAGGATCTATTTCACTCCGTTATTCACGGTTCTTTTCACCTTTCCCTCACGGTACTGGTTCACTATCGGTCTCTCAGGAGTATTTAGCCTTAGCGGATGGTCCCGCCAAATTCATACAGGGTTTCTCGTGCCCCGCACTACTCAGGATACCACTATGGTTTATGTTCATTACTTATACCGGGCTATCACCGTCTATGGCCACTCTTTCCAAAGTGTTCTAATTCTGTTCACAACCAATGTCGTGGTCCTACAACCCCGGTAAGTCCGTAAACTTACCGGTTTGGGCTAATGCGCGTTCGCTCGCCACTACTAGCGCAATCACTATTGTTTTCTTCTCCTCCGGGTACTTAGATGTTTCAGTTCTCCGGGTTCGCCTCCTTGCGGATACTTAACCTTCAGTTAAGTGGGTTGCCCCATTCGGATATCTGCGGATCAACCTGTATGTGCCAGTCCCCGCAGCTTTTCGCAGCTTATCACGTCCTTCATCGCCTCTGAGAGCCTAGGCATTCCCCATACGCCCTTATTTAGCTTATGTGCTTTTACCTAATATGCTCTTTTAAAAGTTATGAGTTAAGAGTTCAGAATTATAAATAACTCCTATTCTTACTTCAACACTCCTATTTAATATAATTTGCTCTATCTATAATCTTACAACTATAGAAATTTTTATGTTTCTCGTATTCTTATTTTCCAATATGTCAATGAACGTTTTTCAAATGTTTAAGGTTTAATGTTTAAGGTCTAATGAGGTTAATCATTATTCCTTAAGCCTTAATCATTTAAATGGTGGAGAATATCGGAGTCGAACCGATGACCTCCTGCGTGCAAGGCAGGCGCTCTAGCCAGCTGAGCTAATCCCCCGTTTTTTTAGTTGGCAGTTATCAGTATTCAGTATTCAGTTCTCACTGTACTGCGTACTGCTTAACTGCGTACTGTAAACTGGTTGCCCAACTTCTAAAATTTCCTTTCAATAATTCTCAATGAACTTCGTACTTCGTATTTCTACCTTCGTACTTCGTAGTCTCAGGCAGACTCGAACTGCCGACCTCTACATTATCAGTGTAGCGCTCTAACCAGCTGAGCTATGAGACTGCAATTAGTAGTGAGTAGTTAGTATTTAGTAGTGAGATAGCTTTTCGCCTCATCTCAATACTCAATACTCATATCTCAATACTATATATTATTAAATTGACAGTGAATTAAGACCAAAAGAAGCTTATCACTTCATTTGTAAAAAGGCTCCTTATGTCGTAATTGCGTTTTGCCTTATAAGAGGCAAAATCTCTAGAAAGGAGGTGTTCCAGCCGCACCTTCCGGTACGGCTACCTTGTTACGACTTAGCCCCAGTTACCAGTTTTACCCTAGGCGGCTCCTTGCGGTGACCGACTTCAGGTACCCCCAGCTTCCATGGCTTGACGGGCGGTGTGTACAAGGCCCGGGAACGTATTCACCGCATCATGGCTGATATGCGATTACTAGCGATTCCAGCTTCACGGAGTCGAGTTGCAGACTCCGATCCGAACTGTGATAGGGTTTATAGATTCGCTCCTGGTCGCCCAGTGGCTGCTCTCTGTCCCTACCATTGTAGCACGTGTGTGGCCCAGGACGTAAGGGCCGTGATGATTTGACGTCATCCCCACCTTCCTCACGGTTTGCACCGGCAGTCTGATTAGAGTTCCCGACATTACTCGCTGGCAACTAACCACAGGGGTTGCGCTCGTTATAGGACTTAACCTGACACCTCACGGCACGAGCTGACGACAACCATGCAGCACCTTGTAACTTGCCCGAAGGAAAAGGTGTTTCCACCCCTGTCAAGCTACATTTAAGCCCTGGTAAGGTTCCTCGCGTATCATCGAATTAAACCACATGCTCCACCGCTTGTGCGGGCCCCCGTCAATTCCTTTGAGTTTCATTCTTGCGAACGTACTCCCCAGGTGGGTTACTTATCACTTTCGCTTAGCCACTCAGCTCTCAATCGAGCCAAACAGCTAGTAACCATCGTTTACGGCGTAGACTACCAGGGTATCTAATCCTGTTCGCTACCTACGCTTTCGTCCATCAGCGTCAGTGAATTATTAGTGATCTGCCTTCGCAATCGGTATTCTATGTAATATCTATGCATTTCACCGCTACACTACATATTCTAACCACTTCATAATTACTCAAGGTATGCAGTATCAATGGCAGTTCTACAGTTGAGCTGCAGACTTTCACCACTGACTTACAAACCCGCCTACGGACCCTTTAAACCCAATGATTCCGGATAACGCTTGGATCCTCCGTATTACCGCGGCTGCTGGCACGGAGTTAGCCGATCCTTATTCATACGGTACCGTCAAGCCCCTTCACGAAAGGGTGTTTCTTCCCGTATAAAAGCAGTTTACAACCCATAGGGCAGTCTTCCTGCACGCGGCATGGCTGGATCAGGCTCTCGCCCATTGTCCAATATTCCTCACTGCTGCCTCCCGTAGGAGTCTGGTCCGTGTCTCAGTACCAGTGTGGGGGATCTCCCTCTCAGGACCCCTACCTATCGCCGCCTTGGTAAGCCGTTACCTTACCAACTAACTAATAGGACGCATACTCATCTTTTACCGCCGAAGCTTTAATTATCAAACGATGCCATTTAATAATACCATGGGATATTAATCCGGGTTTCCCCGGGCTATGCCCCTGTAAAAGGTAGATTGTATACGCGTTACGCACCCGTGCGCCGGTCGCCACCATCCGAAGACGTGCTGCCCCTCGACTTGCATGTGTTAAGCCTGCCGCTAGCGTTCATCCTGAGCCAGGATCAAACTCTTCATCGTTAAATCTTATATACTTTAACAACTACTAAAGGAATTCCTCTTCTTCATCTCACCTAAATGAGAATCAAAGCTCAAAACGTTCTTCTAGTCTTAATTCTTATTATTGCATTTGTTGCTAATTAAAGCAACATACGCGCTGTCAATTCAATATGTCAATGAACTCAAACCCCTCCGCCTTCGGCACCCCCCCCTTTACAAGGGGAGGATCATTCCGTATTATTTGGAAGGATCGTCTTGTTGAAATTAAAGGAGTCGAACCTTATTCTATCTCACCCAACCCGGGATTTCTTTTCAGTATGTTTTTATGAACTTTCGCTCCCTCTCAAAGCGGCTGCAAATGTATAACCTTTTTTAAAACTGACAAGAAAAAAATTTTATTTTTTTTCAGCCACTCTCGAAGCTAATCCCGTAAAAGCGGATGCAAACTTACAACCTTTATTACTTAACTTCAAAATGTTTTTTAGAGAACTTTTTCAACCTTAAAAGAACACTTAACGTGCCTCTCAAAGCGGATGCAAAGATAAAACCAATTTCCTTTACAATCCAAGATAAAATTCAAAAAAAATTTCAGAGAACTTATTTGCTTTGATCCTTTGCTACATCTAGGCTCAGACACCGTCTCTCCTACCCCGTCACTCCCTCTCAAAGCGGCTGCAAATATACAACTGAATTCTAATCCCACAAGCCTCCAACAAAAATATTTTAAGGTTTTTTTGACATTTTTCTAAACCCCAAAACTAAGGTGCTGAAAATGACATTTTTGAAGGAAGATTTTTTCTGTACTTTTTTTATCCTGAAACTGAAAGTAGAGGATGTATGGTTACAAGGATGGGCATTTTTCGATGGTGCGACCCCCGCCGGGGTCGTGTGGGGCGTGATCTCTTGGTTATAAATATTGGACCCCCTTCGGGGGTCACAGTTCCCTCCACTCCTGTTATAGTCATCCAATCCCTTCGGGATTGTAGGTACATGATATGTCTTATATATAGTATATAGATCTACTACCAACAGGAGATGCAATTTTATGAAAGTCCTATAATTATACGGCTCCTTCGGAGCCTGAGACATACCTATGAGAAAAGAGGTGCCGAAAATGGCATTTTTGAGAAGTAATATTCCGGAAGGTGCGACCCCGTCGGGGTCGGGGTCATCACGGTATCCAGGTTAAAAATATACGACCCTTTTGGGGTCTGGTTTCGTTACCTGTTCCCATTATTAAAGAAATGAGGCCCATCGAGGTCGTGGTTTGGGACGTGTTCCTGTTATTAAAGAATGAGAACCATTGGGCTCTTCGGTTCGTGACCTGTTACGTTACAAATAGACCCGTTAGGGTCTACCCATCAGGATCCAAAGGATCCGGTATTTGTATTATTCTTCAGCAGGGATGACCCCGAAGGGGTCAAATGTTTATAGCTGATAAACGAAATATCCATCGAATTATATTAATAGGAATCAAAACAAACAATCCAATCCAATTATTTCAATGCCAATCGAAGAACAAAACCCCAATCCCATTACATAATAATGATTCGAAGATGTTTGCCCGCGTTAGGGATAGCAGCGGAAATCCTTTTTGTGAAGTATGAACAAAAAGATTGGAGCGGATAGCCCGACCCGCATGAGCGGTAGCGAAGGCGGAGAACGCCCAAATAATTACATAAAGAAATTCCAGACTAACCCAAACCTTACTCCAAAGTCACGTGAGGGATAAAGGGGTGCCGAAAAATTGTTATTTGCTTCAATTAGATAATTCAGGTTTTCCAGTTTGAAGAAGATCCGGGCCTGTCGTATTTTACCATTGAAGAAAAAATCTACAGTTGGAAAACCTTCGACTTGTTGCGAATTCTGAACATAAAATTCTGCAAGAACAGGATCATACCCATTCATCTCGTAGTTTGTAAAGTAATTTAGCGTGAAACCGGTCTGAAGATAAAGTGCCCGCTGGAACCAGTAGTCTTTATAGTAAAAGGTGTTCCTGGTGACCAAATCGGGTACATTTAGAACCTGCCCACCATCTAAAACAGTCTGGTAAAGCAAGGTGTTATTAAGCGCAAACTTGCCCAGGCTAAATTCCCTGCTCCCCTTCACCTTTACATAACTCACCTGATCGTTGTGCTGAAATGGCCTTACAAATCCTGCTTCGCCTATCCCAAAGTAAGCCATATCATTAATTGTAGAGAATTCTACGTTGGCATTCAACCATTGAGGCGCCCAGAGATCAAAACCCAGAGACTGCCGACTTTCATTTGAAAAGGAGGTTTGCCAGTTGTAGTTTATATAGTCACTCTGGTAGAGTAGAAAATTATAATTGGGGGCATGATCATTAATATTGGCCGTGGCTGCAACCACAAAATCTGAGGACAGCGCATATGAAAGTCGGGCGCCGAGGTCATATCCTTTAAAATCTCCTGTTAAGTTGATCATTCCGCTCGCTTTGAACTGAAAGTCACCCAGAGTACCCAGATAATCTCCCCCTGCTGAAAGTATATCTCCCTGAAGCCTGTTCACTATATACCCTCCTTCAAGATCTAGCACGGTATTATAGCCATAGTTATAGTGGGTGTGCTTTCCGCGGGCAATAATTCTTGCAAGATTCCCGGCTGTAAAACCAACATAGACCTCGTTGGATGTTGATGTGAGCCGGGTTATATCTTTTAAACCCACCTCTTCGAAAGAGGGCCCAAAGAGTTCACTGGCTGAAGCCTGTTGAAACTGATATTTCTTATAGGTATGATTTAAACGGTGACCAATCCTGAAGTCCCGCTGTACAAGAGAATCTGCTCTTTTATAAAGTGCATATGAGTGGTCGATAAAAAATCGTTTCCCAAATAATGTAGATTGAGCATCTTCAAAGTTCACGTCAAGCCGGGAGCGATCTTCAAATTCGGGATTTTCTGCAATGTATTGATCAAGGGACGTGGCTGTAAGTCCGCCGTTTTCTTCATTAAGAAGGTCCTGTGAAACAAAATGTGTTTTCATATTGTACCTGCCGTTTGGGGAACTATAACCGAGTGTAGTTCTAAAATTTCCGGTACTGGTGAGCATATGCCGATATCGACCTAACGACCGAAGTCCTTTATATCCTATTGAAATATTGAGATTAGGAGAGGTGTTTACAGTAAAAAGAGCATCAGCTGCCTGACCTTGTTCGAATACTGTCTTAAAAAAAAGTTCGGTAAACGGAGTAGGAACGTTATAGTAGAAGATGTCTTCTACTTCCATAAAATTATAATGTCTCGCTCTAGCGCCAAATTGAGGAAGTACCTCCCGCTCTTCAATAAAATTATACGTTAGTCGATTATAAGAACGACCGACATTTGAAAATGGCAGTAATCCAAAATTGTCTTTTCTAAGATAGTTAAACTGATAATCCTTGTATATATGAAGCGTGGTATCTACTGTTGTGGTATCGTTATCTACAGAAATAATCTTGTAGAGATCAATTGGGGCTTTTTCAACAGAAGATTCATTTTTTGGGTCACGTGCAGTTTGATCCTGCCCCTGAATATTATTCCCACCACGATTAAGCCTTCTTTCCTGGGCCAGTATACCAAAGGGGATTAAGAATATAAAAAGGAGTAAGATGTTCTTTTTGTCCATAAAATTCTTGAATGGAACAAAAGTATGATAAATGTATTAAAGGAATATCATAAACAAAAAAAACCGCCCCAATTGGGACGGTTTTAGATCAATTAAGCATTAAAAATTAATTACCGTATCCGAAATTCTGAGGAACATTTGCATTTGCATCTGCCTCTGCTGCCGGAATTGGGAGAGCTAAATTATAACTTCCATAATCAGGTCCGCCGTGTGTTTGTAGCAGTGGGTCTGGAAGAGGAATATCTTTACCAGTTCTTACTAAATCATGGAAACGGAAACCTTCAAATGCCAATTCTTTCCTTCTTTCTAAAAGAATGTTATCCTTAGAGGCTACAGTAAACAAATCGGCTCCTCGGTTTTCAGGGATAAGATTCAACCATGTAAGAGCTTCTGCAGGGCTACCTGTTTCTAACAATGCTTCTGCATAAATTAGAACAATTTCCTCATACCGTATAAGTGGCACATTGTCTTCGTAAGGTGCTGTTGAAGGGTATTTACCAATATTGCGGTAGGTTCCGGTTGGAGTCACCCCTATAACGGTTTCTGGCGCCACATAATCAGGTGAACTTTGTGCAATATCAGGATCATACGCATGTACACCACGAATATCATCTTCACTATATATAGCAGCCAAGTTAGGTAATGCAACTACGTCACCATAACTACCGGCCTGGTAGATATTAGCCAAACCATTGATACCTGGGTTATCTGTAGCTGTAAATGCTACTTCGAAGATTTTATTAACACCTCCATCAGTTCCAAAAGAAGCAAGAAAGCCATCTTCTGAAACTACTGCAAACGCGCCTGAATCAATTACAGTTTTAGCTGCAGTTAAAGATCTTGGAAAATCTCCAAAATAATTAGCCACACGTGCTTCTAGTGCAACGGCCGCAAGATTTGATATAAATTCTGAAGAAGTTCCAGCTCCTGCAGGTAGAAGATCCTGAGCAGTTTCCAAATCTGCATAAACCAAATCTCTCACTTCACTCACTGTATTACGTGGAGGAAAAAGATTATCATTATCTCTAAAAGAAGTCACATAAGGCACACCCAAAGCATTTAAACCTCCGTCATTAACGTGCTGCTGACCATAAAATTGAACAAGCACAAAATGAGCTAATCCTCTAAGAGCATAAGCCTGGCCTTTAATAATATCAATAGCCGCTTGTTCCCCTTCAATTCCCTCAGCTGCGATAACGACATTTGCCGAACCTATCACACGATACATTTGCTGCCAAAGAGTTTCAGCAGTTGTTGTAGTTACGAGTAAATCCATTTCTGCTTCACGCACAAATCTATTAGAATTGGCGTTAGAGTAAGTATTATCTGAAAATACTTCCCCGAGAATAATTATATCTCTTCCAAAAGACTCAGTCTCAGATAATCTGTCATAAGCTCCAATAAGTACAGCTTGAAGATCGTTGACGGTATTAATACTCGTCTCAATGCTCTTGTCTTGTCCTAAAGTAGGATTAAGATCCTCTTCTGTACAAGAGCCTAATATTCCCAGCCCTAAAGCTAGTACGAATAAATATTTTATTTTCATTTCTCTATTTTTTTTTAAAATTTAAGATTAACTCCAAATGTATACGATTCAACAGGTGGCGTAGTTAATGAAGTATATCCAATAGCCTGAACTTCAGGATCTAATTTCAATCCATCATCTTTCACCCATGTTGCAACATTTGTACCGCGCAAGCTTAGAGACAACCCATCAATACCAATAGCTTCTGCATAGGAAGCAGGGAAAGTATAACCAATAGCAACATTTCTTAACCGAACATAATCACCATCGAAAAGGTGTCTTGAAGATGTTGACTGGAAGCTTCTACTACTATTGTAAATCAATGCAGGTACATCAGTCACATCTCCTGGCTGCTGCCATCTCTCCATAAGTTCCTGAACTCCATTATAAGATCCCAAAGCAAAAGAAGAAGGAGTCATGTAAAACTGTGCATACTGCTCATAAATTTTATGACCTCCAGCAAAATAAAGGTTTGCTTCAGCAAAAATACCTTTGTAACTAATTCTTGTTCCTAGACCTCCAGAGTAAGTAGGCAATGCACTTGCATTTTGGTATACTCTTTCAGCACTACTATAATTATTAGTCACTTCTCCATCAACCCCATTAAGATACCAAGTAGGAGCTCCAGTTTGAACGTCAACGCCGGCCCAGGTTGGCATATACCATGCAGCTACAGGGAGACCAACTTGCGTAGTCTTATAGGAGGATCCTGCCAAAGGGTTTAAAGGATTTCCATCTGCTCCAAGCGCAAGCTCAGTCACTTCGTTCTCCACAGTTGCATAATTAGCAGAAACATTCCAGTTAAAATCTTTTGTGCTGAATATTAAGAACGACAACTCTGCCTCAACACCATCATTAATCATTTCCCCAACGTTTCTATTTTGTAATTCAAAACCTGTAGTTAGAGAAAGAGGAACTTCTTGTAAAAGATCATAAGTTCTTCTCTTAAAATAAGATACAGAACCTTCTAATCGATTATTCCAAACACCAAAACTCATACCGATATCAAAGGCTTCTCCTTTTTCCCAAGTAAGATCGGCGTTACCAAACTGTGAAGGGACAGCTCCACCACGACTGTTATAAGCAGCTCCAAAATCTAACAGTGCTTGATATGCGTTAAGATCTACACCGCTGTTACCTGTAATACCATACGAAGTTCTAAGTCTTAAAGTATTAAAGACCGATTCACTCATAAAGTCCTCCATATGAATATTCCAGGCTGCCCCAAGAGAACCGAAATTTCCAAATCTATTTCCTTCAGCAAAACGTGAAGAACCTTCTCGCCTGTAAGTTGCATCCAAAACATACTTTCTTGCATAATTATAATTGAAAAGAGCAAGATAAGATACATTGTACCAATCAGTGTATTCAGAAGTAGCATCAAAATTAGCACTAGCAGAGGCAATATTTGTCAATCCATCTGCCGGGAAATTCTCTCCATAACCATACAAATAAGAGTTTTGATTATGCTGATACTCAAACAATCCTGTAATATCAAAATTATGATCTACATCTACTTGAAAATTATAGTTTAAAGAACCCTGGTAAACCCAGTTAAAGTTCTGCTCAGTACTTCTTTCAGACCAACCATTGACAGGAGCTGCAGATCCTTCATGACGGTTTCCATAACTTTTATAGTCATTTAATTGAAAATCTAAACTAATTCTATTTGAAAAAGTTAGGTTATCAACCAATTCCCAGTCTAGTTTATTATTAAATATCCCTCTTGTTAAAGCATTTTTACTAATATCATTATCAGTTACATATAGAGTATTATGCAAAGAACCAAAAGGCAAATCAATATTTAACTCTCCCTCATCATTATAAATAGGGTTGAGTGGATTCATCAAATACCTGGTAATAAATGGATTTGAAAAGAAAGTTCCTAACTCCAAAATTGGGTTAGATGTAGTATGAGATAAATTTATAGAAGATGAAAAATCTAAATTATCTCTGAATTCTTTTTCTACAGATAAAGCTCCAGATAATCTTTTAAATGCAGCACCAATAACAGTTGCTTCTGTCTCATTATAACCTACAGACGCATAAAAAGATCCTTTCTCATCTCCTCCTGAAGCAGATAAAGTATAATTTTGCAAAAGAGCATCTTCATTTTTAATAGCTTCGCTCCAGTTATATATTTCACCACCATATTCAAGAATGGCTGGAGAAAGAAGTTCGTTATCAACTCCTAATTGCAGAGCATTATCATAAGTAAAACCAAATTCAGAATAAGCATTAACAAGACTCTCTCTTAATAGATCAATCCTCTGTGGCCCTGTCAAAGGCTTTCTCTTATTATAAGCATCATTTTGAACACCTATACTAGAAGTAAAGTTAAATTTCACTTCACCATCAGCACCACGCTTCGTGGTAATTACGATTACTCCATTAGAACCCCTGGCTCCATAAGCTGCTGTAGCAGAAGCATCTTTCAAAACAGTTATACTAGCAATGTCCTGACTATTAATTGAAGATAGAGGGTTTAATGAACTAGAATCATTACTTCCAGCAATATTACTGTTATTTACAGGAACACCATCAATAACATAAAGAGGCTCATTACTTGCATTTAGGGAACTGATACCCCTTATTCTCACATCCTGGGTAGAACCAGGAGTACCTGATGACGCAGAAATTTGAAGACCTGCAACTTTTCCCTGTAACGCCTGATCTGCTGATACTAAAGGAACTTCGGCAACTTCTTCACCCCTAACTTGAACAGATGACCCCGTAAGCTCATTAGCTCCCCGAGAAACATACCCCATTACTACAACTTCTTCAAGCTCTGCAGCATCTGGACTAAGAGTTGCGTCAATCACCGTAGCATTTCCTACTCTTTGTTCCACTTTAAGGAAACCTAGATAAGAAAACACCAAAACATCATTACTTCCGGCAAGAATACTGTACTTCCCATCGAAATCAGTTTGGGTTCCCACCTGCGTTCCCTTTACCACGATATTAACACCCGGCAAAGGCAAACCTTCATTATCAGTCACTGTACCTCGCACAGTCTGCTTTTCTTGTTGCGCAAAAGCAATTTGCACAACTAACACCAGTAAAAGTGTTAGAATTCCACTTAATTTTCTTTTCATTTTATAAATTATTTGAATTAGCCAACGCCAAAAATGGTAATAAAATCTTAATAAAACAAGGTTGGCTTATAAACTAAGCTGTTAATTATTTAAGAAGTTGATGAAACTCCATATCTATAACCTTATAGTTGAAAAAATTAATTTCTCGATTTTGCCGTTATAGCTGAAAAAAAGAGATTTCTTTAATAATAAAACACAAACATCAAAGTTGTTCTATATTGAACACAGCTTTTCAACATAAGACTTTCCCTCTGTTTTGAAATTTTTACTTTTGCAGCTACCATAATATTTAAGGAATTTACATTTCTTCTTAATTCAGCTTTCCCATGTTAGCAAAGAGCTTTTCTAAACTTCCATTAGAATGCGGCACAGATGAAGCCGGCAGGGGTTGCCTTGCAGGTCCTGTCACTGCGGCTGCCGTTATCCTACCCAAAAATTTCCGGAATAAGATCATCAATGACTCAAAGCAACTCAATGCACTTTCCAGAAACAAATTGCAGAAAATCATCAGGGGAAAGGCAGTCTGTTATTCGGTGCAACATATTTTTATGGAAGAAATAGACGAAATCAACATCCTAAACGCCTCTATCAGGGCAATGCACAAATGCATAGAAAACCTGAACCCCATACCCGAATTCATTATCGTAGACGGCAACAGGTTCAAGAACTATAAAGAAGTTCCGCACGAGTGTATTATAAAAGGAGACGGCAAATTTCTAAGTATTGCAGCAGCGTCAATTTTAGCCAAGACTTACAGAGACGAATTCATGACCAGGATTCACGAAGAATATCCCATGTACAACTGGAAACAAAATAAAGGTTACCCCACAATTGAACATCGCGAAGCCATCAAAAAATACGGAGTCACAAAGTACCACCGCAAAAGCTTTAAGCTCCTGCCCGGGCAACTGGAACTTTCTCTTTAAAATTTACTACATTCAACTTCCCATGAAGAAGATCCTGACATTTTTTACCATCCTGTTATTCTTTTCCTGCGCCAACGAAGCCCCGGTTTCGGGAGAACTTACCGATTTTTTGCCCCAGGATCCGGCGGTAATAGTGCAGATGAAAAACCCCGATCTCTTCTTCAGCAATATTCAAAACAATGATTTTCTCAAGCTCAATTCCGAAAATGAACTTTACATTAAAATAAAAGAAGGACTCGAGATCCTGAAATATTTCCCTCATCAAAAAGAGGCATTACTCGTCCTTGATCCTAAAGCCGAACAATCCCTGGATTTCCTATTTATTAGTCGCGATAACCTAAAACCTAAAAACCTTGACTCTATCCCCAACCGGCAGGTAGAAACAATGAACTTTGATGATCTCGAGGTGCAAAAATATGTTTTGGAAGGTAAAACGGCTTTTTCAACACATATAGATAGCATTAGTTTGTTAAGTAACTCCCTTCCCTTATTAAAAGAAACCGCCAGGGGCAATTCAGCCTTGAGTAAAGATCTACAGGTGGCTTTCAAAGCAGCCTCTCCCAAAAAAACTTCTGTATTTCTTAATTCCGATAAAGCAACTCCTTTCCTGAAAAAGCTCTTTTTAACACCTTTTTCAAACTTTACTAAATGGACTGTCGTTGATACCGACATTTCCCAGAACGACATCAGGCTTAACGGTATCACCATTGCTTCCGATTCTCTTCCGCGCCTCATCAATGTCTTCCAGGGTGTAGGGACTTCAAAAAATACCCTGGCCAATATCACTCCCGTGACCAGCTCCGGATTCAATTCCGTAAGCTTTCAGGATTTCAAAAAATTGAATGAGAATTTGCTCTTTTTGAGAGGTAAGGAAACAGAAACTACCTTTACTGAAGAAATTTCCCTCCTCACAGCAGCCAGTGAAGCAGGAAGTATTCATCTTGCTGAAGGTTTAGTGTTCGCTATACGCTCTGCGGAAGCTGAAAATGGCCTGCAGACATTAAATTATGAGCCGGAACAAACTGAAGAATTCCGTGGGCTACCCATCTACAAATTTCCCCACTCCAATTCTTTTTCTGAAATACTTCAGCTGTTACTGAATCCAAAAGACCTCCATTTTTTGACATTTTTGGATAGCTACATACTCTTTTCTGAATCTTCCGAAGCATTGAAGGAAGTGATTGCCGCTGTTCAGGATGATCTTGTATTGTCAAATACCGAAGCTTACAAAACCTCTTCAGAAAATCTCAGTTCAGAAGCTTCACTTTTGATAATCCGGAACAACCAGGCAGAAGGAACAAATGAAACAGAGCAACTTGACTACACTAATTACCCCATTACAGCGGTTCAATACATCTACCAGGACAATTTTGCCCACCTGCACAGTGTGGTGGCGAAGAGTGCTGCTCTAAAAACCGACAAACCTACTTCGCAGGCCGCGAGTGTTGCCCTGGCAGCAGCCCTGAACTCTCCGCCAGTCTTCTTCAAAAACCATCGCTCAAACGGAATGGATATTGTAGCGCAGGATGTTCAAAATACGCTGTACCTCATTTCGCCCGAAGGAAAGATTTACTGGAAAAAAGACCTGGGATCTCCCATTTTAGGAGAAGTACAAACGGTAGATATTTTAAAAAATGGCAGATATCAACTTGCTTTTGCGACTCAAAATGAAGTTCATGTCATAGATCGCGACGGGAACCCAGTTAAACCTTTCCCGCTTAAGTTTAGAGATAAGATTACCCAGTCTCTGTCTGTTTTTGATTATGATAAAAAACGTGATTACCGTTTTATGGTAACGCAGGGGCGCGATGTTTATATGTACGACCGCAAAGGAAAAGGTGTAAAGGGGTTCAATTTCTCTAAAGCTTCTTCGGAAATTATACAGCCTCCAAAACACATTAGGATAGGCCGAAAAGATTACATCGTAATCCCTGAAACTTCCGGCAAACTGAATATTCTTAGCCGCACCGGAAAAATTCGTGTTCCTGTGAAAGAAGATCTAAATTTCTCTGAAAATGCCTGGTACGAGTACAATGGAAATTTCGTTTCTACGAACACCTCAGGCCAGATCATAAAGATCAGCGAAAACGGAAATGTAAAAAAAGAGGATCTTGGCCTTGCTGAAAATACCCGCATCACAGCCACCGAAAAAACGCTGGTCACCCTTTCAGAAAATGAGCTCAGCATCAAAGGTAATGCTGTGACCCTTGACTTCGGACTATACGACCATCCGCAGATCTTCTTCCTCAACAATAAGATCTACGTATCAGTAACCGATCTTCAAGCTAAAAAAGTATATCTGTTTGACAGTAATGCCAGGCTAATAGACGGGTTCCCTGTTTATGGAAATTCTTTAACAGACCTCTCCAATGCCGACGAAGATGCAGCTTTGGAATTAGTGGTGCAGGACGAAGAGAATGGGATTTTGGTTTATGAGGTGAATTGATCTTAACCCCTAAATCCCCTAAAGGGGACTTTAAATTTCTGTTTATTTTTATTTTACTTCCAAAATAAAGCGCCTTCTGAAAGGTGGGAGCAAAACTGAAATATATTGCACTTTTCATCTCTAGGTTCCTTGTGGGAGATTTTTCAAATTTTCATATTTTTCAAGTAAATAAAGAATTATGGAGAGCAATATTTATGATATGTTCTATGGAGCATCTCCCATTATTCATAAGCAGGCGAGAGAATTACGTGGAAAGGAAACAAAGGCAGAAAAGCTACTTTGGAGTTTTCTATGCAACCGCCAACTACAGGTGAAATTCCGAAGACAACATCCAATAAATCAATATATTGTTGACTTCTATTGCCATGAGCTAAAATTAGTGATAGAAGCAGATGGAGGGATTCATGATCGGAAAGAACAAAAAGAATACGATCATATGCGGAATGAACATCTTCAGAAATTTGGGATTACCCTGATGAGATTTAGGAATTCAGAAATCTTCAATACAACTGAGCATGTGATAAGATTAATAAAAAATCAGGTTGATAACCTTAAGTAAAGCCACCTTCAGGTGAGTAATAGCAGCATCTCCTTAACTTCAAACCCATATCCTCTAAAGGGGACTTTTCAGAAACAGCTAAAGCCCCCTTTAGGGGGTTGGGGGTACCAATTCAGCCTCAAAAAGGGCAGAAAAATGCTTCTTTATTTTTTGCTTCACCTCCTCTACAGGAACTTCCTTTACGCCCAGCTCTACATTGAGGGAGGTTACTGCTTTTCCTTTAATTCCGCAGGGAATGATGTTATCAAAATATCCCAGGTCGGTATTCACATTAAAGGCAAAACCGTGCATGGTAACCCAGCGGCTGGCACGCACCCCCATTGCGCAAATCTTTCGCGCAAAAGGCGTATCACTATCCAGCCACACTCCTGTTTCCCCTTTACTGCGGCCTGCTTTGACCCCGTACTCTTTAAGAGTTAGAATAATAGTTTCCTCAAGAAGCCTTAAATATTTATGGATGTCTGAAAAGAAATTTTCAAGATCGAGTATAGGATAGCCCACAATTTGTCCGGGTCCGTGATAAGTAATATCCCCGCCCCTGTTGATCTTGTAAAAAGTGGCATTTTTTAGCCCCAGTTGTTCCTCATTGATGAGGAGATGTGACATATCTCCGCTCTTTCCGAGGGTATAGACATGGGGATGCTCTACAAAAAGCAGGTGATTTTTGGTGGCCTTTGAAGTTCCTTCTCTACGGTTGGCAATCTTTTGATCGAGAATTCCCTGGAACAATTTCTCCTGGTACTCCCAGATTTCCTTATAATCCCGCTGCCCTAACTCCTCAAATTCAATGTTCCTGTTCAAATCTTTTCTTTTTACCTGCCTTTGTTATTATTCAGGATGATTAGTGCGGCAATTACTCCCGGCACCCAACCTAAAAGTGTAAGTATAAGCACGATAAGAATAGAACCACAACCTCTGTCTATCACAGCAAGGGGTGGAAAAAGGATCGACAATATTACTCTCCAAACACTCATAGGCAGCTACAAATATATTAAAATCTACACCAACCAAATTAGCGCTTTGCCCGTTAAAAAACAATTGATTGGTTGCGGTATAGTCTGTATCTTTGCAAGTCGAATCTTGAACTAAAGAAAATGCATTTATCTGAACAGGAACTCATTCGCCGGGAGAAACTCGATTCCCTGCGAAAACTGAATATAGACCCTTATCCCGCGGCACTTTATCCCGTAGATCATACTACTTCGGAAATAAAGTCTGAATTTGAAGAAAACAAAAAGGTGGTCATCGCCGGGAGACTTATGTCCCGAAGAATACAGGGAAAGGCTTCTTTTGCTGAAATTCAGGATTCCACCGGAAGAATTCAGGTGTATTTCAACCGTGACGAGATTTGCAAGGGAGATGATAAAAGCAAATACAACGACGTCTATAAAAAACTTCTTGATATAGGGGATTTTATAGGCATTGAAGGTAAGCTCTTCAATACGCAGGTGGGTGAGAAAACAGTAATGGTTGAGAACTTCACACTTCTTAGCAAATCATTAAAACCGCTTCCACTTCCAAAGACCGATAAAGAAGGGAAGACCTTCGACGAATTTAATGATCCCGAGTTGCGTTACCGCCAGCGTTATGCCGATTTGGTAGTGAACCCAAAAGTGAAAGAGATCTTTGTAAAAAGGACTAAGCTATTCACTGCAATGAGGAACTTCTTTAACGACAAAGGCTACTTTGAAGTTGAAACCCCCATTTTACAATCTATTCCGGGAGGAGCTGCTGCGCGGCCTTTCATAACGCACCACAACGCATTAGATATCCCGCTTTACCTGCGGATTGCCAATGAACTTTACCTTAAAAGGCTTATTGTAGGTGGCTTTGACGGCGTTTATGAGTTCTCCAAAAACTTCAGAAATGAAGGAATGGATAGAACCCACAATCCGGAATTTACTGCAATGGAGATCTATGTAGCCTATAAGGACTACAACTGGATGATGGAGTTTACCGAAAACCTCCTGGAACACTGCGCTGTTGCCGTAAACGGAACTACCGAAGCCACTTTTGGAAAGCACCAGGTAGATTTTAAAGCCCCTTATGCCAGAGTGACAATGACCGATGCCATTAAACAATTCACCGGATTTGACATTACCGGCAAGTCTGAAAAAGAACTTTTTGAGGCCGCAAAAGGCATGGGCATCGAGGTTGATGACACTATGGGTAAAGGAAAGCTCATAGATGAGATCTTTGGTGAGAAATGTGAAGGCAACTTTATACAGCCCACATTTATTACAGATTATCCAAAAGAAATGAGTCCGCTTTGTAAGGAGCACCGCGAAAATCCGGAGCTTACAGAGAGATTTGAGCTTATGGTCTGCGGAAAAGAGATTGCCAATGCTTATTCTGAGCTAAATGACCCTATAGATCAAAGAAATCGTTTTGAAGAGCAGCTACAATTGTCTGAAAAAGGTGATGATGAGGCAATGTTTATTGACAATGACTTCTTACGAGCCCTGGAATACGGAATGCCCCCAACATCGGGACTTGGTATTGGAATGGACCGATTGATCATGTTCCTTACCAACAAACAATCTATACAGGAAGTGCTTTTCTTCCCGCAGATGAAACCCGAAAAGAAAGCAGCCACACCAAAACCTGAGGATTTCATAAAAATCGGAGTTCCGCAGGAATGGGTAGATACAGTGATGCACGAATATGGTACTGTTGCCAAACTTCAGGAAAATAAACCTACCCAGGTACATCAAAAGCTCAACGGACTAAGAAAGAAAAATAAATTACCCATTGCTGCACTGCAGCTGGAAGAGGTAGAAAAGTGGTTCTAAAATGCCATTTTTGACAGTTTATAAAGAGGAGCCTTCGGGTTCCTCTTTTAGTTTATGGCCGGGCACCCACAGTGATATCGGGTTCTTGGTGCACCAAAATTATACCCAAGGATAATTTGATGAAAACCACTGTTACTAAGCACCACTTCATTAAACTGCCGGGAAAACGTGTAACCAAATAAAAATTTCCTGTATTCCACACCGGCAAAAGGAGTGAGATATCTCAGGTTTTCTGTATCACCTTCCATTTTATCAAGCCCCTGCCGGTAAGACAATCCGGCCCATATTTGCCCGAACTCAAAATTCCGGTAGCCTTTCAGGTTAACATCTGCAAGTTTTTCAGAAGTATCTTCCACAAGTTGCAGCATGGCCGAAGGCTCCAGGTACCAGTCATAAGCCGGTGAAATAATGTAACCGGCAGTTAAAAAATACCGTCTTTGATTAGTAGCGATGTTATGACTATTGAACAATTCCCTCGTTACGGGTAAAAGATTTTTTGCAGTGGCATGTATATAAAGATCTTTATTGAAATATGACATCCCCACATCCATATTCGCGTAACTTACCGAAGCCTTCTCCTGCCCCAGCAGCGGATCGGGCTGGGTAAAGCCGCTTTGGTCAAGCCGATGCTGAATAACCCCTGCACTAATTCCAAAACTCAACCTATGCAATTGAAGGTCTCCTGCAGGCAGCCTTAAATGGTAGGCGAATGCCCCATACGCGCCCGATTTAGAAAAATTCCCATTCCTGTCGTTAAAAAGAATAGCACCTATCCCCTCTTTGTTGCCCAATCTGCCATTAATGGTAAGCGTCTGCAATCCCGGCGCATCATCTACATCAAACCACTGCTGCCGGGCCGTTAACCGCAGTTGATTGTTCACTGCCGCCCCGGCAAGAGAAGGGTGCAGCAGGAAAAGATTATCTGTAAGATAATCTGAATATGTCGGAATGATCTCCTGCCCTCTACTCTCCCCAATATTGAAAAAAGTACAGAGAATAAGAACCAAAAAAAGGGATTTTAAGAGGCTGTTATTTTGCTTCTGTTCAACCATGTTAACGCTTTAATGAAAAGTGGCCTTTTTGAGGCTCAAAACCATCTATAGATATTTGATACCAGTAATCTTCTGAAGGCAGTTCCTTTCCATTATAAGTACCATTCCAGGAAAATCCGGCGCCACTTCCGGCAGCCAGTAACTTCCCGTACCTGTCAAAAATCCTGATTTCAGAATTGCTGAAATATTCAACTCCTTTAAGTTCAAAGTTGTCATTAAAGCCATCACTGTTAGGGGTGATGAATTGAGGGGTGACAATATGCGGAAATTCTTCGGAAACCGTTTTACAACCTTCGAGATCGCGTATATAAGCAGTATATATTCCGCCGGAAATATTCTGAAAAACATTTGACTGCTGAAAATTGCTTCCGTCAAGAGAAAATTCAAACTGCCCCGGATGAGCTGCTTCGATGATCACGCTGTTGGCTTCCGAAGTAATTTTAGCAATTTCGGCAACCGCTACAGCTGCTACTTCAAATGTTCTCAAAGCACTGCAGCCGTTGGAATTTGTCACTGTTACAGAATAGTTTCCGGGATTAGTCACAGAGATCGTCCTGCCCGAAGCCCCTGTACTCCAGTTATAGCTGAAATTTCCAGGCCCGGCATCAAGGTCTACCGTATTGCCGGCGCACAATTGCAACTCCTCATCCATTGTTTGAGGCACTGTAAAGATTTTCAAAGTAACCGGAGTACGGGGCCCTGGCTCACAATTAAAACCCGATTTTGCAGCTTCGGCATAATAAGTTCCGGCAGCTGTAGGCACAAAAGAATTTCCCGTTCCAACCTCAACGCCTCCTGTAACTTTATCAAACCATGTCACAGATTCATCTGGCTCCACATTAACCTTAAGTGCAGGAAATGGGTCTCCCTCACAAATATTTTCATCTCCGCTACTTACCGGCGCCAAAGGAGTTTCCACAAAGTATACAGCAAAAGATTCGGAAACCGAGCTACAGAGATTATCGTCAAGATTTACCGAATTTTCGGCTACTTTCACCCTGTAATACCGGGTAGAATTAATAGCCGGAGAAGTGTACACCGTGCCTGTTGCCCCCAAAATATCCTGCCAGTTATTTGCATCTGTACTTTCCTGCCATTGAAAAGCATGACTTTTATATACCGTATGGTCTGGGGTGGCGGTTAGTGCCACATTTACGGGAGCATTAGGTTCACAAACTTCAAGAGAACTTCCTGCCGTTGTACCAGAGGTAATTTCCGTGAGGTCTCCACAAGACCTGAAAATAATATCGTCTATGGCGAGATCGTTTCCGCAGCCACCAATCCCATTGTTGAACATTTTAAGGATCACCAGGTCCTGCCCCGGCTGAGACTGGAAGGTCAACGCAAACTGTTCCCAGTAAGGGGTAGATGAAGAATGGATATCTCCCGTATCACCCTCTGCAAGTAAGTGGGTATCGGTCTTATCCCAAATTTGAAACCTCACATTTATTGGGATACCTCCATTTGCACAACCAGTACGAATAGGACTTAGAATATTCATAAGGTAAGCCGAAAACTCATAAGTAGTAGCTTCACACAACCCGGAGATTTCTCTTTTGAAGAACAATCCGGCATTTTTATCGTCTGCATTTACAATAAGTGCATTCCCATTAGATAAAGTAGAGTTGGGCAGAAAAGAATGCCAGTCTTGAATTCCCTGTCCAATTGTGCTTGAAATAGTATAATAACCGTCCTGAGGATCTCCCGAAACACGCGGATAACTTGTAGTCCCGGCTGGTAAAGTACCAGACGAAAAATCTTCATGAAAAATAGCGTCTCCCTTACTGCCGGGACAAAATCCCAGCTGGGAAAAGACATTTCCAGATAAAAGGAAGAAAATAAGAAAGCAGGAAACCCTCATCTTCTTTCAAAGGTACAGGAAACCCTCAAATTTTAAGAAATTTTTAGCATCTTATTTAAAAGCAAATGCCACCAGTTATAATTTCATTTTAAACCTTTTACTGCTACTACTGTCCAACTATAAGCAAAGTGCTTCTCTTTTTATTTAACAGCCATGGATTAGGCAACCGGGATCTGTTTCTTTAAATTGAGCCATTCTTAACTTAAATTTTACAATTAATGAACAACCGACTCTTGTTCCGGCTGGTTATTGTTTTTTTCTCTTTTTCAATAACGAGTTGTGCCGTCTTTCAACCTGAAAAGGATAAAAAGTCGACTACAGCAGCCAAATCTTCTGAAAAAGACAAAAACGGGATCAAACCTTATGACAAGGTGATCACCAAAAAAGCAAAATCTGATGCCGGCTTATTTACTGTACACCAGGTAAATGATGATTACTACTACGAAATCCCCGATAGCCTCTTTAACCGCGAAATGCTTATGGTTACCAGGATTGCCCAGACTGCTTCGGGTATTGGTTTTGGTGGCGGTAAACAAAACGAGCAGGTGCTGCGGTGGGAAAAGAAAAATAAAAATGTGCTGCTTCGCGTAGTTTCTCACGACGTTTTTGCTGCCGATTCGCTTCCGGTGCACGAAGCTGTGGTGAACTCTAACTTTGAGCCCATTCTTTTTTCTTTTGACATTGAAGCTTTCCACAAGGATTCGGTGAACAATGCAACAGTGATCAAGGTAACCGACCTTTTCAAAAAGGACGTGCAGGCGCTTGGTTTTCCTGAAAGGAACCGAAAAGAATACAAGATCAGTCGGTTGGATGACAGCCGATCGTACATAGATACCATCCGTAGTTATCCTGAAAACATTGAAGTACGTCACGTGAAAACTTATAATGCCGGCGAACCACCTTCAAATTCAAGTACAGGATCTATTTCAGTAAAAATGAGCAACTCCATGATCCTTCTTCCAAAGGTGCCTATGGAAAGAAGATACTATGACGAGCGCGTTGGCTGGTTCACCACCGGGCAAACCGATTACGGCCTTGATGCTCAAAAAAGTGAAACCGTACGCTACCTTGACCGCTGGAGACTTGAGGTGAAGGAAGAAGATATGGAGAAATTCAAGCGCGGGGAACTGGTGGAACCTAAAGAACAGATTGTTTATTACGTAGACCGCGCTACTCCAAAAAAATGGATCCCTTACATCAAACAGGGAATTGAAGACTGGCAGGTGGCTTTTGAAGCTGCAGGTTTCAAAAATGCCATTATTGCCAAAGATCCTCCCACAAAAGAGGAAGATCCAGACTGGAGCCCTGAAGATGTTCGCTATTCTGTAATGCGTTATTTAGCTTCTCCTATCCCAAACGCAAACGGGCCGCACGTAAGTGACCCGCGTTCGGGAGAGATTTTGGAATCGGACATTAACTGGTACCACAACGTAATGACCCTGTTGAGAAACTGGTTCTTTGTTCAAACCGCCGCCATTAACGAAGATGCCCGCGGGGTGGAATTTAAAGATGAGATCATGGGCCGTTTGATAAGGTTCGTATCCTCTCACGAAGTAGGCCACACCCTTGGTCTACCTCATAATATGGGAAGCAGTGCAGCCTATTCTGTAGAATCTCTGAGAGACCCTGAATTCACCCAAAAATATGGAACCGCACCTTCAATCATGGATTATGCACGTTTCAACTATATCGCACAGCCCGAAGACGGTGATGTGGCGCTAATGCCAAACATTGGGCCTTATGACAAGTATTCTGTGATGTGGGGTTACAAGCCAATTCCGGGGAAAACAGGAAAAGAGGAAAAAGAGGTCCTTGACTCCTGGATCCTTGAAAAAGCAGGAGATCCTGTTTATAGATTTGGTGCCCAGCAAAGCGGGGTGATAGATCCTACTTCCCAGACCGAAGATCTTGGTGATGACTCTGTGCTTGCCAGCCAGTATGGGATCAAAAACCTGAAAAGGATAGTTCCAAACCTCATCGAATGGACTGCCGAAAAAGGTAAAGACTACGATGATCTTGACACTATGTACGAGCAGGTGCTTAGCCAGTACAACCGTTACATGGGGCACGTTGCTGCCAACGTGGGTGGTGTGATCAAGGAAACAAAGACCTACGACCAGGAAGGTGCAGTATACTTTCATGTGACTCCTGAAAAACAGAAAAATGCAATGAATTTCCTTCAGGATGAATTGTTTTCTACTCCCGAATGGCTTCTTGAGCAGGAGATCTTCAACAGGATCGAATTCGACGGAAGTGTGGAAAGGATCAGAAATACCCAGGAGCGCACTTTGAATAACCTGCTTGACTTCGGAAGAATGGCAAGATTGATCGAGAATCGTGAAATGAATGGCAATAGTGCTTACGGACTTCTGGATATGATGCAGGACCTAAGAACCGGAATCTGGAGTGAACTTAGAAGAGGCCAGGGCATTGACACCTACCGCAGAAATCTTCAGCGTGCATACATCGACAGAATGGAATATCTTATGAACGAAGAACAGGAAGCCATTCCTGCACGTTACCGTTCCTGGATAACCCGCTCAAACATTGATGTGGCACAGAGCGATATTCGACCGGTAGTGAGAGGCGAGCTTAAAAGGCTGCAGCGTGATCTTCGCAACAGCATTGGTCGCAGCAGAGATACATTGACCCGCTACCATTTGGAAGATGCTTTAGAAAGAGTAAATCTTATTCTCGATCCTAACAGCTAAACCTCATTTTTACATAAATGAAAGAGCCGGATTAACGTCCGGCTTTTTTTATACCACCCAAATTCTTACGATCCAGCCGCCTATTAACCACGCATAAGCAATAAAGGCAAGATACTTCATAATGTTTTCCATCACCTGGCTCTTTGGCGCCATTTCTTTCATGTGCTTTACATCTTTCCTCTTAAAAAAGCCAATGTAAAGAAGAATTCCGGAGATAATGAGGAAGGCGAGGTTGAGAAAGAAGGTATAGTCTATCTGGAAATGTTCAGACTCAAGGATCTTCACGTTGTTTGGATCGGGCAGCAGGCTTAACAGGTCAAAAGAATAGTGCAGGGCCAGGGAGGTTCCAATAAGTGCAGTAAACAATAAAAAGAGTATAAAAAGTGACATTTTCCAGCCGTAATATTTCGCATTGATCCGCAACACCGGAAATACAACCAGGTCACTGAATATAAAGGCCATAACCCCGGCGAAGCTGACGCCTTTTCCGAAGAGCAGCGCTGCCAGCGGAATATTCCCCATAGAACCAATAAAGGTTAAAAATGCAGCAACGGGCCCCACAATAATATGCTCTAAAATGGTAAAAAAGCTATGGCTTTCAACCTCAGGCCCGCTGTTGATAAACAGGGTTCTGAAAAAAGAATCGGGTACAAAAGCAGCTACAATTCCGGCGATTGTGAAACCAATGGTCACATCCTTCCACACCATCTTCCATTCCATCGCGTACTGCTTTGCCACCTTGGCCCAGGCAGTTTCAGATTTCATTTTCTCCTTCCAGTCTTTGTCAGATCCTTTATCGTCATCCTCTTCTCCTTTTAGCCGCTCCCGGGCATTTTTGATCAGCTTCTTCGGATTGATAAGCCTTACGATAAGCCAGCTGATGAGAATAAGCAGGATTCCTCCCACATACTCTCCAACTACAAACTGCCAGCCAAGGAAAATAGCGATAATGATTCCCAGCTCGATCACAAGGTTTGTCGAAGCCAAAAGAAAAGCTATAGAGGGAATAAAACCTGCTCCTTTCTTAAAAAGGCTTTTGGTAGAAGCGAGAGCTGCAAAACTACAGGAGCTGCTTATAAACCCGAAAAATGTACCCAGGAGAACACCTTTTGAGTTTTTACCACCCATGGTCTCCTGCATTTTCTTTTCGGTTACGAATATTTGGATCCCACTGCTTATCAGATATCCTAAAATGAAAGCCCAAAGGGCCATCCAAAAAAAACCTGTACTTGTGTAAGCTGCTTCTGCCCAGCTTTTCCAGAAATCCTGCATAAACTTTTCTTCACAAATTAGTAATTATAGAAGACTCTTCAAAAATGCCATTTTTAATGGTCAAGTTTCACGCCTCTCAACCTCAGCGCATTGGCAATTACCGAAACCGAGCTAAAGCTCATTGCCAAAGCCGCGATCATGGGCGAAAGTAAAATTCCGAAGAACGGGAACAGCACCCCGGCCGCAATTGGCACACCAAGCGTGTTGTAAATGAGGGCGAAGAACAGGTTCTGCTTAATATTCTTCATCACCTTTTTGCTCAGGTTTTTCGCCTTTACCACGCCGTGCAAATCCCCTTTTACAAGGGTAATTTCCGCACTTTCTATCGCCACATCGGTCCCGGTGCCCATTGCAATACCAATATCGGCTTTTGCAAGTGCGGGTGCATCGTTAATTCCGTCACCGGCCATCGCCACTTTTTTGCCCTGCTGTTGTAGTTTCTCTACTTCCTCAAGTTTGTTTTGTGGCAACATCCCGGCCTTGAAACTGGTTAGGTGCAGCTCTTTCGCCACTGCCGCAGCTGTTATTTCGTTATCTCCCGTCAACATGATCACTTCCACGCCGGCATCAATAAGTTCGGAGATCGCCTGCCGACTCGTTTTTTTAATAGGATCTGTAATGGTGATGTATCCGGCGATTTTTCCGTCTATAGCCACATAAGAAACTGTTTTCCCCTGTTGCTGCTCTTCCCTCACTTGCTGCTGAAGCTTATTATCAACCTCCGCATTTATTTCCTGCATCAGCTTTTCGTTACCTATCGCAATCTTTTTTTCTTCGGAAATTCCCGTAACTCCCTTTCCGGTTACTGCATCAAAGTCGGTGGTCTCTGTAAACTTCAGGTTTTTGGCTTTCGCATAACGCACCGTGGCTTCTGCTAACGGATGTTCACTTTGAGCATTAACTGAAGCTATTGTTCGAATTAGTTCTTCTTCCGAAGTATCTCCTGTAGCCACCACTTTTTCCACCGATGGTTTTCCTTCAGTAATGGTACCGGTCTTATCTATGATAAGCACATCAATCTTGTCCATTTGCTCCAAAGACTGGGCGTTCTTGATAAGCACGCCGTTCTGGGCGCCTTTTCCCACACCAACCATTACCGACATTGGCGTGGCCAATCCCAAAGCACAGGGACAGGCGATGATCAAAACGGCTATAGCATTGATCAAAGCGTAAACATAACTGGGTTCAGGACCAAAAGCAGCCCAGACGATGAAAGTAATCACAGAAATCATCACAACCACGGGAACAAAATAAGCGGAGATCCTGTCGGCCAACTTCTGAATTGGCGCCTGCGAACGGCTGGCATCATTTACCATTTTGATGATTTGGGCAAGCAGGGTCTCATCCCCCACTTTTTCGGCCTTCATGGTGAAACTCCTGTTACCGTTTATTGTTCCGGAAGTTACTTTGTCCCCTTCAGCTTTCTCTACCGGCACAGGTTCGCCGGTGATCATTGATTCGTCAATGTTAGTCTGCCCCTTCTGAATACTTCCATCCACAGGAATTTTATCTCCCGGCTTTACCCGAAGAATATCGCCTACATTAATTTCATCTGCATGAATTTCTTTTTCCTCTCCATTCACCACCAAAGTGGCTTTATTGGGTGCCAGCTTCAGCAGTTCCTTGATAGCCGAATTTGTACGGCTGTGGGCTCTCGCTTCCAATAATTGCCCTAATAAAACCAGGGTGAGAATTACAGTCGCGGCTTCGAAGTAAACGTGAACCGTGCCGTGATGGCTTAGAAACTGCTCCGGAAAAAGTCCCGGAAACAGCATCCCAAATACACTGAAAGTCCACGCTACTCCCGCACCAATGCCTATTAAGGTGAACATATTCAAATTCCAGGTTACTATAGATCTCCAGGCTCTTTCAAAGAACATCCAGGTTGCGTAAAAAACCACCGGAATTGACAAAACCAGCTGCACCCAGTTCCAGGACTCCATGCTCATCCAGTCATAAATGGGATTGCCCGGGATCATTTCGGTCATTGCTATAAGAAAAATAGGTAGCGTGAAAGCCACAGCTATTTTGAACTTTTTCAGCAGCTTTTGATAAGATTTCTGTTCGGCAGAAGCTTCGGGTTCCATGCGTACCAGCTCCATTCCGCAGATGGGGCAGCTACCCGGTTCATCCTCCACAACCCCGGGGTGCATGGGGCAGGTGTACTGTGGCCGATCGGCTTTTAAACTCACTTCTTCCACCAGGTCCATTCCGCAGACGGGACAATCTCCCGGCTTATCGTAAGTCTTGTCGCCTTCACAGTGCATTGGGCAGTAAAAAGTTCCTGTGCCTTTGCCTTTGGGCTTTTCTGGTTTTGGAGGGGCTGTGATATCCTGCCCGGGAAGATAGATGTTATAGGTGCTGCCATCCTTCTTCAAAACTTCCTGAAAAACTGTAACAGGAATTGCCCTTTTTGAAGAGATAACTGCCCCGGCTTTTTCAAGATCTACAGAAACATTTTCAACCCCCTCAACCTGCCGCAGCGCTTCTTCTACATGAGCCTTACACCCGCTGCAGGTCATCCCTGTAACCTCATATTTCTCCTCTGAACCGGCCGAATGTATATGATATCTTTCCCCATCCTTTTGTAAAGCATCCTCAAAAACACCAATGGGAATATGACGCTCCATTTCGATCTCCGCTTCTGCTTTATCCAGGTCAACCGAAGCATTTTTCACTCCGTCGACCTTATGTAAGGTTTCCTCTACATGAGAACGGCAGCCATTACAGGTCATTCCGGAGATTTTATAGGTGTGGGTCATGGCCTTTTCCCCTTCAACTTTACCAGAGCTATGCTCTGCAGACGAACCTGCTCCTGGATCTGTCTTTGCAATTTCTGAAACTTCAGAAATACCTGCACCGGCTTCTCCTTCCCTCTCTAAAATGCCATATTTAGCCCCGGCTTTTTTTACTTCAGCATCAAGAACATCTGCAGGGATATGTTCCTTCATTTCTATGACAGCTTCAGCTTTTTCGAGATCTACAGCTGCCTTCACAACCCCCGGAATATTATTCAGGCTTTCCTCCACGTGTTTCCTGCAACCATTGCAGGTCATGCCGGTGACTTTGTAAGTGTGTGTCATCAAAGATTCATCTGCTCCAAAATCTACTTCAGAAATGCCATTTTTGACACCTTTACCAGTTGAAATTTCTTCGGAAGTTCCCGGCGCCAGAACATGATAGTTCCCACCGGCTTTTTGAACCGCTGTTTCAAAAATATCCCAGGGAATATGCTGCTGCATTTTGATCACAGCCTCTCCTTTTTCAAGATCTACGGAAGCTTTCTCCACTCCATTAACCTGTTGAAGCGCTTCTTCCACGTGTTTCCTGCAACCATTGCAGGTCATTCCTGTGATTTTATAGGTGTGTTTCATCTCTCTAACTTTACCTCCCAAAGTTCGCAGGATTTAAAGCCGAATCTGTTATACAATTCGGGAAATTTATGGTAAGATTCTCCTATTCCTCCTTATTCTCCAGGCGTTTGATTATCTTCTTCATTTCAGCAATTTCCCTGACCTGAGCCTCAATAATTTCTTCAGCTAATTTTTTAGCTTCAGGATCACTTATTTCTGCCCGCTTACTGGTCAATATTGCAATTGAATGGTGAGGGATCATGGCCTTCATCCACAAAACATCTCCAATAATAGGCTGCTGAGCTCTCACCAAACCTAAGGCTGACACAAATAAAATTAAGCTGCCGACGTATATTGCTATATTTTTCTTCTTATTCTTATACATTTTCAACATGAGGGAGAGCATAATAACCGCCATGGCCGAAATTCCAAGGCAAGCCATATAAAAGCGGGTCAAACTAAAATAAATATGGTCCCATTCATAGGTGTTCATGTACATAGTGATATACATAGCTACAAAGGACAAGCCCAGCATTAAAAAGAAATTACGGTAATTACTCTTGCCCATTTTGTCCTGTTTTTTATCTTCTGAAATCATCTTACTTTGGTTTTGTTGTTGGTTAATTCGTTTACTTAAAGTTCGTCGAGCGGTGTACGCTTGTTTTCCTTAACCTGCTTAAAATGGGTGGGCGTTAAACCTGTTACTTTTTTGAACTGCTTGCTTAAGTGGGAGACACTCGAATAGTTCAGTTGATGTGCGATCTCGCTTAGGGAAAGCTCATCGTACACCAGCAGTTCCTTCACTTTTTCGATCTTTTGATTGATCACATACTGCTCAATCGTTACGCCCTGTACTTCAGAAAAAAGTTTGCTGAGGGCAGAATAATCCTGGTGGAACTTCCCGGAAAGGTGTTCCGAAAATGTCATTTTTGGAAGGTGTGCAGGATTTTGTATGATTTCAACAATCGTGGTTTTTATGCTCTCAATGAGCCGGGTCTTCTTATCGTCAATCAGTTCGAAACCGAGTTTTTCCAAGCGCTCATTCAGCAGCTTTTTTTCTTCCGAAGAAAGTTCGCGCTCTACTTCGGCCATCCCGAGTTCAACTGTAAGAGGATGAAGCCCGAACTGTTCAAGTTCAGACTTCACCATCATATTACAGCGGTTACAAACCATATTTTTGATGAACAATTTCACCCTTAGCTTCCGCTAATAGTTTCTTCAACCCTTCCACACTTCAGCATCTTGTCACCATAATACGGGTTTCTAATTTCTTCTGAAGAAGACAGCCAGAAAGCCCCTTTTCCGTCGAAAGCCATAGGACAGTACTGCTTATAAACTTCGCCCGACTTCACTGCACCTTTTAACATTCCTTCCATCGCCATAGAAAGATCTTCAAAAGCGGTTCTTTGCGCATTGATCTCCGCAGAATTAGCAATGGTTTGTGCCGCTTCAAGCGCCTGGGCATTGTTCTCTACGTTAGCTAATGCCTCAACAAGCATTTTCCCACCGCTCATAGCTTCTTCAGCATTAGTATTCACCAATGCAGTTTTCACGTGCATGTAGTGTTGATAGGCGGTGCCCACCTGTTCATTATTGAATTCAACGGCAACAGACTGGCCGTCATCAAGGTTCCCGCTCATGTTATCCATATCGTGATCCCCGGTCTCTTCCATATGCATCTCATTTTGCATTGGCATTGCAACCTCTTCCACTTCGTTCTCTTTTTTAGTCTCTCCGCATGAAGCCATTATAAAAGCTCCTGCCAAAGCCATAATTGTCATTTTTGTTCTTTTCATTTTTTCTCGATTTTATGATTAGTTATTATTTAATTTGTTCAACAATCTCGCCACAGGTGAGCATGGCATCACCATAATATGGGTTCTTGATTTCGGCCACGTCGCTTAGCCAGTACGCACCTTTGTCTGAATTTGCCATTGGGCAATAATCTACGTAAACGGTTTTATCTCCTGTTCCAAAAGCAGCTACGGTTTTGATAATTGCTTCAGAAAGATAAACAAAATTCTCCCTTTGCTTTTTTAAGTCGGTCGTATTCAAACCTTCTTCGGAATGCTGCAACAGGAACTTTTTCTTTTCCTGCCAAAAAGCCTCTGCTTCTCCCGCCATTCCTGTTTCGGTGATTTGCTGAAGCGTATTTACAAACTGCTTTGTAAAATTAAGACTTTCCTCTGCCTGTCCTTCAACAAGGGCATCTTTTAGCTGAAGATAATCTCTAACGAGCAGATCCAGTTGCTGCTGAAATTCTGCTGAAGCTTGCGCCCTGTAGTCATAACCGCTATCCTGCAGATACTGCCTTACATCAACCTGTGCTGCGGCTGAAGTTGCCGTTGCCGGGTTCATCATACTCGGTTTTCCTGCAAGCTGGGCGGCAGCATCTACGGTGAAAGTTCCGTTTACCACGACCTCTTCTCCTGCGGTCAATCCTTCCTGAATCACGTAAGAGGATCCCAAAAGTTGCCCCAGCACTACTTCCCTCATCACGAAGAGAGGATTATTTGCAGAGCCTTCGTTCACATACACGATGCTGCGCTTCCCGGTCCACAGTACTGCCGACCGCGGAACAGTTAATCCTGAAGCAACTTTTTCATCGCCGCCTCCCGTCACTACCCCCGAGACAAACATCTCCGGCTTTAGCCTTTGATCAACATTTGAGACCTCTACCCTGGCAGTGGCTACCCTGGTTTGAAGGTCAATTATGGGATCTATGAAGTTGATAGTCCCGGTAAAAGTTTCACCCGGAATGGAAGCCACGGTAAATTCTACTTTGTCTCCCACATCTACCATATTTAAGGTCCGCTCATAAAGGTCAAAAAGAACCCACATTTTTGACAGGTCGGCGATCTGGTATAGCGGCATTCCTCTTTCCACATAATCTCCTACCTCTACTAATTTTTCGGTCACCACGCCGTTCACATCGGCGGTGATGGTAAAACGGTCTGTAGCCTTTCCGCTTTCAAGGATCCGGTTGATCTGGTTTTCACCAATCCGCCAGTTTCTCAGTTTTTGTTTAGCGGCTTCAAAAAGTTCAGGTTGAGACTCGCGAATGGCATAGGCCTGTAAAAGTTCTTCCTGGGCGGTAACAAGTTCGGGAGAATAGACCACTGCGAGCGCCTGTCCCCTGCGGACTTCCTCTCCCGTAAAATTGACCAGCAGCCTTTCGATCCTTCCAGGAACGTGTGTACTTTGTGTGTAAGAGATCCTTTCGTCAACCACCACTTTCCCGTTAAGTTCTATCTCCCTTTCTGCAGAAGTATTTCCTACTTCCTGCGTCTGGATATTGGCCAGTTTCCTAGCGTATTCTGTCATTTGAACTGCATCGGGATTTTCCATTACGTCGGAGCTTTCCAGCGGAATAAGATCCATTCCGCAGATTGGACATTTCCCCGGCTCAGTTGCCCGAATCTGTGGGTGCATGGAGCAGGTCCAGATAGTTTCCTGCGCGACTTCTGAGCTGTGGTCATGAATTTCGGCATCATCACTGCCGCCAAAAAAGAGCCAGCCAAGCAGGATCCCTGCCACCAGTGTACCGGCTATGATGAGTATATTTTTATTTCTGCCTGTCATAATCTAAAGTTTTACCCGATAAATAATCTATTCTTGCCAGTGCAGTGAGATAATTGGCTTCTGCCCCTGCCACCGCCAGCTGATATTTTAAAAGCTCCTGTCTCACCCGCAACACCTCCTCAAAATCTGAAGCTGCATTTCGGTAAGAGGAAAGCAATAAGTTTAGTACCTGTCCCGAACTTTCCACCTGCCGCCTGTAAAGCTGCAGCATGGCCTGCGCCTCCCGGACTTCAAAAAGGGCCGCCTCAAGTTCTGCTGAAAGTTGATTTTTCAAACCTTCTTTTCGCTGCTCATAACTCTCCGCCAAAAAAGCCGCCTGTTTACGCGCGGCTTTGTACTTCCCGCGGAAGATGGGCAGGCTCACAGTGAGCATAGGCATAATGGCATCGCGGCCATTGTCTTCAACTGCCATATCCATTCTTTCCCCAACAATTACATAATCCAGTCCCAGCCCCACATTCGGCATTCCTTCTTTCTTCGCGAGCTCTTCGCGTGCCCGGGCCGACGCTGCCATATTCTCCAGTTCCTCCAGCTGAGGGTTGTTTTCAATAAGTGTGTCAAAAATGGCATTTTCAGGAAGTGTTTCTACCTCATTTGGCACTACTACTGCTTCAGATCTTTCGCGGTCCAGTAAAGCATTGAACTGCGCGAGCAGCACATCCTTTCTGAGCCGGATCACGTCCAAGTCTGTAATTGATTCATTCCGCATTATGTCTGCCTGTAAAACATCAGACAATGCTCCGCTGCCGGCACTTACCCGGGAAAGCGCAAGGTCTTTATAGTTCTGAAGTATATCGAGATTCTCCTGTTGGTACTGCAGCTGTTGCTTGAGCTCGTAAAGTTCATAGTATTTACTGCTTACCTGCAACAGGATCTCATTGCGGGTTTCCAGGAAAGCCTGGAATTTAGCTTCGGCCATTAAATTTGCCACATTCTCCCGTGCCTCAAGTGTTCCAAACCAGGGAAACATCTGCATGATAGAAAAACGGGCTTCCTGCGGCCCCAGCCGTGTCTCCACCATCTGGCCAAAGGCCGAAACGGTGAGGGTAGGATCGGGCAGGCTCTTTACCTGCGGCGCTTCCTGCAGGGCCGCCTCAAATTCGGAATATGCAGCCTTCACCTGCGGATTATTTTCCGCAGCGATCAACAGATAATCCTCCAGAGTCTGCGCCTCCATGCTTCCGAAGCACAGGAAAAACAGACCTGTCAAAAATGATATTTTTAGAGCATCTTTCATTCTGCTGTTACTTTGTTTAAGTTTCTTGTCACTACTGTTTCACGCCAAATTGCCTGCAGCACGGGAACCACGAAGATGGTCATGATCTGAATGACCATTCCGCCTACGATAGGTATTGCCATAGGCACCATAATATCTGCTCCTTTTCCGGTAGAGGTAAGTACCGGGAACAGGGCGATTATAGTCACGGCAGTGGTCATCATCGCCGGCCTTACCCGTTTTTTCCCTGCTTCAAGAACGGCTGCCCTTACTTCGGGCACTGTTTGCGGGTCACGTTTCTCAAAAACCTGATGGATGTATGTTCCCATAAGCACCCCGTCATCTGTTGCGATCCCAAAAAGGGCAATAAACCCGACCCATACGGCCACACTCAGGTTGATCGTGCCCATCTGGAACAGGTCGCGCATATTCACTCCGGAGATACTGAAGTCCATAAACCACGGCTGCCCGTAAAGCCATATCATGATGAATCCGCCGGCAAAAGCCACAAACACCCCTGAAAAATGGATCGTAGAGGCAATTACTGTTTTAAACTGAAAGTACAGTAACAGGAAGATGATGATCAAAGAGATTGGAATGACAATAGCAAGTCTTTTGACTGCCCGCACCTGATTCTCGTAATTTCCTGAAAATTCAAAGCTCACCCCGGGCGGGACTATCAGTTCTCCTGTAGCAATTTTTTCAGCTATTAGATCCTGTGCATCATTCACCACGTTTACTTCGGCAAAATCTTCTTTTTTGTCGAAAAGCACGTAACCCACTAAAAATGTATCCTCACTCTTGATCATTTGCGGACCTTTCACGTACCGCACCTCTACCAGCTGTCCCAACGGAATTTGTGCACCGGTTGGTGTTGGCACCAGGATCTGCTCGATCTCTTCAGGAGAATTTCTTAACTCCCGTGGATACCGCACCCGTACAGGATAACGCTCCCGACCTTCAACAGTGGTGGTGATCTCCATCCCGCCAATAGCAGTTTCAATGGTTTGCTGTACTTTTTCAATGCTAAGGCCGTAACGGGCAATATTTTGCCGGTTAATGTCAAGCTCTAGATATGGTTTACCAACAATACGATCGGCAAAGACCGCTTCCTCTTTCACCGAAGGAACCTGCTTTAAAATCTCTTCCAGTTTAAATCCAAAATTTTGAATCGTCTCCAGGTCGGGCCCGTAAACTTTGATCCCCATTGGCGCACGCATTCCGGTTTGCAGCATTACCAGCCTGGTCTCAATAGGTTGCAGTTTGGGAGCTGAAGTAATTCCGGGTAACCTGGTGGCGCTGACGATCTCGTCCCAAATATCATCGGGGCTATTGATGTGGTCCCTCCAGTTTCTGAAATATTCCCCGTCTTCATCGGGTATCAGGTCTTTAGCTGTGATATTCTGAAGGACCACTTCTTCATGAGGTAAGGCTTCCCCTGATTTCAGAATGAAATTACCGTTATCATCTACCCTGAAGCGCTGCATTTCACCTTCCTCGTTCAGCATGTACTCCGATTTATAATTGATGACATTCTCGTACATCGAAATAGGCGCCGGATCTATCGCAGTTTCAGCCCTTCCAAGTTTCCCTACAGAAACCTCAACTTCCGGAATATTGGTCACGGCCATATCCAGCTTTTGAAGCACTTCTTTGCTGCCCTCAATTCCCAGGTGCGGCATTGCAGTTGGCATTAAAAGGAAGCTACCTTCATTCAGCGTTGGCATAAATTCTTTACCTACGCCGGGAAATGCTTCGGAAGCACCTTCCCAGGCCGCAGTTTCCCTAATTTCCCAGCCAACTTTTTCTGCGCCGTTACCAATGACTCCGAAGATCTTCGGAAATCCCTGCCAGATCAACAATCCGATAAGAATAGTGATCACCGGAAGCATCAAAAATGACCTTTTATTTTCCAGGCACCAGTTAAGGATAGGCTCATAAAACTTTACCACAGCCAGCAGTGCTGCCAGGGTGATTACCAGCAGAACAATAACAAACAGGTAATTTTCAATGATCGAATTCCTTACTCCCAGCGGCATCCAGTGCGTAGTGAGGAAGAAAATGGTTACCGCCAGAATTATAAAAAGTGAGATCTCCCGGGTATATTTTCCGAGGAAACCACGGCTCCTGGGTTCCAGTAACCTTAAAATTCCGATAACTGATAAAGCTAAAGGCAACCACATGCTGAAAATTATTGCCAGTAGAATTCCGCCGCCAATAAGACTATAGTTCCAGATGCGGTTGACCCTCTCCTTTTGCAATCTAAAAGAGAAGAAATAGTAAGACAGCATTGGCAGCACGATAATCCCCAGAAGGAAGGCTGCTACCAAAGCGAAAGTTTTGGTAAAAGCTAAGGGTATGAAAAGTTTTCCTTCGGCATGTTCCATAAAGAATACCGGAAGAAAACTTACCACTGTTGTTGCCAGTGCAGTTGTGACCGCAGGACCAACTTCTATTGTGGCAGTTCTTATGACCTCAAGAAGTCTTGAACCCCGGGCATCCCGATTCTCAGGAAATTCGAGATGCCGCAGCGTATTTTCCACAAAAACGATCCCGACATCTACCATGACCCCGATCGCGATAGCTATTCCCGAAAGCGCCACCACATTGGCATCTATCCCAAAGTAGCGCATGGCGATAAAGGTCATGAGCACCGCAATAGGCAGCAGACTCGAAATAAGAATTGACGCACGTAAATTGAGCACCAGGATGATGACAACGATAATACTAATAAGGATCTCGTCCGAAAGGGCACTTTCAAGCGTCCCCAGTGTCTCCTGGATCAACTGGGTGCGGTCATAGAAAGGCACTACGGTCAACTTGCTAACCGTTCCATCCTGTAAAACCTTTGTTGGCATTCCGGGAGCGATCTCCTCTATTTTTTCTTTGACATTGTTGATCACGGCCAGCGGATTAGATCCGTAACGGGCAACTACAACTCCGCCGGCGACTTCAGCACCGGCCTTGTCGAGGATCCCGCGCCTTTCGGCAGGACCAAGAGTGACCACACCAATATCGGAAATCAGGATAGGTTTGTTCTCATTGACCGCGACCACAGTATTTTCAATATCTTCAAGGGATTCTATATATCCCAATCCGCGAACCAAATATTCTACCTTATTGACTTCAATAGTCTTGGCACCAATGTCGCGGTTGGAGTTCTGCACTGCCATCATCACTTCGTCAATGCCCACATTAAATGCCTTTAAAGCATCTGGATCAACATCTACCTGGTATTCACGCACAAATCCACCAACAGAAGCAACTTCAGAAACTCCCTCTACTCCGCTTAAACCCAGCTTCACGTAGTAATCCTGCACCGACCTTATCTCGTGCAGGTCCCAGCCACCGGTGACATTACCTGCTGTATCCCTTCCTTCGAGCGTATACCAGAAAACCTGCCCCAGGGCAGTTGCATCTGGTCCTAATGTTGGTTGTGCATCTTCGGGTAATAATCCAGGAGACAGAGAATTTATCTTCTCAAGGATCCGGGTCCGTGACCAGTAGAACTCCACATCTTCATTAAAAATGATGTTGATGCTGGAAAACCCAAACATGGACGTACTACGAATAGATTCCACACCGGGAATCCCGAGTAAAGCAGTGGTTAACGGATAGGTGATCTGGTCTTCAATATCCTGTGGCGAACGGCCGGGCCATTCGGTAAAAACGATCTGTTGATTCTCTCCCAGATCAGGAATGGCATCTACCGGCACCGGATCGCGAGGCAGAAGATCAAAATCCCAGTCGAAAGGAGAAGTGACCACTCCCCAGCCAATCATAAAGATCAGCAGCAAAGTCGTAACCAGCCGGTTATACAGGAAGTAACTTATTATTTTAGAAAGCATTCTTTGATATTAAATTGATTAAATGTGAACAAACACAGCAACCCCAACATGCAGGGTTTAAAAAATCAATTTAAATATCAAATAAGGAAAGTCTCGTTGTGCAAATGTATGTCGTAGACGAGTAAAGGCGGTTTGTAGTGAAAGAAAGGAGTTTCGGCCTGAGCTTCTCCTTCAAAAAGATTTGCATAAGACCAGGTGAAAGTAGCCAGAAAAACCTGTTGGTCCAGGTCAAGATCATCAAAAGAGATCTTCAGTTCCTTCTGTCCTTCAACTACAACCTTTTGTTCATCGCAGCAATCATCTTCAGCAGAAGTAGGCATATCTCCATGCATTCCGCAGGTTTTTGCTTCAGAAAAAACAGCCTGATCTACCAAGATTTCTCCACAAAAATGCTTGTCCACCGTAAAAGACACGGTAGAGAACAGCACTAAAAATGCCATTGCAAACGAGGTTGTATTGTGGAAAATCTGCTTCATCAAGATGCAAATTTAGTAAAAATTATATTATGAAATTCTTTCTTCATCTGTGATGTTCCTGCTCAACCTATAGTAGTAGAAGGCGGGCAACAGGATAAGGATTAACAGCGGGTGGGCCAGGAATCTACGCACGTAAAAAGCAGCCAGGTATTGCCCGGGTTCCACGTTTTCCATGAGGTACATAAATACAGGGAAAAGCACAGTTAAAAAAGCTGCATAAATAAGAGCTGAAAATTTTATGATCCCCCAACTCCTGAAGGCCACCCATAGAATTAACAACGAGACCAGCGTATTAAGTACAAAGCGCAAAAAGAGATTAGAAAACATCTCAAAAGTATAATTTACAGTTTCCCCGCTTTGGTAAGCCCTTTCAAAGAAATACATAAAAGGATCGTAAAAAAACCGGTACTCGTATATCCTTATCATCGCCAGCACTCCTACCAGGCCCAGAATTATTACAATTTTAAAGACTCCTTTCATCCTTAATTTCTTTAGTGTAAATAATGATCCAAAGCACCCACAGGAGAAAAACCACTCCATAGATCACCAGCGGAAAAGCAACTGAGTGCAGAAAACGGGCATGCCATGGATATTCATAGATCCCCACAGCCATTAGAGCGATTCTCAGGATATTTGTTACATAAATAACCACCGCACCCCCTAGGGTAAAGAAAAACGTGGTCTTTAATTTTCCCGAAAATGCGAACATAAAGGAGACAAAAAGGATAATAATACTTGCGGCATTACAGCCTTCAATAATACGGGCCACAAACTTGCCATTTACAAAAAGGTGCATGTTGGTTTCGGGATAACCCGGCGCCACCTGTGCGTGGTACCCCAGGGCAGAGACCACGGCCTCGCTTTGCAGCGCCACCAGATGTGTAAGAAAATCGGGGTAATAGGCAGGGGAATAAAAATTTTGCAGGTAGAGGTTGTACAGCAGGGCCAACAGCAGGTAAACGCCTAAAAAGGTAAAAATGAACCGGATTACCGGCGCGTATCTTTGAAGGAGTTGTCGCAAAATTTAGCCAATGGTTTCATCAAAAGTATTTATTTATACCTATTTAAAAAGCTGTTTTTTTAAATACTTTTGCTTAAAAAGTAAACAATGGCATTAGAAAGATTAAAACAAGAGGTTACTGAAATCCTTGCGAATGATAAAGTTCAGGTTGAAGAGCGGCTCTCTAAAGTGTGCGAACTTTTAAAAGCCGAAGTAGATTATTACACTTGGGTAGGCTTCTATTTCAAGAACGGGGACAAAAATGAATTAAAATTAGGGCCTTTTGCAGGAGAACCTACAGATCATACGATTATTCCCTTCGGAAAAGGCATCTGCGGACAGGTCGCCGTTTCCAACAAAAATTTTGTGGTGCCCGATGTATCTGCTCAGGACAATTATATTGCCTGCAGCATACATGTAAAAGCCGAAATAGTTGTGCCCTTGTTCAAGAATGGAGAAAATATTGGGCAAATCGACATAGATTCCAATATTCCCGATCCATTTACTGAAGAAGATGAGCGCTTCCTCGAGTTTGTGAACGAAAAGGTGGCCGAGATCATCTAGAATTCTGAATGTACTACAGGCTGTCATCAATTCCCCGATGCCAGGCCAGAACATATAAAAACGGGGTGCCAAAAATGTCATTTTTGGCACCCCGTTTTTGTATCGCAATAGACCTTTACTTTCGTGTTAGTTCGTAAGCTCCCCTTCCCTGAAGTAGCGTCAACTTATTGGCTTCAGGATTAAATTCCAGTTTGAGTCCGGCGCGGGTGAACTGAAACTTATTTTCGTCGTAAGCCTCAAGCGGAAAAGAAGGTTGCCCGGTAGCCTGCCCCATAAGGGTTTCATCTTCAATGAAGATCTTTACTTCCAGCGGAAAGGTTTCACTCCCATAGGTGCCGGTATATTGCTCAAGCTTTTCTTGTGAAACCTCGATAGCAGGCTCAAAAGAAGGTAAGGTATAATCAAGGTCCCAGTAAATACTGAGTGCTCCAATCATTATATCGTTTGGAGACAGGACGGTTCCATTTGAAATATAAGAAACAGCGAGATCTCCTTCAGGATAATACATACTCATAGAATTGAACCCATCTATGCCGCCGGTATGCCCATAAAAAGTCTTCTCATTAAAAGGAAAGCTAAAAAGGCCCATTCCGAAGCCATTTTTGAGTGTTTTCATCTTTTCAAAAGTGTCAGATTTTAGAACTTTTCCGTCGAAGAGAGCAGTGAAGAACAAATTGAGATCTGTTGGAGTTGAAACTATGCCCCCGGCTCCCAGCGGGATACTAAGATCGGTTTCTGTAGCAGGTTGCCAGTCTTTCTTTTTCTGATAGGAATAAGCTTCAGCATTACCGGAATCAATTTTTCTTCCGTAGTAGGTATTTTCGAGGTTGAGCGGTTGGGCAATTCGATTTTTCAGGATTTCGGCGTAACTCTTTCCGTCTAAATCTTCAAGAATAAAAGAAAGCAACACGTAATTTGTATTGGAATAATCGTTTTTCTCGCCGGGCGCAAAAACCGGCTCCTGGGCTTTGAATATTGCAAGAAGTCCCTCTTTCGACTTTGGCTGCTCCATATAATCGAGATAAGCATCTTCATTGGTGAAGTTGAAAAGCCCGCTTTGGTGCCTTAAAAGGTCTTCTATAGTGATGCTTTTGGCATTGGGAATTCCGGGATAAAATTTTGAGAGTTGGGTATCCAGTGAAAGTTTTCCTTCTTCAACCAGTTGCAGGATCATAGCTGCCGTAAAAGTCTTTGAAATTGATCCTATACGGTATTTTGTAAGTGCATTGGCTTTAGTTCCTTTTGATATATCACTATAGCCAATAGTATTCGTGTAGACAGGCTCCCCCTGTTTGTAAATTGCAAAGCTGCCCATTCCCCTGTCGTTTTTTTCAACAACGGTAAAAAGGCTGTCCATTTTTTGCCTGTCAAAATCCTGAGCTGCCGCAAAGAGGGAACAAACCAAAGCCAGTACTGTAAATAATTTTTTCATGTAAATGATTGTTTTAAATGATTGATTGACAAATAAAATATACATAAAAAAGCATTATGCTATACAAAGTACATTCGGATTTACATTCCCGTTCTAATAGCTTCTACAGGGTCTAATTTTGAGGCTGAAATTGCAGGAACAATTCCCGAGATAAGCCCAATTACTGCCGATACCGCCGTACCTATAAACATATTCCAGGTAGAAAGTATGAATTCAAAGCTGCCGGTAAATTGCGAAACTATGAGAGATGCAAGCCACACGAGGAACAACCCGATAAGCCCACCAATTACCGCTAAAATTACCGCTTCAAACAAGAACTGGAAAAGGATGAATTTATTCTTGGCCCCCAACGATTTTTGGATCCCGATGAGGTTGGTGCGTTCTTTTACACTTACAAACATGATGTTTGCAATACCAAAGCCCCCTACCAGAAGTGAGAAACCGCTAATGATGAGTCCGAAGAAATTGAGTTGCCCGGTCATATTATCAATGAGATCGGTGAAGCCTTCCAGCTGATTCACGAAGAAGTTGTTGATATCGTCGCGCCTTAAGCCTCTAAAGTTGCGGAGTTGTTGAGAAATGTATGCTATGAGTTCATTAGTGTCGGCATCGGGTTCGGGTTTAATCACAATTTGCGGAAAGGTACCGCGATTGCTTCCGCCGTAGATCCTTCTTACCACATTCACCGGCACAAAAACATTGGTGTCATGACTACCTCCAAACAGGCTTGCCCCCTTTTTTTCCAATACCCCTATCACCGAAAATTTTCTGCCATAAAGCCTCACCTGTTCGCCCAGGGCGTTTCGACTTCCAAAGAGATTTTCATACACATCGTGACCGAGAACAACTACAGGAGTACCACTTACAGATTCGGCCATATTAAAGAAGCGGCCTTCTTCAATTTGCAGGGCTTCAATGTCGTAATATTCAGCAGAGACAGCAGCTATCCCAACATCTGAGGCAGTTTTGTCGCTGTACTTAATATTTTCGGGAGGAACGTTAAGCACGTAAGACATAGCAGAAACTTCGGGCACACTACGGCTCAAATATTCGTACTCTTCATAACTAACATCGGGAAACTGTTCTCTCTTCCACTGTGGCACCTCATTAGAGCCAAAAGAAAAGCGGGTAAGTATCATGGTGCGGTTATCTAACGCGCTAAGGCTACCCTTGATCTCCTTCTCCAGAGAATCTACTGCCGCAAGTACGGCTATGATGGAAAAAATTCCAATAGTTACCCCCAAAAGGGATAACATGGTTCGCAGCTTGTTGTTTTTAAGAGCGTTAATGGCGAAAAAAAAACTCTCTTTAAGAACCCTTAGATATATTAACATGGTACTTTTCCTGTATTATTATAAACCTGCACATCATAAGACGCCGGGTTTAAATATTCGTTACAAAATAATTATTTAAATAAGAGCGGCAGCCTCTTTATTTTATACTGAAATAATTACTTTTGCAACCTCAACAAAACCAACACAATGAGCGACCTAAAATCGGCTAAATCTGCACTTATTTCTGTCTTCAGTAAAGAAGGACTTGAACCTGTTGTTAAAAAGCTTAACGAGCTGGGTATCACTATTTACTCTACAGGAGGAACTGAAAAATTTATTACAGACCTGGGAATAAATGTAGTACCGGTAGAGGATATAACATCCTACCCTTCCATTCTTGGAGGACGTGTAAAAACTCTGCACCCCAAGGTATTTGGCGGGATTCTTAACCGCAGTGAAAACGAGCAGGATAAAGCCGAACTGGAGCAGTATGAAATCCCACAGATCGATATTGTAATTGTTGATCTTTACCCGTTTGAAAAAACGGTTGCTTCAAATGCTTCGGAAGAAGAGATCATTGAAAAAATTGATATTGGCGGCATTTCTTTAATCAGGGCAGCTGCAAAGAATTATAAAGATGTAATTTGTGTACCTTCAGTAGACAATTACGCCGAATTTTTAGAAATTATTTCTGAAGGAAAAGGCCAGACAAGCCTGAATGACCGCAAAAGATTTGCCGCAAAGGCATTTAACGTGTCTTCTCATTACGACACTGCGATCTTCAATTACCTGAATAACGAAGAGCAATCTTACAAGGAGAGCTTCAACGGCGGGCTGGAGTTGAGATACGGGGAGAATCCCCATCAAAAAGGGCATTTTTACGGTGACTTTTCGGCCATGTTTGATAAGCTGCACGGCAAGGAGTTGTCGTACAACAATCTACTGGACGTAGATGCGGCTGTAAACCTGATGAACGAGTTTCAAAATGAAGCCCCAACTTTTGCCATTTTAAAGCACAATAACGCCTGCGGACTGGCGCAGCGGGAAACCCTGCTTCAGGCTTACAAAGATGCTTTGGCAGGAGATCCTGTTTCGGCTTTTGGAGGAATTCTTATTGCGAACAAAGAAATAGACAAGGCTACTGCCGAAGAGATACATGAGCTGTTTTGTGAAGTGGTCATTGCCCCGGGCTATTCCGAAGAAGCCCTGGAAGTTTTAAAAGGGAAGAAAAACAGGGTCTTGCTTGTACAGAAAGAAACCGAACTGCCGCAAAAGCAGGTACGCACCTGTTTGAACGGTATTCTTGTTCAGGATAAAGACTCCAAAACAGATACTACAGAAGATTTAACTTATGCTACCAACAATAAACCGTCACAGCAGGAGTTAAATGACCTGTTGTTTGCTTCCAAAATTTGCAAGCACACAAAATCAAATACTATTGTTCTGGTAAAAAACAACCAGTTACTGGCCAGCGGTACAGGACAAACATCACGGGTAGATGCATTGAGACAGAGCATTGAAAAAGCGAATTCTTTTGAATTTGACTTAAAAGGCGCAGTATTGGCCAGTGATGCTTTTTTCCCTTTCCCAGACTGTGTGGAAATTGCAGATAAAGCGGGAATCACTGCTGTTATCCAGCCCGGCGGATCCATTAAGGACCAGCTAAGTATAGATTATTGCAACGATAATAATCTCGCTATGGTAATGACCGGAACAAGACATTTTAAACATTAATTTTATTACATTTACCGAACCTCAACTAATTGACTTAACATGGGATTTTTCGATTTTCTCACTGAAGAAATTGCTATAGATTTAGGAACTGCAAACACCCTTATTATACATAACGATAAGGTGGTGGTTGACAGTCCTTCTATCGTGGCCCGTCACCGCACTACCGGAAAAATCATAGCAGTAGGAAAAGAAGCTGCCATGATGCAGGGGAAAACGCATGAGAATATCAAGACAATTCGCCCTTTAAAAGATGGGGTAATTGCCGATTTTGATGCATCTGAAAAGATGCTTACCATGTTTATAAAAGAAATTCCTGCGCTTAAGAAGAAAATGTTCACTCCTGCTCTAAGGATGGTGATTTGTATCCCTTCCGGTATTACCGAGGTGGAAATGCGCGCAGTTAAAGAAAGTGCAGAAAGAGTGAACGGGAAAGAGGTTTACCTGATACACGAACCTATGGCTGCAGCTATAGGTATTGGAGTTGACATCATGCAGCCAAAGGGAAATATGATTGTTGATATAGGTGGTGGTACTACCGAGATCGCGGTTATCGCCCTTGGGGGAATTGTGTGTGATAAATCGGTCAAGATCGCGGGAGATGTTTTCACAAATGATATTGTATACTACATGCGTACGCAGCACAACCTTTATGTGGGTGAGCGTACTGCTGAAAAAATAAAAATTCAGATTGGTGCCGCTACCGAAGATCTTGAGGTACCACCAGATGAAATGAATGTGCAGGGGAGGGATCTTTTAACAGGAAAACCAAAGCAGGTGAATATCTCTTACAGAGAAATTGCCAAAGCCCTGGACAAGTCGATATTGAGAATTGAGGATGCCGTGATGGAGACGCTTTCACAAACTCCGCCGGAACTCGCAGCCGACATTTACAACACCGGGATCTATCTTGCCGGTGGGGGATCAATGCTGCGCGGACTGGACAAAAGGTTATCACAAAAGACCGATCTTCCGGTTTATATCGCCGAAGATCCTTTACGGGCAGTTGTTCGAGGAACGGGTATTTGCCTGAAGACCCTTCATCGTTACAAGGGAATCCTGATAAAGTAGGAGTAATTTATGCAGCAAATAATTAATTTTCTTATTCGCAATAAGAACAATATCCTATTCTTATTGCTGCTCACTTTTTCCCTGTTTTTAACCATTCAGTCCCACTCCTACCAAAAGAGTAAATTAATTAGTTCTGCTAATTTTTTGAGTGGCGGCATCTATAGCTGGACCAGCGACATCAACAGCTTTTTTTACCTTGAAGAATACAATTTGCGTTTACTAGAGGAAAATGAGCGATTGCGCACCCGACTGGCAACTTATGAAGATTCCTTAGAAATCAAGACCTACCGGGATACCAGTAGCTTTGATGCCGATTATATTTTTAGAGCTTCAGAAGTGATTAATAACAACTACGCTAAGGTAGATAACTATCTTACCATTAAAAGCGGAAGCCGGGATGGGATTGAGAGAGACATGGGGGTGGTAACCAGTAAAGGGATTGTGGGAATAGTGGAGAATGTTTCTCCAAACTATTCCACAGTGATCTCCATACTCAATTCAAACTCCCGGATCAATGCTCAGCTCAAACGTTCCAACCATTTTGGGACTTTAGTATGGAACGGCGATAATCCCAATATTGTACAGCTTATAGATGTGCCATCTGTAGCCCCAATAGCCGAAGGAGACACTATAATCACCGGAGGACGCTCCCTCATTTTCCCAAAAGGTTTACCTATTGGGGCGGTAAAAAACTTTTCCCTCGATCAAAGTGAGAGCTATTATAATATAGATATCGAATTGTTTAATGACATGACCAACATTGGGTATGTTTATATTATTGAAAACACCAGCCAGGCCGAAATAAGAGAACTGCAAAATCTTTCTAAAGATGAATAGTGTGATATTCAATAATGCCCTTCGTTTTATAGTATTACTAATGCTACAGGTGTTATTGTTGAACAATATCAATTTTCTGGGTTATATCAACCCATACCTGTATGTGGTATTCATCCTGCTCTACCCTTTTAATGCAAATCAAACCCTCTTCATCTTTCTGAGTTTTTTACTGGGTTGGGGAATTGACATTTTTGAAGATAGCGGTGGTATAAATGCTGCGGCATGTGTAGTAGCTGCATACATTCGTCCGGCAGTTCTTCGTTTCTCCTTTGGGGTGAGCTATGATTATCAAACTATCAAGTTCTCAAGTACGCAGCCCGGTTCAAGAATAAGTTATGTCTTAATTATTGTATTTGTACATCACCTGATATTGTTTTTATTAGAATTTTTCAATTTTGCACACTTATTGTTACTTCTTAAAAAAACATTTTTTTCGGCAGCGTTTACAATAATTTTGGTGTTTATAACGCTTGCCTTATTTAACAAAAGGTCAAGATGAGAAAAATTTTACTCTACATAATAGTCATAACCTCCGGCCTTATTTTTCTGGCCCGGCTTTTCTACCTGCAGGTAATGGACGACTCTTTTGTAGGGCTTTCAGAGAATAATGCTATAAAAGTAGTCTACGATTACCCGCAGCGCGGTTTTATCTTTGACCGCAATGGAGAGCTGCTGGTCTCTAACCAACCGTCTTATGACGTTATGGTGATACCACGCAACCTCAAGCCTTTTGATACCACCGAATTGTGCAATATTCTAAGTATTACTACAGAACAACTGGTAGAGAGACTTGACAAAGCCAAGATTTACTCCCCCCGCTTGCCATCGGTAGTAATCCCACAGCTTACCAAAAGTGAATACGCCTATCTTGCTGAAAAGATGCGTAAATACGAAGGCTTTTACATTCAGAAACGTTCCCTGCGTGATTATTATACCCAACATGGCGCAAATGTGTTGGGATATATAACCGAAGTTAACCAGCGTATAGTAAATGAGAATCCTTATTACCTCTCGGGAGACCTTATTGGCCGCCAGGGAGTAGAAGGCTATTACGAAGAACTCCTGCGCGGTGTAAAGGGAGTCAAGTATATTCAGAAGGACAGGTTTAACCGTGATATAGGGCCTTATAAAGAAGGGATCTACGACACCCTTCCAAAAAAGGGAAAAGATATTACCATTACCATTGATGCCGAACTGCAAAAATACGGAGAGCTCCTCATGAAGAATAAGAGAGGCGGTATTGTTGCTATTGAACCGGCAACCGGCGAGATCCTGGCATTGGTAACAGCTCCAAATTATGATCCTGCCGATTTGGTGGGGCGAAAAAGATCAGAAAACTTTACCAAGCTCTGGCTTGATTCCATTTCAAAACCTTTATTTGACAGAGGGCTACTGGCCGAGTATCCTCCCGGATCACCTTTTAAGACCATTAATGCTTTAATTGCCTTACAGGAAGGCGTTGTAACTACCCAGGAAAGTTTCTCATGCCATGGAGGATATTTCTATGGTAGAGGCCGAAAAATGGGTTGCCATGCCCATTCCAGCCCCTTGAACATGATTCCCGGGATTGCTCAGTCGTGTAATGCCTATTTCGCAAATGTTTACCGAAGGATCGTTGAAAAATACCCCACTCCGCAAGAGGGCGTAGATGCATGGGCAAATCACCTGAAAAGTTTTGGTTTGGGTGATTATCTTGGGTCTGATCTTTCTACCGGAAGGCCGGGTAAGATCCCCACTTCAAAATATTACAACAAGATCTATGATTACCCCACCTATAAATGGTTTTCTACAGCTACACTTTCTAACGCCATAGGGCAGGGCGAGGTTCTTATGACCCCAATTCAGCTGGCAAATATGACAGCTGCAATCGCAAATCGCGGATGGTTCTACACTCCTCATGTTTTAAAGGAAATTGAAGGAAACCCCATCAAGGAAAAAGAGTTTACCGAAAAGAAAGTTACCACCGTTGAACCCCGCCATTTTGAACCTGTGGTAGAAGGAATGCACCAGGTATATAAGTCGGGGACGGCATCTGCGCTTCAAATCCCCGGTATAGAGATTGCAGGGAAAACCGGAACTGCCGAGAATTTTACCAGGATCGACGGAAAAAGGGTACAACTTACAGACCATTCCATTTTCGTAGCCTTTGCTCCTGTAGATAACCCTAAGATAGCTTTGGCAATCTTTGTGGAAAACGGATATTGGGGAGGCCGCTACGCAGGTCGTATTGCAGGCTTAATGATTGAAAAATACATAAAAGGAGAGATTACCCGAAAGGATATGGAAGAATGGATACTTACCCACAGCCTGGAAGAGGAATATGCAAAACCATTAAGCGGGGAACCTTTTAGAATTAACCAGTAACTATGCCTAAAACTATTTCCCAGTTTGACTGGCTTTCTATACTTGTTTATTTTTTACTGGTAATCATTGGCTGGGTAAATATATACTCGGCATCTCTCGATGACACCGCAAGATCATTCTTTGACCTTGATCAAATCTACGGTAAGCAAATGTTGTTTATCATTTTAAGTGTCTTTCTTATAGTTATTCTTCTTTCCCTGGAAGCTAAGTTTTATGAACGCTTTTCCAGTATATTCTATATCATCTCCCTGATTTCTATTACAGGTTTATTTTTCTTCGGAAAAACTATTAATGGCGCCACTTCCTGGTATGCCATAGGAAGTTTTACCTTTCAGCCTGCTGAATTTGCAAAGGTGGGTACAGCCCTGGCGCTTTCCAAGTTCATAAGCGACATTCAAACTAACATCCATAGTCTTTCCCATCAATTCCAGGCCTTTATTATTATAGCCTTACCGGCTGTGATCATTTTAATGCAGCCCGATGCCGGAAGCGCCATGGTCTATGCCGCTTTCTTCTTTCCGCTGTACAGAGAAGGGCTCTCGGGAGGATATCTAATAGTTGTGGTCATTGGCGTGCTGGTTTTCGTTTTCACCCTGTTATTTGGCCCTATTTGGGTTTCTGTTGGTGCAACGATCCTGGTGGCGCTACTGTTTTTCTTAAAGAAAAAGAGGATAGCAGGTTTAATGGCTTCTCTCAGCTTGCTTATTGTTGCTATTGCGCTATCTTTTTCTGTAGATTATATTTTTGAGAACATATTTGAACAACGTCATCGCGACCGTTTCAACATCGTTCTTGGAAAAGAAGTAGATAACCGCGGAATAGGCTACAACACCAATCAAAGTGAAATAGCTATTGGCAGCGGCAGCTGGTTTGGAAAAGGATGGACTGAAGGTACCCAGACCAAAGGAAATTTTGTTCCCGAACAACATACCGATTACATTTTTAGTACAGTGGGTGAAGAATGGGGCTTTGTTGGAAGTGCTGTGGTTATTTTTCTCTTTATCTTTTTGATCCTCCGGATAATTCACCTGGCCGAAAGACAAAAATCCCAGTTTAACAGGGTTTACGGCTACAGTGTGGCCGGGATCCTCTTTTTACACTTTTTTGTTAATATCGGGATGGTAATTGGCATCTTCCCTACCGTGGGGATTCCCTTGCCGTTCTTTAGTTACGGCGGCTCCGGATTGTGGGGCTTTACCATACTCCTGTTCATATTCCTGAAACTGGATTCTGACCGAATGTCTTTCTGGTAAATTGGTTGGTAGTAGGTAGTCGGTAGTTTAGAGTCACGATCATGGTTACAGCCGGGAATAAATATCTAATCTATACCTCTCAAAAATGGCGTTTTACGACTGAATTTTTCCGAAGAAATTAGACACAAAAACCTGTGCTTTCGATGGATTCATTTGATAGTCAATAGTCAGTAGTCGATAGTCGGTAGTTTAGAATCATGATCATGGTTACAGCCGGGAAAAAATATCTAATCTATACCTCTCAAAAAAGGCGTTTTACGACTGCATTATTCCGAAGATATTAGACACAAAAAACTTGTGCTATGATTAAATCGGGATAAGGCTTCTTCTTCACAACCTAAACCAAAAACCTGTCATTAACCAAAACACATTTCACCAGGAAACTCCTCATTAGCTTCCTCTTTTAGTCATCACTATGAACGCTGAAAATAAGCCATAAAAAAAGGGCTTAAAAAAGCCCTTTTTGAATATTATGTTTCTCTTCATTTATTTTTTGACATCGGCCAAACCAGACTTCTTGATGTTATTCATCTTCATGTCTTCCAATACATGCACCGCCTCTTCCATATAGATATCACTCTTGAGATTCTCGTGCCATCTTTCTCTTTTCTCAGAAAGTACAGTATCTACCTCAAACAACTTAATTTCATAAGGAAGCGATTCAAAACTGAGGTCTGACTGGTATTCCGAGAGCCTGTCAAATTTCTTTGCCTGCTCTTCATTCAGTTCCATTTCCCTGCTGTATTCAGCATAATTAAGCGGAAAAGTGGTACTGTTACGCTGATCTCTAATCCATTCGGCATTCTCCCTAATTAAGTCGATTTGTTCATTTTCGGCCATTCTCTTCTGGCTGTTGGAGAGGGTTTCTTCAAAATCTATATAGCCGTTCCATTCTTCAAAAGAAGCTGCTTCAATTTGATCCCATGGCAGCGGATTCTTTTGATCTTTCTCACCTATGTCAATAAAGGAATAACGATCGGGCACCACAACGTCACTTTTCACACCTTCAAGCTGGGTAGAACCTCCATTCACTCTATAGAATTTTTGAGTGGTGATCTTTAAGGCTCCAAGGTCACCAAGGTCGTTGTTCTTGATCCATCGGTTAAGATCAAGTACGTTTTGCACGGTTCCCTTTCCGTAGGTTTGTTTACTTCCAATAATAACTGCTCTTTTATAATCCTGCATTGCAGCGGCAAGAATTTCGGAAGCCGAGGCAGAAAGCTCATTTACAAGGATCACCAAAGGACCATCCCATAAAATAGAGGAATCTGTATCTTCAAGGACCTGTTGCCCTTCAAGTTTAGATTTCACCTGTACTATTGGCCCGTCCTTGATAAACAATCCGGCGATATCAACAACCGTCTTTAAAGATCCTCCTCCATTGTTTCGCAGGTCAAGTACCAACCCATCCATTCCTTCTTGCTTTAGCCTTACAATTTCCTCTTTTACATCAGAAGCTGCATTTCTTTCAGAATAATCTTCCATATCAAAATAGAACTTCGGCAGGTTGATCACTCCGTAAACACGGCCATTCTTCTCTACTTTAGCCGCTTTGGCATAAGTCTCCTCTATCTCTACAACATCTCTAATAATATCTACCTCCTCAATGGTACCGTCAACTTTTTTAAGAGTAAGGGTAACTTTAGAACCTTTAGGGCCTTTTATAAGGTTTACAGCATCGTCAAGCCTCATTCCAACCACACTTACCGGTTCTTTCTCGTCTTCCTGTTTTACTTTTATGATCTCGTCACCAACTTCTACTTCTTCTCCCCTCCAGGCTGGCCCTCCCGAGATTACTTCAACAATCTTCACATTGTCGTTTTTCTTTTGAAGGCGTGCACCAATCCCTTCAAGTTTACCACTCATGGCCATATCAAAACGATCTTTGTCTTGTGGTGCAAAATAAAATGTATGAGGGTCAAATTCTTCAACAATTGCATTTACATATACTGAAAACCAATCTTTTCTTTCGAGGTCATCACTGAAGTCGAAGTACTCATCCAGAGAATTCAGGGTTAACTCCCGTGCTTCTTTTTCCAGCTCGGCATCAGATTTTGCAACATAATCGGCATCATCCTCCAGCTTTCTTTCCTGTTCTTTCTTTATATCGTAATAATTGGAAATAGCCGAAAATTTAAGCTGCTTTCTCCATCTTTCCTTCATCTCTTTCTTTGAGCTTACATAATCGCGTTTGCTGTAATCGGTATCTAGAACTTCATCTTTGTCAAAGTTGAAAGGCTTCTCAAGAACTTCCTTATAGATTCCTTCAGCTTCAGCCATACGCTCTAAAAGCCGGGTGTGGGTAAGATCAAAGAATGTGATCTCGCTGTTCTTTATCTGATCATCAAGAAGGGTTTCATATTGCTGAAACTCTTCTATATCACTTGCATAAAAATACCTTTTTAGAGGGTCAAGCGCCTCGAGGTAATCTTTATAAACTTCAGAAGAAAAGGAATCGTCTACCTCCTTGGCATCATAATGTCCATTTTTAAGAACATACGAAATCAGTTCAATTAGGGTTTTATCTTTATTGGGGTCATTGAATGTCTTGGTGGTAAAGCTGCAAGAAGCCGCGGCAAACAGCAAGACCAGCACCAGTAGCTTATAGTTCCTTTTCATTATGGTTTTTATTTTCATCATTAGTATACCTGTACTACAGTAAAAACTATGCCAACTTATATAGTTTTCTCCTTTTTTGTTAATTTACGAATATAAGCCTTTCCTCAGGAAATTAATTTAATTTAGCAGCCATAAATTTTTCATAATGTCTCAGGAAAAACCGCTCATTTTAGTCACCAATGACGACGGAATTACGGCTCCCGGAATTCGAGCCCTTATTGAGGTCATGAAGCAAATGGGAGACGTGATCGTGGTCGCCCCAGACAGTCCCCAAAGCGGGATGGGACACGCCATCACCATTAGCGACACCCTCTTTTGTGATCAAATTACAGTCAAAGAAACCTACAAGCATAAAGAATACAGTTGCTCGGGCACACCGGCCGATTGTGTGAAAATCGCTACCCAGGAGATCCTTCACCGCAAGCCAGATCTTTGTGTAAGTGGCATTAACCACGGTTCTAATTCTTCTATCAATGTGATCTATTCGGGCACCATGAGTGCCGCAGTAGAAGCCGGTATTGAAGGCATCCCGGCCATTGGTTTTTCTTTACTTGATTATTCGCTGAACGCCGATTTTGAGCCCTGCAAGAAATTTGTAAAACGCATTACCAGGCAGGTGCTAAAACACGGCCTTCCAAAAGGAGTGGTTTTAAATGTAAACCTCCCAAAGCTAAGTGAGGCCGAGATAAAAGGGATCAAAGTATGCAGGCAGGCCAAGGCCCGCTGGGAAGAAGAATTCGATAAGAGAACCAATCCGCAGGGTCGCGACTACTACTGGTTATCGGGAAAATTTATAAATGAAGATGAGGGAGAAGACAGTGATGAACATGCCCTTTCTCAGGGATATGTGTCGGTGGTGCCGGTTCAGTTTGACCTTACGGCACATCAATTTCTAAGCGATCTAAATTCTTGGGAACTCAATGATTAAGAAAGAGATCCTTTTAGGTTTTGTAACAGGGATTGCAGCCAATCTTGTTGGAATGCTCATTTATATCCTTCTTTTTTCTGATCTACCCATTTGGGAAACCCTACAGGAATCTATGCGCGGCGGCTTTATTGGCACCCTTATTACCGCAGGTGCAATTTTAAATTTCCTGCCTTTCTTTTACTTTATAAAAAAAGAATATACCTATAGAGCAAGAGGAGTCTTAATGGCCTCTATACTTGCTGCACTTGTGATTGCGGTAATAAAGCTTAGTTAATATGAAATACTACATTATTGCAGGAGAAGCTTCGGGAGACTTACATGCGGCAAACCTCATGAAAGGCCTCAAAAAGACCGATCCCCAGGCCGAGTTCAGGTTCTGGGGAGGAGATCTCATGCAACAGGAAGGCGGCACCCCGGTGAAGCACTACCGCGACCTCGCATTTATGGGGTTTGCTGAAGTGCTTATGAACCTGCGTACCATTCTTCTTAATATTTCATTTTGTAAGGAAGACATTAAAAAATGGGAACCTCATGTCATCATTTTTGTTGACTATCCGGGGTTTAACCTGCGTATTGCAAAATGGGCCCGCAAAGAAGGTTATAAAACCCATTTCTACATTTCTCCACAAATCTGGGCATGGAAAGAAAACAGGATCAAGGACATTCAGCGTGATATTGATGAAATGTACGTGATCCTGCCGTTCGAGAAAGATTTCTACGAAAAGAAACACAACTATAAAGTCAATTTTGTAGGCCACCCGCTTATTGATGCGATTGCAGGAAGACCTCCCGTACAGGCTGAAGAGATCAAAACCGAGCACAATCTTGATAATCGCCCAATAATTGCTCTCCTGCCGGGAAGCAGAAAGCAGGAAATATCCAAAATGCTGGAGGTTATGCTTAGCGTGACCGATGATTTTAAAGAGTACCAGTTTGTTATCGCAGGTGCACCCAGCCAGGAAGAGAGCTTCTACCGGCCGTATATCAAAAAGAAAAATGTGCACCTCGTCATGAACCGCACCTATGACATTCTTGAAATATCCACAGCTGCACTGGTAACTTCAGGTACCGCCACCCTGGAAACTGCTTTGCTCAAAGTGCCCGAAGTAGTTTGCTACAAAGGCAACTTCATTTCTTATCAAATTGCCAAACGCATCATCAATCTCGACTATATTTCTCTGGTGAACCTCATTATGGATCGCGAAGTAGTAAAAGAGCTCATCCAAAACGAGTTCAACCGCAAAAATCTAAAAGCCGAACTCACCAAAATTCTCGATAAAGAAAACCGGAAAAGGATCTTTAGCGATTACCACGAACTGGAACAAAAACTCGGTGGTAAAGGCGCAAGTGAAAAGACCGCCCAACTAATCTTTAAAAAGATCTCTGCTCAATGAAGTTCCTGAGGTTCATGCTGCTGGCCCTCATCTTTACCCTCACTTCTTGCGGGGCACGCAAATCTGCAGTGGCGAAACAGGCCATACTTGAAGAGAAAAACGAGGGTTATGCCCAACTTCCCGATTTTTACAACGACGCCGAAGACATTATTGAAGAGGTGGGTGAAGAGACCTTCAGCATCATAGATTACGCCCTTCAGTTTCTTGGCACACAATACAAATACGGCGGCACAACCCCCCAGGGCATGGATTGCTCGGGGCTGGTCTACACTTCTTTCCTCCAAAACAACATTGAGTTGCCACGTTCTTCCAGAGACATGGCTCTTTTGGGTGACGAGCTCGAACTTAAGCAGCTAAAATTGGGCGATCTCCTGTTTTTTAAGACCGACAGGCGCAAAAAGAACATCAATCATGTAGGTTTGGTGGTAGAGCTTGATGAAGACAATATCTTTTTTATTCACTCCAGCACCTCCCGCGGCGTCATTATTTCGGCACTCAATGAAAATTACTGGAAAGAGCATTTTGTGATGGCCCGCCGCATCCTGTAAATTACTATCTTAGGCTAAACACCTGGGAGATAATAATTTGAACACTGCAATCATTCGGCTTACCATTTTGCTGCTGCTGGGAACATGCATCGGCTTTTATTTGGAGCTCTCGCTAAAAATGGCATTTTTGGCACTACTGCCGGGAATCTTATTATTTCTCCTGGCATTTTTTAGGGCCCGAAAATTGCTTTTTCCCGATCTTTTCTTCGGAAGCAGTGTCGCCCTCCTCTTTTTTCTCTTCGGAATTTTTTCTGCAAGCCTTCACCTTCCCAAAAACCAGCCACAGCACTACATTAACAAGATTTCTTCGGAAGAAATACCACTTCTGAAGCTAAATATCCTGGAAACACTAAAACCCGATCGCTACAGCGATAAATATATTGCTGAAGTGAACGCGGTCAACGGAAAATCTGCGCACGGAAAGCTTCTGCTATTGATTCCAAAAGACAGCCTTAAAATGCCATTTTTGGAAGGTGAGCATCTACTTGTTTCTTCCACTTTAGCTCCCATTCCGGCGCCCCTCAATCCACACCAGTTCAATTACGCTGCTTTTATGAACAGAAAAGGAGTTTGGCGACAGGCCAATCTCCGCCAGGGCATAGTTAAAAGATTGCAGAAAGAAGACCCCGGAATAAAAGTAGCAGCGGCAAATTTAAGGCGTGAAATCACTTTGGCACTTAAAAAGAATAATTTTAAGCAGGAGGAACTTTCTTTGGTACAGGCGCTGCTGCTGGGTCAAAAACAGGATATTTCAGCACAGACCTACAACAATTTTGTAGCTGCAGGAGCCATACATATACTCGCGGTATCGGGCCTGCACGTGGGAATCATTTTATTGATGTTACACTGGCTTTTTAAACCTCTTAAAAGTCTCAAAAATGGCAAATTCTTAAAGACGTTCCTGGTCATTTCATGCCTCTGGGGCTTCGCTGTTCTGGCAGGTCTTTCACCCTCGGTGGTGCGGGCGGTGACCATGTTCAGCTTTATTGCGGTGGGCCTGGAAATTAAACGACGTACCGGAACCCTCAATTCCATCTTCCTTTCGCTGCTCCTACTGCTACTCATAAAGCCGGGATGGATCTTTGAAGTCGGTTTTCAACTGAGCTATCTGGCGGTGCTTTCTATTGTGCTTTTTCAGCCTTTGTTTCACAGGCTATACGCTCCTACAAACCGCATTGTAAAATATCTATGGGATTTACTCAGCGTTACGCTTGCAGCGCAAATAGGAGTATTACCCCTAAGCCTCTATTACTTCCACCAGTTTCCCGGCCTCTTCTTTCTCACAAACCTGCTTATCCTTCCGTTCCTGGGCCTCATTCTTATTTTGGGCGTGCTGGTGATATTTTTAGCAATTCTTAATATACTGCCCTCTTTTATTGCTGAAACCTACGGAATCATCATCAAAATCCTGATTAAAACAGTGGACTGGATTGCCGGGCACGAACAATTCCTCTTTAAAGACATTGCCTTCAGTTTACCGGAAGTATGGAGCTGGTATTTCTTTCTGTTCGCTGCATTTCTGCTATGGAAAAGCTTCAGCCATAAAAGACTCTTCCCTGTGCTGTTTTCAGTAATAATCCTGCAATTGGTTTATATTTCTTCCGAAGTAAATAGAGAGGACAGGCTTATTATTTTCCACAAAAGCCGAAGCAGCCTGATAGGACAACAGCAAAGTGACCGGTTACAGCTTTATCATAACCTCACAACACCTGCAAAAGACCTGAAGCTGCTTCAAAATTTTATGGTGGGAGAAGATCTTCAACAAATCAGGGAAGTGCCACTTCAAAATATATACCTTCAAAAAGGGCATTTTTTAGTGGTAGCTGACAGTAGCGGAATCCTTCCGAAGCAAACGCCTTTGAACACTCACCTGCTCCTCTCGGGCGCTCCCAGGATCAACCTGGAGCGGGTATTAATGAAATTTAAACCTGAAGTGATCATTGCCGATGGCAGTAATTATCCTGCGGTTATAAAAAGATGGGAGAAAACTGCAAGCGCGAACCAAATTCCATTTTTCTACACTGCTGAAGACGGGGCTTATATCCTGGAATAAAAAAAAGGCCTCACAAGTTTTGAAACCCCGGGAGACCTGAAATTTCATATTCAAAAAAGCTATTTTAAATCTGTAAATTCATTTTCAAAAGCCGCGGAATATTCCTGGAAAGCTTCGGGACTGGTTATTTTTTTGTAATCTTCATCTACGAACATCTTTAGGAACAGCTCGAGTTGCTGCGGGGTGCGGTACCCGGGAATTGGCCCTATGAGGTTCGCCTCTTCATCAAAAAAGACCAGACTTGGGTAGCCGGTGATCTTCATGGCCCTTGCAAAATCATGCTGACTGTTACGGCCTCTTCTCTTAGGATCGTAATTAGGGTTTTTAAAGGACATATCCTGGTAATTGATCTCCTCGGTACCTTCAGCATTGAATTTTACAGGATAATAATGCCGGTTGATGTATTTAATGACATCTTTATTTGAAAAAGTGTTCTTATCGAGCATCTTGCACGGGCCACACCAGGTGGTATAGGCATCCATGAATATTTTTTTAGGCGCTTTCTTTTGAGCTTCAAGGGCCTCATTCATGGTCATCCACTTGATCTCCTGCCCCAGCATGGCAGAAGCCGAAAACAGCAAAACAGCAAGGCTAAGAATAATTTTCTTCATATTTTTTCTTTGTCTTTTAGCAATAGTCATTCCGAAATTTTCAAAAAAACTACGCCCTCGGGAATGAGGGCGTAAAAATAACATTTTAGAGAGGAAATTATTTAATCCCGTGCATCAATTTCTTTAGTAAAGGATTCAATACTGCCACTAAAACCCCGGCGCTGATAGGAACCACAGTGAAAATTAGAAAGAAAGTAGAGAGGCTGTATTGTTGTGTAATCTCATCGATCATACCTCCAAAAGAACCGGCCAGTTTGTTCCCAATCGCAATAGCCAGGTACCACATCCCGAACATAAAGGCAATCATCCTTGCCGGCACCAGCTTACTTACATAAGAAAGACCAAGAGGAGAAAGACAAAGTTCGCCCAGTGTGTGGAAAAGGTATGCGAGAATAAGCCAGATCATACTTACTTTGGCTCCTTCCGCTACACCACTTGACCCAAAGGCCAGCAATCCGAAGCCAATCCCGAGCAGGATCAAACCAAAGCTGTACTTCCATGCTGCGGAAGGATTATACTTGCTTTCCCACCATTTTGAGAAGAAAGAGGCAAATACAATAATAAAGAAGGAGTTGAGAATACTGAACCATGAAACAGTGATTTCAGTCGCGTCTCCCTGGAATTCCCTTACAAGCATCCAGATCACGATAGCCCAAATTATTCCGAAGCAAATTACCAGGACGATATTAGACCCCAGCACTCGTTTATGAGTCTGCTTCCATAACAAATATAAAACCCAGGTGATGATCATGAGCGGCACCACCGTAAGGAGCGTATTAAAGACATTGAAGACTGTGGCGCCTGCGCCCACTAAAACCCTGTCTACAGAGTCTCGCGCAAAGATGATGAGGGAAGTAGCTCCCTGCTCAAAAGACATCCAGAAGAAAACCGTGAAAAATGCGAAGATAATTACGGCTATCATCCGGTCACGCACCACTTTAGCATATCGTGAGATACGGGAAATGACCAGGACCAGGAACAGCAAGAGGCCAATTAATGCCAACCCAAGTGGTCCCGAAAAAGGCTCCCCCTGAAAGTCGAAAGGCATAACAGCCGGAAGTAAATTGAGATTAGCTATTCTGGAAACCGGATCGTTGATCAAATACAACAACCCAATAACTGAAGTGGCAACCACCAGAATCTTGTCTAAAAGCGTGAATGGGTTGTGAGAATGATCTTTTACTCCAGATGCTTCTTCTTTGGCCTTTTCTTCGGCCAGTTTAGCTTTATCGGGCACACCCCCTATGTTACCAAAGAGAGGTTTTGCCAGCCAGAACTGCAAAGTTCCCAGGAACATAAAAATACCTGCAAGACCAAAGCCCCAGCTCCATCCTACTCTTTCGGCCAGGTAGCCGCATAACATCATTCCGAAGAAAGCCCCGGCATTTACGCCCATGTAGAATATGGTGTAAGCCCCATCTTTCTTGTCGGGCTTACCGTCATACATTTCAGAAATAATCGAGGTAATATTGGGCTTAAAGAAACCTGTACCTATAACCAGCAACGCAAGTCCAAAGTACAGGGAAAATTCGGTTTCTAAAGCCATAGAAGCATGGCCCAGGGTCATAATTGCAGCACCAATCACCACCGCCCAGCGATAGCCGGTAATCTTATCGGCTATTATACCACCTGCAATTGGCGTAAGGTAAAGCAACCCTGCATAGGTCCCAAAAAGGGCACCTGCGTTCTCTGCACTCCAACCCCATCCGGGATTATCCACGCCCACAATTGCCATGGTGAGGAAGTTGATAAGGAGAACCCGCATTCCGTAGAATGAAAAGCGCTCCCACATCTCTGTAAAGAAAAGAACAAATAGGCCGGCGGGATGGCCCAAAACTTTTGATTTAAAGAAATCGTTCTCTGCCGCTGGAACCGTAGCTGCCATTATCTTCTTCTTTTATTTGCTTCTTTTTCTACAAGATCATCGTCACCAAGTTCAAATTTTTCCTGCTGTGGTAACTCGCGCTCTTCATCTTCTACTCCGTGAGTAAGACGTTTAAGAGGTTTAAGCATTAACAGGACGAGAATAGCAAAGGCAACGGTGAAGATAGTAATACCCATAAAGATGGTCCCATCACCAGCTTCAGAAGAATATTCTCCCACAATTCCCGCGACCTTGTTCCCAAGACCTGTAGCTGCAAAATAAACCCCCATCATTAAAGATGCGTATTTTACCGGGGCAAGCTTGGTAATGAATGAAAGTGCCACCGGCGAAGAACTCAATTCTCCTATCGTGTGGAATAGATAAGCCAATACCAGCCAGTACATAGCCGAAGCTCCATTGTTCTGAAATTCCATAGAGGCAAATACCATGAAAACAAATCCAAGCCCCATGATGATAACCCCAATTGCCATTTTAAAGATAGAAGAAGCTTCTTTACTCTTCAGTTTTCTCTTAGCCCAGAAGTTGGCTACAATCACCCCGAAGATAATAATGAAAAGTGCATTTAAAGACTGAAACCAGGAAGCAGGCACTTCACTGCCTATCAATGGCAGACTAAATGGCAATGACCTGTCGGTTTTCTCTAGAGCATAGATATTCATAAGTCCACCGGCCTGTTCAAAAGCCCCCCAGAATACAATTACAAGGATAAATGAAAGCAGCATTACAACATACCTATCTTTCATCACCTGCGTAGTAAGATCTTTATACACCATGAGCATCATGGCCGTAACGAAGGTTAGGAATATGAATAGGAAACCGTAAGCTATGTCTATGGCAAGAAGGTAATAGATTGAACCTACCAGTAGCACGGCAGTGATTGTTAACTGTAGCGGAGATTTGAAAAGATCTTTGAACATCCCGCCAAAAGAAGCACCTGAATCTCTTTCAGCTTTTGAAAGTAAATTCCCTACTTCTGTAAGGTATTTTTGTCCCCACAGGTACACTAGAAGTCCAAGTGCCATGGCTATTCCTGCAAGACCGAAGCCCCAGTGCCATCCAATATTCTCACCTACATAACCTACAATTAAACTTGAAAGGAAAGCCCCCAGGTTAATCCCAATATAAAATATGGTGAATCCTTTATCACGGCGAATGTCCCCTTCTTTGTAGAGACCTCCCACCATGGTAGAAATATTAGGCTTCAGCATTCCCACGCCGGCAATAATTAACCCAAGCCCGGTGTAGAACGCCCACATTTCTTCAACTGCGAGTATCCCGTGTCCTGCCACTAAAATTATTCCTCCCCACAGCACAGTTTTTTTCTGCCCCAGAAGTTTATCGGCTATTATCCCTCCCGGAATGGAAGCCACATATACCAGCATTGTGTACCATCCGTAAAGCGCCAAAGCTTCGGCATTGGTCCAGCCGAGTCCGGCATTTCCGCCCTGGGTAGCGCTAACAAGGTAAAGTACGAGAATGGCGCGCATTCCGTAATAGGAAAAGCGCTCCCACATTTCAGTAAAAAATAAAATGTATAGACCTACCGGGTGACCAAATAATTCACTCTTTTGAGGTGCTGTTGTTGCCTGTGCCATTATAGGGATGATTTGATATTAGAATTAACTTTTAGATTTTCTTCGATGAAGTTTGTCATGAGCGTGTAAAGGTGCATACGGGTGTTACCACCGTAAATACCGTGATTTTTATCGGGATATATTGCCCAGTCAAACTGTTTGTTCGCCTGCACGAGGGCTTCTATCATTCTCATGGTGTTTTGAACATGAACATTGTCATCTCCTGTACCATGAATAAGCAGGTAATCTCCTTTTAGCTTCTCCACATGATTGATGGGGGAATTCTCATCATATCCCGAAGGGTTCTCCTGCGGGGTGGTCATATACCTTTCAGTGTAGATGCTGTCGTAAAATCTCCAGCTGGTAACCGGTGCCACTGCTATAGCCATTTTATAGACGTCATTACCTTTAAGAATGGCGTTTGAAGACATAAAACCTCCATAGCTCCAGCCCCAAATACCCATATTTTCTTCGTCTATATAATCTCTTGATCCAAGGATTCGGGCGGCTTCAATAATATCTTCCACTTCATATCTACCAAGTTCCTTTTGAGTCACCTTTTTAAAGGCAGCACCTTTAAACCCGGTACCGCGAGGATCAATTCCCACTACAATATATCCTTTGCTGGCAAGCATTTGATACCAGTAGTCATTCGTGCTGTGAAAGCGGTTGCCTACTTCCTGAGAACCCGGCCCCGAATACTGCGAGACAAAAAGCGGATACTCTTTTGCAGGATCAAAACCAGCAGGCTTGATCATCCACATATTGAGATCGGCGCCATTTACCGCAAGAGTTGAGAATTCCTTAGGCACAATCTCATACTCTGCCATTTGCTCCAAAAGCTCCTCGTTATTGACAATCTCCCTTACAAGTTTCCCATTCTTTGCGAGGTGCAGGGTAAACTCATAAGGCGTAGTCGCGCTGTTGTAGCTGTTGATGAAGTAAGTAAAATCTGCACTAAAGTCGGCACTGTTTTGCCCTACCTTATCTGTAAGTTGTTTTTTGTTCCTTCCGTTGGTCTTTACTGAAAACACATCGCGATTGATGCTTCCGTTCTCGGTACTTTGGTAGAAAATTATTTTGGTTTTAGGATCAAGACCGTAGTAATTGGTGACCTCCCAGTTTCCTCTGGTCACCTGATTTTTCAGTTTACCGTTCTTGTCGTAAAGGTAAATGTGGTTCCAGCCATCCTTTTCACTGGTCCAGATGAAGCTGTTATCTTCCAAAAATGTCAAATTATCGGTCACATCTACATAAGCTTCATCGGTTTCTGTGAGCACTACTTCAGCTTTATTTGCTTCAGCATCAACAAAGATAAGATCGAGCACATTTTGATGACGGTTAAGAACCTGTGCACTTAGCACATTGGCATCATTGGTCCATTTTATCCGCGGAATATAAAAATCTTCATAATCACCTAAATTTACATCTGAAACTTCTTCCTGCTGAAGATCATAAATATGGAGGCTTATTTCTGAATTCTTTTCGCCTGCTTTAGGGTACTTAAAGACTGTTTGGGTTTGGTAAAGATCCTGCCCGTAAACATCCATAGAGAATTCGGGGACTTCAGTTTCATCGAACTTCAAAAAAGCGATTTTATCACCAGATTTATTCCACTGAAAAGCGCGCACAAAAGAAAACTCCTCCTCGTACACCCAATCGGCCACCCCGTTAATGATCTTATTCATCTCCCCGTCGGTAGTCACCTGCGTCACTTTTCCGGAGGAAAGATCTTTCACGAAAATGTCATTTTTGAATACATAAGCAACCTTCTCACCATTTGGCGACAGGGTAGGTTCCTTGATTTTTTCTTCTGAAATCTTTTTCAGTTCATTCGTTTGCAGGTCGTACACGTAAAAGATCCCGCGGGTAGAATGCCTGTAGATAGATTCTATCTCTGTGCCCAGCACCAGTTTAGATTCATTTTCACTGAATTCATATTCCGAAAAATATTGAATTCCCTCAAGATCTTTACTGTTAAGAATAGTTCTTGTCTTTTCACCGGTCTTGTAAGAATAAGCATCTATGGCTGATGTGCCTGCACTACGATCAAAATTAAGCACCACATACTCTTCTCCATTATTGAGAGATTGCAGGGCTTCCATTCTTTCCTGCCGGAATGTTCCTCCCCAAATGTCTTCAAGTGTAATTGCTTTTTTCTGCGCAGTAAGAACCGTTGTAGCCAAAAGAAAAAGGGCCAAAAACCCGTAGGTCAACTTCATTTTTTGCGTTTAAAAAATTTGCTTGCCAAGTTTAGTAAAAATTCGGCTAAAAAACAGGCTTTCTGCTGTTAAATCATAAGAAGATGTTAATGAACAGAATGAGTGTAGACCTGCAAATCTGTAAGTTTTGCTCCCTCTGCTCCAGAAATTCTAACAGCTGCCATGTTTCTTACAGTAATTGTATCTTTGTGCTCTCAAATTTCACATAATGATCACACCTATTTCGGGCTTTTCCAAACTGTCAAAAGAGGAGAAAATTGACTGGCTTAGCCAAACATACCTGGCTCACAATACAAACGCCAGGAAGATTTTAACCCAGTACTGGAACCCCGACTCCGGCCTGCAACAGCTCCACGAGGAGTTTACAGAGAACACCCTGTCAAATTACTACCTGCCTTTTGGGCTTGCCCCCAATTTTCTTATCAATGACCGGCTTTATGCTGTACCCATGGCTATAGAAGAAAGCTCGGTAATTGCTGCGGCGAGCAAAGCGGCCAAATTCTGGAGCGACAGGGGCGGTTTTAAAGCCGAAGTTTTGGGAACAGAAAAGATAGGCCAGGTACATTTCATGTACTCTGGAGACGGTAAAAAGCTGGAGCATTTTTTCAATAGCATCAAACCAACATTACTTGAAGCAGTAGCTCCCCTCACCAAAAACATGGAGAAGCGCGGCGGCGGAGTAATGAATATGGAGCTGCGTGACAAAACAAAGCTACTCGACAATTACTACCAACTGCACTGCACTTTTGAGACCAAAGACTCGATGGGTGCAAATTTCATCAACTCCTGCCTGGAGCGTTTTGCTGAAACTTTTCGTGAAGCAGCTAAGAGCCATGAGGCTTTTAATGCTACCGAAAAGGAGATAGAGATCGTAATGAGCATACTTTCCAATTATGTACCCGGTTGTATTGTAAGGGCTGAAGTTTCCTGCCCGGTAACAGCGTTGGCCGATCAGGGCATGAGCGGGGAAGATTTCGCTGCAAAATTCGTCAGGGCACTTAAGATCGCTGAAGCCGAACCCTACAGGGCGGTGACCCACAACAAAGGCATCATGAACGGAATTGACGCTGTGGTACTGGCCACAGGAAACGATTTTAGAGCGGTAGAAGCAGGTATTCATGCTTATGCCTCAAAAGATGGGAAATACAGCAGCCTTACCCACGCCGAAGTACACGATGGGCAGTTCAGGTTTTGGATGGAGATTCCGTTGGCCCTGGGAACGGTAGGTGGTCTCACGGCATTGCATCCACTTTCAAAGATCGCTTTGGAAATTCTGCAAAAACCTTCAGCCGAAGAACTTATGAAAATAGTGGCAGTAGCCGGCCTGGCACAAAATTTTGCCGCCGTAAAGTCCCTTATCACCACAGGAATTCAGCAGGGACATATGAAAATGCACCTTATGAATATCCTCAACCAATTCCAGGCAACAGCACAGGAAAAAGAAATACTCATAAGCCATTTTAAGAACCACAATGTTTCGCACAGCGCAGTAGAGCAGCAACTTGAAAAACTGAGAAGCTAATGGAGGTATTCCACAGTCACGGAAAATTACTGATAAGCGGGGAATATGTTATTCTTGATGGCGCCACCGGTTTTGCCTTACCCACAAAGTTTGGACAAATCCTGGAAGTTACAAACATTGAAGAGCCGGTAATAAAGTGGAAAAGTTATGATGAGGAACAGGAAATATGGTTTGAAGACAACTTTGAAATTTCAGCTTTAACCTCTTCGGAAGCACCAGGGAAGCATGAAAAAAATGAGGTGTCAAAAATGCTATTTTTGACACTCTTTTTTGCAAGGAAAATGGCTCCGGAGAAATTTTCTGAAGGCGGATTTGAAATCACCACAAAATCGGATTTTCCGCGTAACTGGGGCCTCGGAACATCATCGACCCTTGTTGCAAACCTTGCAAAATGGCTGAAAATTGATCCTTACGAGCTCCTGAAGCACACTTTTGGGGGCAGCGGCTATGATGTGGCAGTAGCCATGCACGAAACCGCGATCACCTTTGAAAAACACCCTTACGAAAATAGCATTTTAAAGACCTCATTTGACCCTGCTTATAAAGACCAGATCTTTTTTGTGCACCTAAATCAAAAACAGAACAGCCGCGAAGCCATACAGCATTACAGGCAACAGGACAAAACAGCCTTAAATACGGGCATTGATAAAATTTCGGCACTCACCCATAGTTTAATTAGCAGCAAAGATCTTTTGGAGTTTAAAATGCTCCTGGAAGTACACGAGAATATTATCTCACAGCTGGTGGGGCTGCAAAAGGTCAAATCCCGCCTGTTCCCAGATTACCCGGGGGCAATAAAAAGTCTTGGCGGCTGGGGCGGTGATTTTATACTGGTCACTGGTACAGCCCAGGATATGGAATACTTCAGAAGGAAAGGTTACAACACCATCCTCTCCTACTCCGACATGATCCTGTAACAGCTTTTACTTCTTTACAGGATTATTCAAGCTAGAACCTTTTTTACATCACCGCATGAAATGAAAAAAGCCCTTCAAATGAAGGGCTTTTCTTATATATTTCCTAACAGGATCCTAGTAGAACCTTGCGCGGTTATCTTCAATTTCTGCAGATTCTTTAAGCGCCTGGAAAACTTCAGTGTTCACAGTTATGCGTCGGGCAGAAGCCTCTCTTGCAGCATAAGGACGATAAGATTCCATTTGAGGAGCGTCATTTTTTTGAAGTACTTTCACTACAAAAACTCCTTTTTCACCCTCTAGAGGACTGCTGGTTCCACCACTTTCAAGTCCGAAAGCTGCTCCCACAACTTTTGGCTCACTTCCAACACCTGGAAGGGTTGGGCTATTGCGGTTCACTGCGTTTGCAGTATTTACCTGCACTCCCTGCTGTTGGGCGATGGCCTGAAGATCGCTTCCGCTGATCTCAGATTTTATAATCTCAGCTTTCTTTTGCTTCTGAAGAATTGGTATAACGGTTGCAGACGCAGCTTCAGCCGATTTAAGGCCACCTTTGTTCAATCCGGTAACCTGCGCCACCACATATCCTGAAGGAACTTCAAACCTTCTAATATCCCCAACTTCTACTTCTTCTTCAAATGCCCATTGCACAATTCTTCTCTGCGCACCAATACCTGGGATATTTTCTTCGAGTTGTTTGATTTCTTTTACCGGTCTCACTTCTTTTCCTCCCTCTTTTGCAAGATCAGCAAAGTTGCCATCTTTTGCACCGAGCTCAAATTTTGTCACTTCAGCAAAAAGCTCGTTTGATGTTTGTTCTGAAGGCTGGATCGCTCTTGAAACAGTTGCCAGTTTAACAGCTTTTTCTTTTTCAGTTTGCTCCTGGATGTGGATCACGTGGTATCCAAATTGAGTTTCAACTACTCCTATAGATCCTTCGTTATTGTTAAACACGAAATCATTGAATGGAGGCACCATTGCTCCAGGACCAAACCAGCCAAGCTGACCTGCATCTTCTTTGTTGGAAGCATCGGCAGAGAATTCTGAAGCAAGCTCAGCGAATTTATCTTTGTTACCTTTTACTACGTTAGCAAGGCTATCAGCCAATTGCTGCGCCTGCTCTTTACTCCTGGTCACCTGTCCTCCTACCGGAGAACCCTGCCATGATACAAGAATGTGTCTTGCTTTTGCAGAATCTGGAATCTGAGCAGTTTCAACTACTCTTGCAAGCCTGTAAGAACCATTGAACTTAAATGGCCCGTACACTTCTCCTTCATTCAGGTTGAACAGAGAGTCTGCATGATCTACAGGTAATTGGTTTTTGAACACGAACCTGTCCTGGAATTTTTCATCAGATCTTTCATTAACGAGAGTTTCCCAGTTTCTGGTTGTTGCAAAACCTTCAACCGTATCGCTGGTATTGGTTGCAGCGTTGAATTCTACTTTATCATTAAGAAGTCCTAGCAGCTCAGTTTTTACTTCAGCTTCATCTTCAACAGAAGCAGTTTCTTCATAAAGAACGTACTGGATGTCTCTGGTAGGTTCAGTTTTAAACTGTCCCGGATGTGCTTTTACGTAGTCTCTGATCTCATCTTTAGAAATTTCTACCTGTGAGTCTTCAACTGTAGTATAGGGAATGTGAACAAACTCCATGTCTACATTATCGTTAGTAAACCTGTAAGCCTGCTCGCCTTCAAGAAGCGTTGCCCCTACCCCGGCACGAACCAGGTTAAGATAGATTTGCTCTCTGGCAGTTTCGGCAAGACTGGTTTCAAAATCTAACCATTGCTGATATGCCTGGGGAGAAGTAGACCTAAGGGTAGCTACATATTCTCTTAATTTGGCTTCATCAAAAACTCCGGCCTCGTTAGTGAAATTAGGATTGTTTGCCAGTTCCCTTCTCATCATCTCTTTCACCTGAGCTTCTTCTACACGAATACCCAGCTCTTCAAACTGCTCTTGCATAAGCGTTCTACGAACGTTCATTTCCCAAACCTGGTTCACAACTTGTGCAGTGGTCGCATTTTGACCCATGTTACGCTGCAAAGACTCAACCTGACGGGCAAACTGCTCCCTATCAATGTCCTCACCATTAATTGTCGCTATGGTATTCTGTGATTTCTGAGAAACCATCCCACCGTTCCTAATCACATCGGCTAAAACGAATGAGAAAAGTGCCAAAGCAATGATCACGATAAGGAAGACCGAACGTTGCCTTATTGAATTTAATACTGCCATTATCTTATAATTAATTCTAAAATATAGGGGGCGAAAATAACGTTTTTAGCTTTACTAAAAAACTATAAATCTTCAAAATGTGAGGAAAAACTAAAAATTAATCGTTTGGGTTCACGATCACCTCTACAAGCTCAATCCTTGTGTTGGAAACTTCTTTGATATAAAAGGTAAAACTATCAATTTCAACGACTCCGTCCTTTGGCGGAATTTCTTCGGTGTGATCGAGGATATAACCTCCCAGGGTCTCATAATTCTCTCCTATGGGAATGTCTAGCTTATAGTTCTCATTGAGATAATCTACCTCCAAACGGGCTGCAAAAAGGTATTTATTCTCCTCCAGTTTTTCTTCGATAAGAATTACAGGATCGTGTTCATCTTCTATTTCACCAAACAGCTCTTCCACGATATCTTCTACGGTCATCATTCCACTGGTGCCGCCATATTCATCTATCACCACCGCAATACTCTTCCTTTTTTTAATAAGGATATTAAGAACATCTTTCACCAGCATGGTCTCGGGCACAAAGACTACCGGCAACAGGATAGATTTTATGGTAGGCGGTTTTTTGAAAAGCTCAAAGGAATGTATATAACCAATAATGTCGTCAATATTCTCCCGGTACACCAGGATCTTTGAGAGCCCCGTTGCGGTGAAAGTCTCCACCAGCTCCCGCGGATCGGTAGTAATGTCTACAGCCACGATCTCTGTACGGGGAATCATCACTTCCCTGGACTTTACTTCGGAAAATTCGAGGGCATTCTGAAAGATCTGTATTTCGGAATCTACCTCCTGATCGTGCTCAATCTTGTCCATTTGTTCAGAAATATAATTTCCGAGTTCCACCTTTGTGAAAGCCAATTGCACTTCATCTCCCTGGGTTTTAAAGAACCTTTTCAAAACGAGGTCTGAAACCCATATCACAAAAGAGGATATAAAACTGAAGAGCAGGTAAAATAAATAGGCAGGCACAGCAAAGAACTTCAGAAAGAAATTGGCATAGATCTGGAAGAACACTTTGGGTAAAAATTCCGCAGTAAGCAGAATGATAAGTGTAGAAATAACGGTTTGAGTGAGAAGGCTGAGATCTGTAAGCAGGTAAACTACTATTTCATTGCTAAAGTAATCGGGAGTGAGCCATGCCATTAAGAGATCTCCCATAAAAAACCCGTAGATAACCAGGGCAATGTTATTGCCCACTAGCATAGTAGCAATAAACTTTGAAGGTTTACGGGTAAGACGGGTAAGTATTTTGGCTAAAAAATCATTCTGCTTCTTCTCAATTTCAACATGAATCTTGTTGGCAGACACATAAGCGATCTCCATACCCGAAAAGAAAGCCGAAAGGATAAGGGAACACAGAATAATAACGATCTCGAAGGCCATAGTACCTATTTCCTGTTATCGTACTTGTGCCGGAAATGTCTTCTAAAGAAGAACATGAATATGGCTATCACCACAAAGAAAAGGAAGAGATAGGCCTGGTTGCGTTGATCATTCCAAATGACCACAGCCTCGTAAAGAAAGAACGCTGCGGCTACCAGGTAGGCAAATTCAAAAAACTTCGAAAATTTCATCATGGTTTGTCTTCTTCTAAAATTTGCACCCCAACATTAGATCTTGAACGGAAATTAGTGAATTCCTGATTGCTATCAAAACCCTTTCCTTCATTGATCGCTCCATTCTTGAACCTGATGGTGTTAGGATGATCTGTAAAAACCCAGTTTCTCACCTGGTCCCAATAAAGCTGATCTGCAGTGAGTTTTGTGCTATCACTGGTCACCACCACCACATCACCCTGCAAATCTATAAGCCCTGTCTCATTATAAACAATACCATAATTGGCAGTTACGGTATTCTTTTGTTGGTTCTCGTCAAAAAATTCTACGATAACACCATCAGGAAATTCACGGTAGGGAAAAGCTTTGTTTGAAAAATCCCTCATGGTTTCACTTCTAAGAGTAGCCACCACCTTTCCGGAATCAACGTACTTCATGTTAATTCCCACCCCTATAGATTGCGGTGCATCTTCGGGGATCTCCATTTGCCTCACGCCTTTCAAATTCCCCTCACAAGAAAAAAGCATTGTCACAACAAGGGTTGTAACAATGCCTTTAAAAAATATCCTGTATGTAAATTTCATACTACAAATTAGGTACGCGAATGCTTTCTCCTATCCAACATCCAATGTTGATGGTTTTACCCTGCATGTCATTCTGGAAGATATCGCTACGTTGTGGTGCTCTACCCCTGTATGCAGATGCAGTCTCATTAGCAGTACTGCTTATTGACGGATCAACTCTTGCGGCTCTCTCGGCATATTCTGCAGCTTTCCAGTATACAGCTCTTTTTTCAAAAGCAGTATTCCCACAGTTGTTTGCACTTTGAGCGATCATATTAGAGATTTGAAGGTAAGCCCTACCAAATGAAGGTTTTGAGCTTATAGCCTTACGATACATATTTCTGGCCTGCCCAAACTGGCCTTTATCTTTGTACTGGTTCGCAATCTTGTAATAAATACTTGCTCTTGCAGATGGATCTTTTTGCAGTTCGGCTGCCTGATTGTAATAATCAAGCGCTTTACTTTGGTTTCCATTTGCTTCGGCTAATTGACCAAGAGAGTAAGCAGAACTTGCAGATGGCTCTAATTTATGAAGAGCTTCAGACACCTTTACAAAAAGTGGATCTTCAGTACAATCTTTTGCAGACAACCTGCTATTAACTCGCTTCAACCATTCAGTATCTCCTTTTTTAGCTTCAAAATCTTTGCTGTAAAGCGGGATAAGGTTAGTACAATCTGCACGTTGACCAAGTTTTGCGTTGATACTTCCTTTTACAGCACTATAGGCTACAAGGTTTTTCTCATATGCATTAAGTCTTGCCTTATCTTTAGAAGAAAGCTCTTCTCCAGCCTCCTGCTTTTCAATTAAGCTAGCTAAAGACTCAGCAGTCTCATTCTCCTGCTCTTCAAGTTTGGCGATAACAACATCATATTTATCAAAAACCTCCTGAAGATCTTTTTTACCGGAATCCTGCAACTCTACCAACAGGTAGAAGTAAGTATATAGTGACTTGGCATTGAGACTGTTTGGATCTGCTTCAAAAGCTTTATCAAAAGCCTCATATTGCTCTTCGGTTGAACCCAGTTTTACATCAAACATGAGCTGCGCGATATCAGCATTAACATCTCCTGCATCGGTCTTTGCAGGGAAATGCTGCAAACGTTCTTTATATAATTTTATAAGCTCCTGCGCTACGCTTTCTTTCTCAGCATCGGGTGCATTGTCAAGGCGATCTTTCAATATCCTTTCTCCGTACTGATAGGTTGCTATATGATAGGAAGGACATTCCTCTCTTAAGGTTTGAATTCTGGTCCAGGCCGCATCATAGTTTTTTGCCTTTGCATCGCTATAGGCCAGGGCTGCTGTGGTGGCACATTCCTGATTAGCCTGTGCCTGCAAGGCCCCTGTTCCCAGAACAACCCCTGAAAGAAATAATATTACCTTGGTTTTCATAGTATAAGTTTTATTCCTGATTAATAGTTTGTGATTATTCGAATCTTCTTTTGATAAACCACCTGTCGTTCAACGAGAGGCTTATCATCGCATTAAAAAAGTTTTCCTGGATTAATCCGGCGCTTGTTGTACCGCGCTGTCCATACTCAAATCCCAGATTAATGTTGGTCAACATCCTTCCTGCTGGTAGTCCTAAACCAAAAGCTATGCCAAACTCATTAATAGACTCTCCATTAAGGTGAAGCCCGGTCTCTTCCATACGAAGACCCCCACGATATACAATTCGGCTAAAGTAGCTGGTAAGAGAGTTATAGTTGGGAATGAAAAATCCTCCAATCTTGTATTTGGAAGCCTGTTCAAATGACGCTCCTTCTATTGCAAAGGCACGGTTGCTGTAATCTCCCGCTTCGGTTGTAGAAAACTCTCCTCCTAAAAACCATTTATGAGGCCGTCCTACTCCTGCTCCTATACTAAAGCTTGAAGGCAAAACAAAATCTGACGCAGGCTCAGAAACATCACGACTATCTACAGTGATCTCCCTGCCGTCAACCCCTAACAATATCGTTGCAAGCTCTCTTTGGTTGTCTGTTTTCAAAGTAGTTTCGGGTGTGTAGTACGCTCCCATTTTAAACTGCAGGCTTTCAGTGAGCATCCTCTCGTAATCAAGCCCGATTTTGTAAGTGAAACCACTAAGGTCACTTCTGTTTATTTCCCGGGAGCTATATTGCACATCTTCGCGCACCAGTATGCTTTTATTCTGAATATTTCCGAAGTTATAACTAGCGTCTATGCCAATATTGATATTTGAGGTTATTTGATAACCCACAGCGAGAAAGACCCGGTTAAGACCCCCTTTTCCTGTATACCTGTTTCCTATCCCTTCGTCCTGATTGATATCATCTATGTTATAACCCACAGAAGAATAAGGCACCAATCCAAATGCAAAACCAAATTTACCCGTTGGAATTCCCACAGCTAAATAATCAAGCGAACTTGAACTAGCATTTTCACTCTCGTCTCCACTCTTTATCTCAACAGAATTGCCACTCAGCCCAACTGTATAAGTAGTTAACCTAAGCCTGCCCAGTGCTGCCGGGTTTTGCAGGTTGACATGAATACTATCTGAGAAAATGCTGAGACCACCCATTGATCTGTTTTCTACGGTACCTTTGAAGGTGTTTAATCCCAGCCCGTAAAAAGAATAAGGTGAGGAAGTTCGCTCCTGAGCGGTCGTAATCACTGAAAATAAAATGAATACGATTATAAACAATCGTTTTGTCATTGATCGATATTAAATTCGAGAATAAAATTTAAACCCTCCAACAAGAAATTGGAGTTCGCAAATATGCCATTTTTTAAGTTTCCAGACAAGAAAGTTGCATCTCCACCGGTAATTATAACTATTAAATTGTTATATTTTTCTTTATACTTACCAATTATCCCCTCAATTTCCATGAGCGTGCCATTTACAACACCCGAAGTTATTGAGGAAGTGGTGGAATCACCAATTAATTCATGTCCTTCTCCTGCTTCTACTAACGGAAGATTTGCCGTAAAATTATTTAGTGCCAAAAATCGCATTTTTAAACCCGGAGAAATTCCGCCACCCAGATACTCTTCTCTGGCAGTTTTAAAGTCGTAGGTAATGCAGGTGCCGGCGTCTATCACCAATACATTCTTACCTGCATGGTATTTTACGGCAGCAGCGATTAGAGCTTTACGGTCGTTCCCCAAAGTAGCAGGCGTTCCATAGTTATTTTTGAAGGGTAGCAGGGTTTCTGCGGAAAGCTCTACAACCCTCACCGATTTTTCAGCTCCTTCAGGAAGCTTCCATTTTGCCGAAGACACGTTGGAAACCACCATTTTTTTGATTCCCGGATGAAGTTTCAGGATTTCAGAAATTTTTTTATTTAAATCGGATTTATCTGCTGAAATTTTCACAAGGATTTCATCCTGCTGAAAAACAGCCAGTTTGGCAATTGTATTGCCTATATCAACAACGAGATTCATGGCAGTTACTTGAAAAAGCTAAAGTACAAAAGCATTTTTTTTCAATTTCCCTTGGGAGATATTAAATTTGAATATATATTTGCACCCGCTTACTACAAGGTAAGCCGCTTTAAACACTGGTGCCTTAGCTCAGTTGGTAGAGCAAAGGACTGAAAATCCTTGTGTCCCTGGTTCGATTCCTGGAGGCACCACCATCAAAAGCAGAAACCCTCAAATGAAAATTTGAGGGTTTTTTAATTTATATACCTCTCGAAAATGCATTTTTGGGGATCAAGAACAAAAGGGATCATGATCAAAAGTTGGGGACTAGCTAAATAATGTAGTTAATCTGTACAGAAGAACAAAATTTATGGATCGCCAGCCTTTAAAAATCTTGCTCCGCTAAACCTTCAGGAAAACCAGCAAAGAAAAATGCCATTTTTGACACCTCTTGCCTGACTTCTTCCCAATAAAAAACCGCCCCGGAATTTCTTCCGAAGCGGCTATTTCTATTCAGTTTATATTTTACTAGAATTTATAGGTAAAGCTGGCCGCAAAATTTCTTGGCGTTTGCGGATTGATTGTTGACCAACCATTATAGTATTCCTCATCAGTAAGGTTGTTTAGCTTCAGATTAACCGAAAACTTCTCTGCATTATAGAAAACTGCTGCATTTAGAACGGTATACGATGAAAGCGTGAAGGTTCCAAGATTTCTATTGAAGATCATGTTCTCACCTGCATAGTTTCCTCCAAAACCTAGTCCGAAACCATCCAGGTTACCGGCAAAGCTGTAGCTCGCCCATAGGTTTGCAAGATTTTTAGGTCCGGCAGTTTCAGGGCGTAAACCAGACTCTTCAAGCTCACTTTCATTGTAGCTGTAACCTGCAATTACATTTAACCCATCAACAGGAGTGGCGGTAATACTGGCTTCAAAACCGCGGCTATACTGCTCTCCCTCCTGCACGTAGTAGAACGGCCTGTCCATATCTTCCATCACAATGTTGGAAACTTTGATATCATAATAGCTAAGGCTGGCAGAAACGCGGTCTTTAACAAGGTTTAGCTTGGTTCCCACCTCCAGCTGTTTAGCTCTTTCAGGATCAAAGCTCACGGTAGTTGTAGCACCCTCTGCAGGATTCCCCTGCTCTCGCGGATCAACATTGCTGAAACCGTCCATATAGTTAGCAAAAACTGAAACTCTTTCCAGGATTGGCTGATAAACAAGTCCGAATTTTGGAGAAAGCGCTGTCTGGCTGTTATTCTCGCCCTCGAACTGGTCAATTCTCAAGCTGGCCATAGCAGAAATCTTAGGAGTAATATTCAGCACATTTGAAATATAGGCACTGTACACTTCTTCAGTGATCGTAGAATTATTTAAAGCTACACCTGAAAGCAGGTTGTTTACCGATGCTTCCGAAAGTAATCCGCTATCATTGTTCCTCACATAATTTGCGGGATCAAACCTGCCAAAGACGCTTTCATTCACATTCTGCAGGCTTGCATCGCCTATGTACACATTCCCGTTGGCGATATAACCTGAACTATTGTCAATGGTCTCCCTGTTAAAATAATCAAGCCCAACAACCATGCGGTTTCTCAAATCTCCAATCTTAAAATCTCCAATAAAATTCTGCTGAATATCACTGGTTAGCGTAGTAGAATTTTGATTATTCATGTAACGAGTAAAGACAAAACCTTCATCTAAATTGGTCACAGAGCCTTCTACCTCTGTACGCCCCATATAGAATCTTGTGGTTTCGTACAAATAAGAGTAGTAACCAAGAGAATTAGAAGAACTTCTGGAAAAGACTGTTTGAGACGTCCAGTTATCAGATAATTTGTATTCCATTTGCCCCTGAAGGCTGTAGTTAGGGTTCTTAAGTGTAAGATCATTGCTTGTATAAGAACGATTGGGGTCATAATCCAATTCATCCATATTTGTAGCCTTTAACGGCGCACCCCTGTCAAGAAATAACATAGCAGGATTGGTACTTTCAGATGTATAGAATTCGGTATTTATTAAAAAAGACAAACGATCATTCACCTTATAGCTCAACGAAGGTGCCACAAAGAAAGATTCACTGAAGCCAAGATCCTGAAAGCTGTTTTGTTTGTGATATGCTGTGTTTACACGCAAAGCCACGTCACCATCTTCATCAAGAGGCATGTTCACATCGGCTGTAACACGATTCATCCCGAAGCTTCCCATGGTGTAGGAAATATTTCCGCCAAAGTAATCGTACGGCTTTTTTGTCACCACGTTTATCAACCCACCATAAGAGATAAGGCTGCTCCCATAAAGGGTTCCAGAAGGGCCTTTAATTACTTCTATGCTTTCAATATTTGCAGGATCGGGGCTGCCATTGGTCAAACCGGGTAAGCCGTTGACCAAAGTAGGCTGTACAGCAAAACCTCTTATAGAGAAATATCCGGCACCATCACTTCCCCTACCTGTAGATTCCCAGAGTTTGGTAATCCCGGGAGCATTTTTTAGGGCATCGTCAAAAGAAGTAATCACCTGCTGCTCCAGCAATTCGCCCGTTATAGTATTGTAAACCTGCGGGTTTTCAATATCTTTTAAAGGAAGTTTAGCCACGTACTGACTTTTAGCTCTTGCGAAACTGTTGATGTTGGCGTTCCCGGTGATCACTATCTCTTCCAGATCCTCTTCGTTATTTCTCAAAATAACAGCAGGGATCGTAGTAGTTTGCCCGGCCTGAACTGAAAAAGCAAGATCTTTATTTTCATAACCCACGTAAGAAACCCGAAGCGTATAACTTCCCTGCGGAATGGCTTTAATAGTAAATTCGCCATTCCTGTTGGTTTCTGAACCCAGACTTGTTCCTAAAACATTCACGTTAGCGTTGGCAATAGGATTACCGTTACTACTAATGACATTTCCTTCAATGTTTCCTGTTGCCTGACTAAAACCAATTGTAGCCATAAGCATAAACAAAAACATGATGTAGTACTTTTGATGCATTTTATATAAATTAATTTGGACTAATTATAAATAGAGTGCAAATCTAGGAAGCAGAATTTAAATACAAAAGCTTATTTAAAACAATTCCAAATAAAAAAATTCAGGAAAAACCCTAAGCTTAAGAATGTCAATAAATTAAAGTCAATTTTACTTGAAAAAATCCTGATACCAGTTGATTTAGCCTACTGAAAAGCTGTTTACCCACAGGAGCGGTAAACCTGTTAACCTCAAAATAATATTATATAAAGAAGAGAGCCATTGTTCTTTTCTTCACAGGGCTGAAGTTAATTCACCTCCCGTCAACCTCAATTTCATATCAATTTGGCAATCAATGGTTTTTTGTTTATATTTAAAAACTAGTTAACGAGTTAAGGGCAGAAGCGACTCCCTACAAGCTTTTGTCTGATTATCATTCCCCGTATCTTTTTACAATAATCCACTCCCCATATCACATTTATTTTTTCTACAACTATTTTTTCTACACCGTATTTAGTGACATCTTGTAAATGCCATTTTTGGCACCCGGAAAGATTCAGCCACTGTCTTATTCAGGATCTATTTGTACTATTGAAAAAATCTGTATTCCGAGGGCATAATAGCTCATCTGAGAACTTCTGGATAGAACGAGCCTCTACTAGAAAACAAAAAGTATTTTAAGAAATAGATGGATTGTTCTTTTCCTGAATTTGTAATGCTGACTCCAAAAAATTTTGCTTTCGCCTGAACCTCCTAAAAAATTTACTATTTTTCAGCGATCATTAACAAGAACCCGACAACCGTCCTTCCCTACACGCTGTATGTCATAACCATAAATTGCTCATCTGCATACCTGTAGCTCCAGGGGAAATCCAGGTTGTAAGACTCATATTTAGTTCTTCTAAACTTAAATTTTACCAGGACGCCGCTGTAGAAATGGCATTTTTGAGGGAAATCGGGAAAACTAAGATGATGTGTTTATTATATTAGAAAAATGAATGAAGTTAAAAATGCCTGTATAATTGATGACGATGCAATATTTGTTACAATCACGACAAAAATAATTCGTCAACATGATATTTTCGAAAACGTTCTTATTTATAATGATGGACAGCAAGCATTGAAAGGACTAACCGATATAATACAGTCGGGAGACTTAATGCCCGAAATTATTTTACTTGATTTAAATATGCCCGAAATTAATGGATGGGAGTTTTTAGATGAATTTTCTGAAACCTTATATAGACATAAGATTCCTGTTTTTATAGTTAGCTCTTCTATTGATCAATTTGATATAGAAAAATCCAGGTCATATAAATGCGTCTTAGATTATATTGTAAAACCACTTTCCCGGGATGATTTATTTAAAATAAAAGGAGAATATAATGAGAACAGATACTAGGTTAGAAGAAGTAAATTCATATAAACTCTTTGATACTCCACCTGATGAGGAGCTAGACGATATTACGGAACTTGCATCCCTTATTTGCGACACACCAATATCTCTTATTACTATTCTGGATGATCAACGACAGTGGTTTAAGTCTAATAAAGGACTTGAAGTAAACGAAACTAAAATAGAAGATTCTTTTTGCCAACATGCATTGCACAAACCAGACGAAGTACTGGTGGTTAATGATGCGTTGAAAGATACCCGGTTTATAGATAACAAACTGGTTTTGGGAGACCCAAATATTAGATTCTATGCGGGAGCTCCATTAGTAACAGAAAAAAACCACGTACTGGGCACATTGTGCATTATTGACCGAAAGCCCAGAGATTTCTCTGAAAAACAAAAGCGAGCACTTCAAATTCTTGCAAAAAAGGCAATGGATATAATGGAAACACACAAAACCTTTAAAATCCTCAATGCATCTGTCAAACTAACTAATGAGAGATTGATTAAAATCACACAAAATATTCAATTAGGGATTTTTGAATTAGAAGTTTCAGATTCTGGTGATATGAGGTTCTTGTTTCTAAGTAAGGGCATAAAAAAGATCCATCCCAATATAAATTTCGATCAATGGATTGAGGATCCTACAATTGGTTTGTCTTTAATACATTCAGATGATATTCCTGCTTTCCAGGAAGCTATATTACTTTCAGTAAAAAATAATGAAAGATTATACCATGAATATCGCGTGCAGATTGGTTCAGGTTACAGTTGGCATGCTATTTATGGACAACCAGATAAATCTATAAATGGAAAAACCATAATCTACGGGGCATTTATTGATATTAATCACCATTACGAATATGAGGCTACTCTTGAGCAGATTGCCTTTGATATCTCGCACGTTTTAAGAAGACCTGTAACTTCTATGCTGGGCATGATTAATTTAATTGAATCTGAGAAAGAATTATCTTCAAAAAAACTCTTAGAATATTCTGGTTATATTAAGACCATCACAGAGGAGTTAGAAAAATTCACTCGGAATCTAAACGAAGTCTATTCAGAAAAAAAGAAAAAAATAACCAGCCACAGTGACGTATATAAATAATAGTGGTTAAAGCACCTAAAGGAAATATAATAACAAAATAAAGGTCTGGTTATAAACCGAAAAAATAATGTTTAAAATCTGCTACTTCTCATACACGAGACCGTTGGGTGTAGTTATTCATTTGAAGGAACCTAAATTTTTCGGCTAACATCAAGGGAAGAGATCGTGTAAGCTTCCCTTAAAACCGAACTGTTTAAAAGTATAATAACTCTTAATTTTAAACAGTATGAAAAAAAGTAAATTTTCCCCTCAGCAAATCTCTAAGATCCTCAAAGAATTCGATAACGGTAAAACAGCTGCCGAGATCAGTCGTGAATATGGTGTAAGCACCGCTGCTTTTTACAAATGGCGAGAACGTTTTAGCGGAATGAATGGCAAAGAGCTTAAGCGACTCAAAGAACTTGAGGAAGAGAATCGTCGACTCAAGCAAATGTATGCCACCCTTTCTTTGGATCATGAGATGGCTAAAGAGATCATCGAAAAAAAGCTCTAAAGCCTTGCCGTAAGCGAACCATAGCTAAAGAACTTGCTCATTACGGTATAAGCAGGGCGTGCCGTGTTTTAAAAATGAGCAAGAGTGTGTTTTATTATAAACCTCTCCCTAAAGATGATAAACCCATAGAAGAAGCCTTACAGCAAAAGGCAGAGAAGTATAGTGAGGAAGGTTTTTGGATGGCTTATGAGCGACTGCGTAAGGAAGGAAAGCCGTGGAACCATAAAAGAGTTTATCGTGTCTATAAAAACCTTGGCTTAAGCTTAAGGCGTAAAGTGAAGAAAAGATTACCAGCAAGAGTAAAAGAACCCTTAGAAGTACCTGAGACCCTTAATCATACCTGGAGTATGGATTTTGTGACAGATGTCCTGGATAATAAAAGAAGGTTTAGGGCCTTTACTATTATTGATGATTATAACCGGGAGGCACTTCACATAGAAGTAGATTTTTCCTTGCCCAGCAATAGAGTTATTTGGGTATTAAACCACCTAATTAATCGAAGAACAAAACCTCAGAAAATAAGAATGGACAATGGTCCTGAGTTTATTGCTAAAATAGCTTCAGAATGGAGTCAGATGCATGGAATCAACTTCAAATATATCCAACCAGGAAAACCTACACAGAATGCTTTTATTGAACGATTCAATGGAAGTTATAGAAGAGGAGTTTTAAATAAATACATTTTTGAAGATCTGGATCAGGTACGAGAACAAACACAGGTATGGATGGATGATTACAATAATCAAAGACCTCACGATGCATTAGGAAAAATGGCTCCAATAGAATATGCAGAATTTAATTCTCTAATAGCAACTACAGATAAAACCAAAAACAATAATTTTATATCATCAAGCAGTTCTAATTAGGGGGAGCTTACAATCGCACAAACAAAAAATAAAAAATAGAGTGAAATTATAAACTCATTCGACCTCATCAACAATTGACAGCAGTCAACATTAAAAACTCAGAATTTAAATTGAAGTACCTTATTAAGTTCATTTTAGGAATTCTGTTTTTATTGATACTTCTACTTCTGTATGTATTAGTGCTCTTCCTAATAGGGTTTCAAGAATCTGATTTTGAAAACAGTTACGGGAAATTGACAATATTTATTGAACCTCTAATTCTTTTGGCCGGCACTGCTCTTATTTATAAATATCAAAAAATAGAAAATCCATTTAAGCCTGTATACCTTAAAATTTTCCTGACGGGTACGCTCCTGACCTTCTTTGTTGAACTTGCTATTGAGTTGACAGCTCTCTTATTTGAGAATGACACTCAAATTTTCAATGTTAATTCAGGATATAATTTCACCATAATTCCTTTTTATCTCATTGGTATATTTATAGCAGCTCTCTTTGAAGAATTGGTCTTTAGACATTATTTTTATGAGACCATTGGAAAAGCATTAAAGGGAATTAAAATTCTATTCATCGTACTGTCCTCCTTTATTTTCACACTACCTCATTTCCAGTATTACCAGGATTATTTGATTCTCACATCTACTTTTATGTTTGGAACATTATACGCTTATCTATTCATTGAATATAAAAGTTTATGGGTGCCATTAGGAGTTCATGTTGGTCACAATTTATTTGATTACTTATTAGGTAACGACATAGTTAATCTCACGAGTAATAACAGTATTCTTTACGGGAGTTACAGGCCAATTTTCACGGCCATAGAAATTCTCGCAATCATATTTCTGATAAAAAAACTATGTCCTACACCAGTAACCGTTGCGCAAGCCGTTAATTTCGAAAATTCCTGATACCAATAAGCCGCTTTAAGCGGTTTTTCTTTTATAGATTCGGTGGGCTGTGAGCAAAATTCAGGTTCCTTAAAATTGAACTGTGAGATTCCTGTAGTAGGTTTTTGGTGAAAACAGCAAGGCAAGCTGTCCTGCCCCGGATTTCATTCTTTTATGGGTGAATTTCAGGTATTTCTTTAGGTTATAAGCGATGGCGGCCAGGTGCATGCACTTATTGGCCTGTTTGATTCCAATGGTATTCACCTTCCGAAGCCCCAGGAACTCCTTTAGCGTACCAAAAACAGGTTCTACAGTGCTTTGGCGTTTGCCTTTCATGTAGCGGCCACGCCTGCTCTTTACCCGTTCAATATTCCTTTCGTACTCCTCTCTATAAGCGGTAATGTTGATCCTTTTTTCATGGCTCTTACCAATACAGGCCTGCTTTATGGGACAGCCTTTACAATCGGCACGTGTGGTAAAATAATTGTCTTTTAGATTGCCATTTTCCATCTTCTGCTTTCGGAAGGTCACTTTCTTACCTTGTGGGCACAGCCAGTAATTCCCTTCTTTGATATATTCAAATCTTTCAGGTCCGCCTTTATAGGTTCCGTGCGGAGGGATATAAGTGGTAAGGCCTTTTTTCTCGAAGTATGCATAATTCTCTCCACTGCTGTAACCGGCATCTGCCAGTACATTTTCCCATATCAAACCTTCACGACGCAGGCGCCTGTTGAGCCTTGTGGCAGTATCCTGCAGGTATTTAGTATCTTTTTTATCTGCGTGATAAGCCCGAACATCAGTAATGACGTGTGCTTCAATATCTACTGCCAGGTTGCACAGGTAGTTCAGTTTTCTGGCCTTCCCGGGTTTTACACTAATCCGGGCATCGGGATCGGTGGGGCTGTAATGTGTTTTGTTGCTGGTATACCTGCTGCCTTTGTTTTTGGCACCGGGGCGCATGTCCTGGTCCTGACTCCATTTTTTGTTCCGGCTCTTTATTTCCTGGAGTTCTTTCTTACTTGCTGTGATCTTCTGCTGTTCTTCAGAAGCTTTATTCTCTTTAGCCTTTCGATCTCTGCTGCTTTGTACCCGCACTTTAGAAAGATGCTCCTCGAGGTCTTCTGCCGGGACTTTGATCTCCAGGCTGTCCATAGAAGCATTGGCCTTTACAGGGGCCGAATCAATTGCCTGTGTATGGCCGCTTACCAGTCCTGTATCAATACAAAGCTTTAAAACTTTGGTGAAGACTTCCTCGAAAATATCTTCAGGGAAAAGCTGGCGGGTACGGCTTATCGTACTGTGCCAGGGCAATTCTTCGTCTACATCATAGCCTAAAAAATAGAGGATATCCAACCGCATTGCGCAGTGGTTCATGACTCCACGATCCGTAGTGATGTTCTCCAGGTATCCCACCAGGCAGATCTTGAAAAAGACCACCGGATCGATGCTTTTCTGCCCGCTATCTCCATAAAACTTCTGGGTAAGGGGATAAAGAAACTCCAGGTTCAGGGCTTCTTTTAAACGTCTGTAAAAATTTTCTTTTGGAATCCGGTCACTAAGACGGAAGGAAGTGAAGAGTTTTTCCTGATAATTTTTCTTGCCTTGCATATCAGAAAATTAGCATTTTCTGGTATCTTGTGCAACAGGCACACCATATAAAAAACATTGTTTAAATCAATCCTGAATCAGGAAACTTGCCGGTTGCAACATCTGATTCACTAAACACAAACTCCAAACATGAAAAAATCTTTTTCCACCTTAGTTGTTTCCCTATATCTAAGCCTTTCTGCCTTTTCGCAGGAAATTGAAATTAGCGGACTACTCATTGACTCCGAAACCAATAAACCTGTTGAATTTGCGAATATGGGCGTGGTCAATAAAAATAAAGGTACAGTTTCAAACCTGGATGGAAAATTTAAGATCAAATTTCCTAGAGCCTTTGCAAGCGATAGCCTTACCATTAGTCACGTGAATTATCAAACGGTAAGAATTCCCATTAAAACCTCCAAAAACCTGGTGATTCAACTTCAGCCCAATGAAAATAAATTATCTGAGGTTATAGTGACTAACAGGAAGAAGAAAAATAAGAAAATAGGAGTTAAAAGTTACAACCCACTATTATGGATGAGTACCATCTCAACAGAAATGGACGTTATCGAAAGTGCCAAACAAATTAAAATTCCAAACAATAAAACTGTTAGAGTTAAAGATGTGAATTTTTATATGAGACGTGGCTTTGAAGCAGATAGTGCCTATATAAGAATAAATTTTTATGAGAACCTGGACGACCGACCTGGAGATAGAATAATCTTTGAAAATATTATTCAACGTAAACTTATTGAGCAGGGGTGGGTGAACATTGACCTTACGAAATACTCCGTTTACCTTGAAGAGGACTTTTTTGTTGGAGTGGAAATCATACCAGATGCTAAAAAACCACGTAAAGTTTTTATGGGAGCTATCCTCACTAAAGGAAATGCTTATATGAGAGGAAGCAGCCTGGGAAAATGGGAAGAAGTGGAAGGAGCACAATCAATTAATGTAGAAGTAGAGTATTAGAACAAAAACCAAGGTCCAACTAATTGAAAATCAATAATTAATTTTAACATGAGCTGAAATTATTAAATGCCAGAAAAGTATAACTTTAGATAACTCTTAATCATCAAAGATTGTAAGCATGAAAAAATTCCTTGTCTTCGCAGTAGCTCTTGCCTTTTTTAGTTGTAACTCTAATAATAAATCATCCTCAAAAGAAGATACTCCCGATATTGCTTCTAATTTAGAGTTAGCTAAATACTCCATTGATAAAATATTGGAGGAGGCAGATTACTGGGAAAACCAACCAGATTCGCTTATAATGGCTCCCTACGGAACTAAATGGAGTATTCAATTAGATTCTTTAAAAACCAAAATGACTGAAAATGAAATACAGGAGTTTAATGAGTATGCCAGGAAGAAGTTTGACGAAAAATATTCTCAATCCTGAAAATATCAAGGAACATAGCAAAACAATTAAATAACTAATCTTACTAAAACATAGTGTACAAACACTGCTACAGTAAGTGTAGGCAGTCTCCAAAAATGCCATTTTTGGAGACCTTTTTCAAGGAAGAATTTCCTCCTGTTTCCATCTCCTCAATTAGGTTTTTGTTGTAATTTTAGAGTGCTGATCAATGTGGTAATACACATTGGTTTTTACAAGAATCCTTCCACCCTTTCAGGACATCTTATAAACAGCAGTGGTACTGCTGTGCATTAGTATGAAAATCACTAAGCTATAAGATATGTTGCCCTATAACCTCACCACCAGCCCCGGAACAAACAGGCTGACAGGAAAACACCCAGGTGCTATTATTTTTTGGGGAATTGCGCTGCTGGTTATCCCGCTGTGGATGCTCTCCTATCCCGAAACTACGGTAAAGCACAATGCCACTCCTTTTCTTGTATATGCTAGTCAGTTATTTTCCCTCACCGGCTTTGCCTTGCTTGCCCTCAGCTTAATATTAACTTGCCGGTTAACATTCCTCGAAAACTGGTTTGGAGGCCTAGACAAGGTGTACAAAATGCACCGCACCACCGGGAAATTTGCCTTCTTTTTGATCCTGGCGCATCCAATTTTCCTCGCGCTTAGGTGGATCCCAACTGATGTTCCCAAAACTCTATGGTACCTGTTCCCCCTTCACCGTCGCATGGAAATTGACCTTGGCAGCTGGTCACTTTGGGGAATGTTATTACTTGTGATCTTAACCCTGGCTGTAAAGATCCCGTATGATAAATGGAAGATCTCCCATAAGTTCATGGGTTTTTTCTTTATTTTAGGAGTAGCGCATATCTTCTTTCAGGGGATCTTTTTTTCTGAAAACCCTGCCCTTGGCATCTATATGGGACTGCTGTCAGTTGGTGGCATTTCGGCCTGGTTGTACAAGTCGGTTTTATTCGATCTTGTAAAAAAGAAAAGTCTGTATTCAGTCACGGGAGTCCGGTATTTAAACAACAATATTGTAGAAATTGAACTTCAGCCAAAAAAGAAAACAGAGACGCATTTCCGGCCCGGGCAGTTTTACTTCTTTTCCTTTCTTTCTGAAGATATTTCGGCAGAGAGCCATCCTTTTACCATTTGTGATCACAGCCTGGATGGGAAAATAACCATCATGGTAAAATCTTTGGGAGATTACACCCACCGGCTATATGCCCTAATCAAACCTAATACCCCGGCTTTACTTGAAGGCCCATACGGCCGGTTTAATTTTGAGACTGCCAGCAAACAGCAGGTTTGGCTGGGTGGCGGCGTGGGAATTGCTCCTTTTCTTAGTTGGGCCAACTACCTGCTTAGCCATCCCGATGATTCCCTGAGCGTAAAATTATATTATTGCGTGCAAAATGCCGCCGCAGCGACACATATATCAACTTTTGAAGCCTTAGAAAAGAAAATGCCACAATTTCATGTAGAAGTGATCTCCCAGGAAACCGACGGCTACTTTCATCCCGCAGATCATCCTGAAATCCAACACAGTGACATCTTTTTCTGCGGACCCAGGAAAATGCGGAAAGCTGTTTGCAAAGAACTTAAAGCGCTCAAAATCCCAAAAGCAAGAATACATTCTGAAGAATTTGATTTCGATTAAAAGTTGTCCTTTAAGATGATTTCTTGAAATACAGGAAAATTTGGCATTACGAAGTACCGGGCAGAAAGTTTACTTTAAATAATTCTGCACGATTTTCATCTTTAAGATACTCTAAAAAAAATCAGAATTCAGCAAATTGATCCTGTAAAAAATACTCCTGAAAAATGCCATTTTTGACACTCCATTCAGGAAAATATTTCAGAAGATTTCACATCTATATACCTGTAAATTAATTACATTGACCTCCATAAATTTGGATGTATGTTTTCAAAAATATTCAGGTCACTGCTTATGTCCGCCTTACTTGTTTTTCTATTTTCCTGCTCAGAAGAAGATTCTTCCGCAGAAGAAGAAAAGCCATCTGAAACTCCCGAAGAGGCTGTAGACTCCTTTGATTACATCGCGCTACAGAACGATGGCACGCTGTATACCATTGGAAATAATACGGGCCAGGTGACCCAGACAGATAGAATTCCCGGTATTGAATTTAATACCATCTTTAATTCGGTTACCTCATCGGGGTCAAAGATCTTCATCTATGAACACCGTTTTGACCCTCCAAAAGGTATTCTTTATATCTACGATAAACAATCGGGTAAAACTGTTTCGGCTATTCTTGATTTTCCGGAAGAATTTGGAGAGAATACAGCATTGATGTCTTTAGACTGGGATGAAGAAAGCAAAAATCTTGTAGGAATTACACGGGAAGACCTGGATTTGCCCACCAGTGTTAAGCCTGTTAAAGTGGTTAGAATCGAACCGGATACTTTTAAGGTGACCACAACTTCTGAAGTTGATCTACATTCCATGGGCTATTCCAATGTATATTCCACAAGCCTCATAGGTCAAAAAATATATGCCGTAACCCTCAAAAACAGCAATTGGGATCCCGATCTTCTGGAAATCGATCTTGAAAATGACGCTGCAGAAGTTCTTCCGGTCACGGGCCGGGAAGCCGGGATCACCAACCTTGGATACAGCGGGAATGGCCATACACTCTTCGGATTTTCACCGGTACCAAACTCCAACTCCAATTTAATGGCAGAAGTGAGGCCGGTAACTTTCAACGTGCAGGATGGTACAGTGAAGGAAATCTCTAAAGTGCCACGCATTTCAACCCTTAACTTTGCTCATAAAACCTTTTACAATAAAGAGGCAAAAGAATTTGCAGAACTGATAGGAGCTGATAATAAAAAACACCTTTTTAAGTACAGGCCTTCAACAGGTGAATATGAAATGATTGAAATTCCCGATCCTAATAGTATTTTTTCGGTTGTAAACATCATTGGAGTTACAGAACTTTAATGATCATTAGCTAATTTATCGCACACCACCCAAGCAGTTAAAATTCGGCGAAGGCCTCCTTATGTCTACATCTAAGCTTTTCTTTGGACTATTACCTGGAGAGGCCTGGAGTAGCTTCGAAATTTCCTTGCCTCATAACTTACTTTTAACCAGCTCATAAATTTTTACCAACCCCTAAATAATTTCAAATTTTCTATCTATATTGTCGCGAATTTAATAGGACAATTTCTTCTGAAGATATTTCTAAAGATCCCTGTCCTGTCACCTGAAGCAACAGCACTCCCTACAGCTGTTAGACTTACGACTCTATGTGAATTCTGCCGAATGTAAAGGCCGATGACCTCCCTACCAGAGTTTTTTTGTAAGTCACCGACTTAAGAATAAAAAGATTATGATTTGGTTTAAGATTAAAAGGCTTGAAAAGCTCCTGGCCCACGGTGAGCTTTCAGATTTCATTGCGTTTAAATATTTTTTGGCCCATCTTCTGCTTTTGGCCCTTTTGTACAACTTCCCAGCAAATTCTGTAGATGTTCCCGTGTGGTCGCTATATGTGAAGCTAATCGTTGCTCTCGCTGCGATCTCCTGGGGAATGGGAAAGACTTTCGAGATCAACCAGAATGGCGACGGCAAAGATTATCTAAAGCGTGTGATCTCGCTATCTCTTGTTGCCAGTCTTAAAACTATTGTTGCATTTTTTATTCTTGCCGCATTCATTGCTACAGCTACTCTTCTCGCTGCAAAAATGGGCTTTTATCTAACCGATTTCTGGAATCAGATTCTTTCTTTAATCATACATCTCCTTTTAATAGGAATTTATTATAAAATCTTGCTCAGCTCCTTCAGCCGTATCAATACCGTGGTGGAGTAAGCAACCAAAACCCCTCTAATCTACAACCATCAACCAAACCAGCATCAAACCTATTCACAGTTATGAAAGCTATACAAAGAATTATAATTTTCACCATTATCAGCCTGTCCGGAGTCAGCATGTTATTTACAGACTGGGAAAAATACGAGGCCACGCCCTGTGGGAAACCCCCGGTAGGAATGAGATCGGAAGTATTATCGACAGGTAGCACATCACAAGATTCTCTTGTAAATAAGTACCAGATTTGTCGCAACAACAGCAAACTTGAACTGCTCTCACAATTTCGTCATCGCAGGGCCCGGGCTATTCTTTAGGCAATTAGCTTTTAAATAATTTTGCTGAAGAATAGCACTCTTCCTCAAAATTGTCCAATAAAGACTTTTTAATTCTTCGGAAAAGACATTTTATGTGCGAGTAAAGCCACTTCAGGTTACCTCTCAAAAATGGCATTTTTCAGCAGTGATTTTCCAGCTGCTTTAAGAGAGCTCCTTCCTTTATTAGTTATAAAGTTATGTGAAGATGAATCAACTCCTCTGCTATTGCTCCTGAAATTTCCAAAAACCGCTTATCTTGCCTGCAAAAAATTATAATCAACTATGGCTTCAGGATTTTTTGCTCTTTTAGATGATATTGCCACTTTAATGGACGACGTAGCCATGATGTCTAAAGTCGCCGGAAAGAAAACCGCAGGAATTCTTGGTGACGACCTTGCTGTGAATGCCGAAAAGGCCTCCGGCTTCATGTCTTCCCGTGAATTGCCGGTGTTATGGGCAATCACAAAAGGTTCCTTTTTGAACAAGTTGATCATCCTGCCCCTCGCCTTCTTGCTAAGCGCTTTTCTGCCCGCTGCAGTGACCGTGATCCTGATCATTGGCGGATTATATCTGGCATATGAAGGTGCAGAGAAGATCTATGAATATTTCTTTCCTCATGCTCATGAAACTGATGCACCTAAACTCGAAAAACTTTCCGAAGAAGAGATTTTAAGGATCGAAAAAGAAAAGATCAAATCGGCTATTTTAACCGATTTTATACTTTCAGTTGAGATCGTCATTATTGCGTTGGGAAGTGTTGCCAATGAAACCCTGGTCACGCAAATTCTTGTGGTAACCGTCATTGCTTTTATAGCTACCGTGGGCGTGTACGGTATTGTGGCCCTCATTGTAAGAATGGATGAATTTGGGGCAAAACTCATTGATCTTAATGATCGAAAAGACAGTATCTCAGACAAAATAGGAGGTTTTTTGGTTAGTGCCCTGCCCAAGGTCATTAAAAGCCTTTCGGTGATTGGAACTATAGCTTTACTCCTGGTTTCGGGAGGTATCTTTGTTCATAATATTCATTTTATGCATGACCTTCTTCCCAGCTTACCGGGAATTCTGGTAGAGTTCCTCACAGGCCTGGCCGTTGGGATCTTAATGTTGTTGATCATAAAATCGGCCACCGGCGTCTGGAAGAAATTTGCTCACTAAGCCGTGTTTTGAACCTTGCGGAAAATCCTTTTCAAAAATGCCATTTTTGGAGTAAAGATGAACTAATTATTGATTTTTAGCTTAAATATTTAAGAGTAGCTGAACTGCTTCAGGTTAAGTTAAAATTCAGGAGTAAATTTCTCCGGGGCAAGCCCACGGAGCATTATATAGGAGAACACGTTTTCAGACTTTAAACATTTACTAACGAGGCAAGCCTCGGAGTATTTACCCCCTTAGAATAAAAAAAGGCCGCCAAAACAGGCAGCCTTTCAATATTAGCAATTATTTTACTATTCAAGAGTGATTGGAGTAACAATGATTCCGTCATCATCAAACAGAGGCAAATCAAGCCCGTTCATGTTGTCAAACTCATAGACTTCTTCCACTCCTGTGTCGTCATGCAGCATTACCCAAACGGTATCTCCTGCAGCAACATTGGCATCTTCTTCAAAAGTCACTACAACATCGGTGTTGTCTCCGGCTTCAAGGTATACAGGTTCAGAAATAATTTCGGGAACCTGAGGTCCGTCTCCGGCTTCATTAGTAGCATGAACTACAACCCATCCATCCATATCAACATTGATGCTTTCAACAGTAATAGTGTTGTCAACAATAGGCTGGTCATTTACTGTAAGCATACCGCTCATTGGTGCTTCAGTCACATCATTAATGGTAATTGGGGTAACCACAATATCCCCATCTTTTGTAAGGGGACTGTCAAGTCCATTCTCTCCATCAAATTCATAAACACCCTCTTCCCCGGTATCTTCATGGAGCATTACCCATAAAACATCTCCGGCTTCAACAGTGGCGTCTTCTTTTAATGGCACTCCTACATTAGCATACGCACCGGCTTCAAGATAAACAGGTTGTGAAATGATTTCAGGAACCTGAGGGCCGTCTCCGGCGTCATTAGATTCGTGGATCACCACATACCCATCTTCTTCAAGAGTAATAGATTCAACATACACTACCCCGTTCACTAAATCCTGGTCGGCAGCAGTAAGCAAAACATCATCACCTTCTACAACTACAGTAAAGGGTACGGTTACAATATCTCCCTGTAAATCGGTAACAGGCGCATCAACACCGTTAACGGTATCAAATTCGTACACGCCGCTCTGCCCGTTATCTACGTGAAGCATTACCCATAGGATTTCTCCGTTTTGTACCTGCTCACCATCTTTTAATTCAATAGTCACATTAGTGGTAGGCCCATCATCAATTTGTTTGGGAACAGAGATAATTCCAGGCACTACAGGTGCTCCGTTATTATCACGGTGAATTACCACCCATCCGTCTTCACTAATGTTTACTGAATTGATAGTTAAGGTACCATCCTGCACAGTTACCTGCTCATCTACAACAATAGCTCCGGTTGGTGGAAGATCGGGATCTACCCCCCCATCATCATCATCACTACACGCCACTAATCCGAGACTTAGAATCATTGGCAACATTAAAAGATAAAATTTCTTTAATTTCATAATAGCTCTTTTTTTAAGTTTTTTTCAAAGTACCCAGATAAGATTGCAATCTCCGTTAATGCTATGCTAAATACCCTCATAAAAACCCTAATTAATATTTCCTTAATAGTCTTCGGCTAAGCACCCCTACACTTTGCAATCCTGGCATGAGCATCTTTAAAAGTTCTTCGGAAAAGCTGTTCACTTTATACAAAAAAGACTGAAATAATAAACAAACTACAGTTTTTTACGAAAAAATACTTTTATAAATTTCTTTAATTGAAAATATTGAATATATTCACCAACTGTAAGCCATACATGAGCAATAAACAGTCCACATATAATCTATTTCTTTCCGCGACAGGGACTGTTGCCACGATGACTATTACTACAATGATTATGATTACCCCTTGGGGGTAGTGATCTAAAATATTTCCGTCCGCATACCTTCTTGTTTTTAAACAAGACACTAAATCATTTATAGTCTTAAAAATCCAACCTTATGAATATCCTGAAATTCGGGGGCTCGTCTGTTGCCTCTTCGAAAAATATTAAACTCGTTTCCAAGATTGTTCAAGATCATGTTAATACCGATAATACCATCGCTGTGTTTTCAGCTTTTGGCGGCGTCACCAATGAACTGCTGCAAATGGCCGAACTCGCCGCAAATGAAGACGCTTCCTATAAAGACCTGCTTGAAAAAAATGAAAAAAGACATCTTAATGTCGTCAAAGAATTAATCCAGGTAAAAGATCAAAGCCGGATCCTTGCCCGTGTAAAAAATGAATTTAACCGCCTGGAAACCCTTTATGAAGGGGTTTACCTGCTAAATGAGCTATCTGATCGTACCCGACACGTAATTTCAGGTTTTGGAGAAATTCTATCCTCGCTCATTATTGCTGAATACTTCAAAAGCCTGCAAGAAGACGTGCTGTTTGTTGACAGCCGGGAGCTTATTGTTTGCAGAAATACGCAGGAGAAAATTCAGGTGAACTACGAAAAGACTTATAAAAACATCCAGGATCTCTTTAACCAAAATAAAGCAAAACTCTTTGTCGTACCCGGGTTTGTAGCCCGCAATGAACAAGGCGTTCCCAGCACCCTTGGCCGGGGCGGGTCAGATTTTACTGCAGCGATCTTTGCTGGTGCGCTCAATTTACAAACCCTCAAGGTTTACACCGATGTAGACGGAATGTATACCGCCAACCCCAGTATAGTGCCGCAGGCTTATGCTTTAAAGAATATCTCTTATGAAGAGGCCATGGAGCTTTCGCATTTTGGGGCAAAAGTTCTATATCCTCCCACGCTTCAGCCACTTCTAAAGAATGAGATCAAGATCAATATCAAAAATACTTTTAAGCCTGAAGCAGCAGGCACCGTGATTTCTAAAGGATGTAAAGAAAACTTTAGATGGGTTACCGGCATCACACATATTGACGCTGTAAAATTGATCAATATTGAAGGCAGCGGAATGGTGGGAGTAGCCGGATTTTCAAAACGCTGCTTCGAGGCGTTATTCCACGTGAACATAAGTGTGGTCTTAATCACACAGGCTTCTTCGGAACACAGCATTTGCCTTGCTCTAAAAGAGGATGAAGCCCAGGCTGCAAAAGATGCGCTCAATGAAGCTTTTGAGGTAGAGATACAGTCGGGAAAAATTAAAAGTGTGGAGATTGAAGATAATATCGCCATTGTTGCGTTGGTGGGCGACCGCATGAAGAGCCATCACGGGCTAAGCGGAAAAATGTTCAGTGCGCTGGGCAATAACAATATCAACATCAGGGCCATAGCGCAGGGCTCATCAGAACGCAATATTTCAGCAGTTATCGCTAAAAAAGATGTAACCAAAGCCCTCAATGTGCTTCACGAACAATTCTTTGAAGTGCCTTCAAAAGAACTCAACCTCTTTATCACAGGGGTGGGCAATGTGGGTAGTAAACTGCTCAACCAGTTAAAAAACCAGGAAGCTTATCTTCTGGAAAAACTTCGGCTTAAAGTAAGGATCCTCGGCCTCTCCAACTCCAAAAAGATGGTTTTTGACGAGAACGGTCTGGATCTCGAAAACTGGAAACAACTTCTTGATAACGGAGAAAAAGGTGACAAAAATGCCTTTTTTGAGCAGGTAAAATCCCTGAACCTTCGCAACAGCATTTTTGTGGATAACACAGCCAGTCCTGAGATTTCCTCGCTATATGACCATTACCTCTCCCACTCAATTTCGGTGGTGACCTGTAATAAAATTGCCTGTTCCCAGGAATTTAAGAGCTACTCAAGACTGCAGGATCTATCACGGGAATACGGCGCTTCCTTTTTATACGAAACCAACGTGGGTGCAGGCTTGCCCATTATAGATACGCTTAAGAACCTCGTGGCTTCGGGAGATAGAATCACTAAAATTCAGGCGGTGCTTTCGGGCAGCCTCAATTTTGTCTTTAACAACTATGATGCTTCAGAACCTTTCTACAAGGTGGTAGAAAAAGCGATGAAAGAAGGCTATACCGAACCCGATCCTACCATTGACCTTAGCGGGGTAGACGTGGCCCGGAAAATACTCATCCTTTCCCGCGAAAGCGGACTCCAGATGGAACTTGAAGATATAGAGAATAAGAGTTTCCTTTCCAAAGAGAGCCTCGAAGCCGGTTCTAATGAAGAATTCTTTGAGATTTTAAAGAAAGACGAACCTAAGTTCAAAGAGATCTATGACAATGCCGCCCAGAACAATGCCCAGTTAAAGTATGTGGCCCAGCTTGAAAATGGCAAGGCCAGTGTAGGGCTACAACAAGTAGGCCCCGAGCATCCATTCTATAATTTGAGCGGGAGTGACAACATTGTACTTTTCTTTACAGATCGCTACAGCCAGCAGCCATTGATCGTGAAGGGAGCAGGTGCCGGTGCAGATGTCACTGCCTCCGGGATCTTCGCCGACATCATAAGAATCGGAAAAAAATAGGCCATGGACGAAATCAAAATATTTGCCCCGGCAACTGTTGCAAATCTCTCGTGCGGTTTTGACGTGCTGGGTTGTTGCCTGAAGTCTATAGGTGATGAAATGTTGCTTCGGAAGAATGCTACAGGCGAGATAAGAATAACAAAGATCACCGGGCAGGACCTTCCTAGGGAAGCAGACAAAAATGTAGCCGGAGTGGCCGTTCGTGCGCTCCTGAAGCATTTGAATTCGCAACAGGGTTTTGATATCGAGATCTATAAGAAGATCAAAGCAGGTAGCGGGATTGGAAGCAGTGCAGCAAGCTCGGCAGGAGCAGTTTTTGCCGTCAATAAACTTCTAAACGAGCCCTTTTCTCCCGAAGAACTTATTCCCTTTGCTATGGAAGGGGAACGCCTTGCCAGCGGAAATGCACATGCCGATAACGTCGCACCGGCACTTTTGGGCGGCTTTAACCTCATAAGAAGTTACGAGCCGCTTGAAGTAATTCACCTGCCCACTCCGCAAGATCTGCGCATGGTGATCCTGCACCCGTTAATTGAAGTAAAGACTATGGATTCCCGTTCAATCATCAGGCAGAGCATCAGCCTTCAAAAAGCTGTAAAACAGTGGGGAAATTTAGGCGCTTTTGTGAGTGCTCTGTACTCCAATGACTACGATCTTTTGGGCAGAAGCCTTAAAGATGAAATTGTAGAACCTGTACGTTCTATTTTAATTCCCTTTTTTGACGAGCTTAAGATCATAGCCCGGGAGAGCGGCGCTTTGGGATTTGGCATTTCCGGCTCGGGGCCCTCGGTCTTTGCGATGTGTAAAGGCGAGGCTTCAGCCAAACAAACGGGAGCAGCTATCCAGAAATACTACCAGGAAAAGGAAATAGACTTTGATCTTCACCTCTCTAACATAGGGAATGAAGGCGTAAAAATCATATCATGAAGTACTTCAGCTTAAACGACAAAAACCACAAAGTAAGTTTTGAAACGGCGGTGCTCAATGGTTTGGGACCCAATAAAGGGCTGTATTTTCCGAAGGAAATAAAAAAACTTCCGAAGCAATTCTTTCAACAAATCTCTTCCCTTACCCCAACCGAAATTGCCACGCAAGCAATCGGCCAGTTTGTGGAAGGAGAAATACCTCCCGCCGAATTAGCTGGCATTATAGAAAATACGCTAAATTTTGACTTCCCAGTAAAACCCGTTGAAGAGCAGGTGGGCGTACTGGAATTGTTCCACGGCCTTACCCTGGCCTTCAAAGATGTAGGTGCCAAATTTATGGCGGGCACCCTGGGCTATTTCATAAAGAAAGGCAACATTCCGGGAGTTACGGTACTTGTGGCAACCTCGGGTGATACCGGGGGCGCCGTGGCCAGGGGCTTCCTGAAGGTAAAAGGTATTGAGGTGGTCATCCTCTACCCTAAAGGTAAAGTGAGTGAGATACAGGAGAAACAGCTCACCACTTTGGGCGAAAATATTACCGCCCTCGAAGTAGATGGTTCTTTTGATGCCTGTCAAAGCATGGTGAAAATGGCATTTTTGGATTCCGAAATTCAGCAGCATAGAAAACTCACTTCGGCCAATTCAATCAACGTGGCGCGTTGGCTGCCTCAAATGTTCTATTATTTCCTGGCCTATGAACAAGTGAAAAACAGAGATCAAAAACTGGCTTTTTCGGTACCCAGTGGTAACTTCGGAAATATTTGTGCCGGACTCCTCGCAAAAGAAATGGGTCTACCCATTGATCATTTTGTAGCTGCCAACAATGAGAACAACGTGGTCACCCGATTTTTACAAACTCAGAAATATGAACCAACCGCCAGCGTACAGACCATCTCTAACGCCATGGATGTTGGCGACCCCAGCAATTTTATTCGTATCCTGGAACTTTTCAGCAATAATTTTGAGGACCTGAAGTCGCATCTGTCTTCCTTCAGTTATACTGATGATCAAACTAAGGAAATTGTTAAGATGGTCTATGAAGACACAGGATATTTAATGGATCCACATGGCGCTGTAGGATATTTGGGGCTCAAAGAATTCCTTCGGAAGCATAATACGGAATTTTCCTTGAAACGGCCCACCCGGTAAAGTTCCTGGAAACTATTGAAGATGTGATTGGGAAAAAGATCCCGCTCCCGCCTGATATTGAAGCATTGAAACACCGGGAAAAGAAAGCTGTTCAAATTTCGGATTACGAAGACCTGAAGAATTTCCTTCTAAAGTAAATTTCTCCGGGGCAAGCCCACGGAGCATTATATAGGAGAACACGTTTTCAGACTTTAAACATTTACTAACGAGGCAAGCCTCGGAGTATTTACCCCCTTAGAATAAAGAGAAAAAAACCCAGGTGTCAAAAATGGCATTTTTGACACCTGGGTTTTAATTTTAACCGAATATGAACTTCAGCTTAATCTTTTTTATCTCGCGTGAGAAACAACAGCACGCCGGCAAATGCAGCTGCCGTGACTGCCGATTTTAGTACAAATTTTTTGCGGTTGTACTTCCATTCAGATTTTAAGCCGTGTTCAGCAAACAGGTTGGGGATATGCCCTTTTTTAAGGTCATCAACAATGCCCTCAATTTCACCAATCCTATCGGCCATTACTAACGGAAGCCAGCGCCCATAGCTCGATTCACTGTACTTAAAGGCGAAACGTCTTAGAGCGCCACTCAGCCCCTCGGGGGGTTGTGCTGTTCCAAAAACCGCCGGAATGTTAGGCCGTTCCACCGAATGCAACACTTCAATATTCACTGGTTGTTGCTCGGGCCGTTCCCAGGTATATCCTTCTATTTCTTCATCTGTTCTATGTTTCATGGGGTAAGTGGGATCATTTTTTGGATCCCGGTCTATTCCCCATCCTTTTATATGGCTGTGGTCGCCCCCTCTTTCATTCTTGAAGTCTTCGGGTTTGGTTTGATCTCCGATCATAAATTCTGTTTTTTAATTTAAAATGCTGCTCTTATGCTGATGGCGGAATAAGCACGGTTTTTATACAATTGTCGAGCTTATTGCTGAAAATGTGGTAACCTTCGGCCACCTCTTCCAGCGGAATGCGGTGCGTGATCATTTCCTTCGGCTTGATTGTTCCCGATTTTACGTGCTCTATCATTTTTGGCAGCAGCCTTTTTACCGAAGCCTGGCTCGCCCTGATGGTAATACCCTTGTTCACCACATTCCCAATGGGCACTAAAGCATCAATAGGACCATATACCCCAACTATTGATACGATTCCGCCTTTTTTAACCGAGTTGATAGCCCAGTGGAGCGCGGTTGTTGAGCCTCCCTGTATGAGAAGCTTTCTCCCCAGCATCGTATTCATAGTATCTCCTGCAGCTTCGGCACCCACGGCATCTATACAAACATCGGCCCCAAGCGAATCTGTGATTTTTTTAATGAATACTACCGGATCTTCAAGTGCTGTAAAATTATACACCTCGCATTGAGCAAAATCCTTTACAAATTCAAGCCGGTAATCGAGCTTGTCTATCACAATCACTCTGCCTGCGCCAAAGAGCCAGGCCGATTTCGCTGCCATAATCCCTATTGGGCCGGCACCAAATACCACCACGGTATCACCTTCCTGAATGCCTCCCATTTCGGCTGCCTGGTATCCTGTGGGCACCACATCGGTAAGGAGCACGGCGTCGTCAGGATCCATCCAGTCGGGGATCACTGTAGGTCCAACATTGGCATAAGGAACCCGCACGTATTCTGCCTGCCCGCCATGGTAACCTCCTGTAGTATGTGAGTACCCAAAAATTCCACCGGCAGCGGTAGACTGTGGATTTGCTTCATGGCACATTCCGTACATTTCCTGCTTGCAAAATGCACATTTACCACAGGCAATATTAAAAGGCACCATCACCTGGTCGCCCACCTTTACTTTAGTGACTGAAGAGCCCACATCTACCACTTCTCCTATAAATTCATGGCCAAAAGTAGTTCCCACCCGGGTATCGGGCACGAGGCCGTGATACAGGTGAAGGTCTGAGCCGCAAATACAACTTCTGGTTACTTTTACAATAGCATCTTCGGGATGCTCAATTTCTGGGAAAGGACGGTCACGGTCTGCACGAATCCTGAAAGGACCGCGGTAATTCATTGCTAGCATACTGGTAAGTTTTTCTTTTTTAAAGCATCCATAAATCAGGAGTGAATTACACTGTCCTGATTTAGTGTGTTTTAAAATTAAAGAAAGGGATCTTCCAACAAAACTTTTTAACGATACTTTATAGCCCGCTCCGTCATTTTTGGGATACTGCTAACAAACCCGGAGAAAACAACATAAAAAAAAGGCTGTCTTAACAGCCCTGTTCCTGTCAGCCCGAATTTACTTAAGATTGAGGTTTTAGTAGCTCTTAAAACAGCCTCCTTTAATAGGAATATTTCAGAATTTAACCCTGTAGCATCTGCTGAATTCTCTGTTGAAGTTGCGTATCAGTCTGGATTCTCATCGCAATTTGCTCATATCTTTCCAGCGTAAGTCCCTGTTGGCTGATGAACTCCTCCAATTGTTGCTGAAGTCCCGCCTGCATAGATTCAAATTGCCCTATGATCTTTTTGTGGGTCGCTTTTTCTTCGGGAGTAGCTTCTACCTCAACTTCAGGATCTACTGAAGCCTGGTGAATCTCGTTGAAACGGGCAAATTCCATGCCTTCGTCTTTCACCAGCTGCATCATCTTTTGTTGTGCTTCCATCGCCACTTGTTGAACGCCCTGTAGCGCCTGTACAAATTTGGTCAATTCGGCATCGGTTACTTCAGCCGATTGCTGTTGTTGCTCCGGCGCCTGTTGCTCCTGTGCAAAAGTCGCTGTACTACCCAGCATTAAAAATACTATAAGCGCTCCTGCCAGTTTGTTTACATTGGTCATATTAAAAGTTTTATTTGCCGTGGGTTGGTTCAAGTACCATGCCAGCATCTTTCTGAAGGCTATATCTCATGAAAAATGGCAGTAATGCACTTTCTTCAAATTTTACTAACTTCTGGTCAAAAAAACGAAATATGAACATATTACAGGTTAGCGCCCCAAAATCTGGCAGCTTTTGGCTTAATACAATTCTGAAGAAAAGCCTGGAACAGGCGGGTGAAGAAATCACTTATTATACAAAGACACGGCCCGAATACGCTACTCTTAAGCAAGAAAAACTCAGTTTTAAAGACCAGGCAGGCACCGATATGCTCGACATTGACGACAATGGTGTTGCCTTTAGAGTGAGTTCCCTGCTGAAAGAGCCCGTTCCTAATATGCAGGATTATTCTCAAGAAGCCAGCCTCGCCTGGACGCATTCTACCTGGTGCCAAAAAACTGCTGAAGTTTTTGCCTTTTTTGACAGGAAAGTCTGCATTGTGAGAGATCCGCGAGACACGGCGCTTTCGGCCGCCAAGTTTGCTTTCACGCCTTACATGCAAAAGCACTACCCTTCCCCTTATAATTCGGTTGAAGAATTTTTTTCTGCGGAATATGATCGCCTCCTGGAGCAATGGGTCTGGTTCTACGGAAATTACCTGCTGCATTCAGGAGAACTGGATTTGCATTTTGTATTCTACGAAAACCTGCTGAAATCTTTTCCGAAGGAATATGAGTCATTGCTGAAGTATCTCAATCTCGATTTGAGCGAAGAGGAAAAGAAGACCATAGCTTCAGAAGTGAGTTTTTCAAGCATGAAAGAAGAGAATCCGCGGCACCTGCACAAGGGCAAAAGTCATAAATGGGTAGATGGATTGAGCATAGATCAAATAGAAAGAGCAGCCATAAAAGCAGGGCCGCTAATGCACATTTTTGGATATCCGATTAGCCCGGGAGAAGGGGATAAATTGCCAGCTATGCCACGGGATATCCCCAAACAAGAGTTGGAAGAGATCCTGAGCAAAATTGACTGGAAAACGCTTTATTAGGCCTTAACCTCTAAACTTTTCTTAATTGTGCCCCTGCAAAATTTCAGAAACAAAAGTTTCTAAAGGCAATTTTGTACCTTAAACTTTAAAAGCTTTTACCATGGAAACTAACGATCGCAAGGAAAATAAAAAATCTACACCGGTAGAGAACAAAAAAACTGACAAAAAGTACCATGTCAATCAGTCAACCGAAGAAAAAACAGGAGGTAGCCTGGGCGTAATTGCCATTGGGGTAATTATTGCCATTGTGGTGCTGGGATTATTGTTCTTTTCTGATGTGTTTGCATAAGAGGTTCCAAAAATGACATTTTTAAGACCTTATTTCACGAAGGTTTAAATGCTCTTTACCTTACACTTCCTATCTTAGAGGCCCAAATACAAACTTATGTCAAAAACATATTACGATCCCGCCGACCTTAAGAAGTTCGGCAGTATATCGGAATGGGATGAAGAATTAGGAAGCAAATTTTTTGAATACTACAACAGCGTGTTTGAAGAAGGCGCCCTTACAGCCAGGGAAAAATCGCTTATCGCACTTGCCGTGTCACATGTGGTACAATGCCCGTATTGTATAGATGCCTATACCAAAGACGGCCTACAACGCGGAATAGAAAAAGAAGAGATGATGGAAGCCATCCATGTTGGCGCAGCCATAAAAGGCGGTGCCACCCTGGTGCATGGAGTCCAGATGATGAACAAGTACAATAAGTTGTCCATGTGACAACTTGTTGTACTTGTTAAGTAAAGCCGTTGCATGCAACGGCTCAGAAGCCAGGTGCGAAGCCAGGCGCTAAGCCAGCTCACACTCAAAGTAAAGCGTTGTATGCAACAGCTCCGAGGTAAGATGCCAAGGGTCTCCACAGGACCAACATCCAAAGTAAAGCCGTTGCATGCCACGGCTCAGCAGTCACTATAACCACCAGTAACACATGCCCACAAAATCCCTACAAGCCCGAAAAAACCTCCTCTCTAACCCTGCCGAGCAGCTAAAATACCTTAGCAATGGCATCTTTGGTAAAGGGGAATTGCCGTTGTTTAGAGATAAAGTGGGCGAGAAAGGAGCTTATCCGCTTAAGCCCAAAAAGCTGGAGATCCTGCAGCTCAATCTTGGTTATATGTGTAACCAGGTGTGTTCGCATTGCCATGTAGATGCGGGGCCCGATCGCAAGGAGATCATGACCCGCGAAACCATGCAGCTCTGCCTGGACGTGATCAGGAAATCGGGGGCACATACCTTAGACCTTACCGGCGGGGCACCCGAGATGAACCCAGACTTCAGGTGGTTTGTAGAAGAAGCTTCAAAAGCCGGAATCAAAGATTTCATTGTGCGCTCCAACCTTACCATCATAGTAGCCAATAAGAAATACCACGATCTGCCGGAGTTCTTCAGGAAACACAATGTGCATGTGGTCTCGTCACTTCCGTTCTATAAAAAAGAAAAAACGGACAGGCAGCGTGGCGACGGAGTTTTTGACAAATCCATTCAGGCTCTAAAAATGCTGAATGCCGCAGGATATGGCAAAATGAACAGCGGACTCCAGCTTGACCTGGTCTATAACCCTGCAGGGGCATTTTTACCGGCCAACCAGCAGGCCCTGGAGCGGGATTTCAAAAAGGCACTAAAAGAGGATTTTGATATTGAATTCAATGAGCTTTTTTGCATCACCAACCTTCCAATAAGCCGGTTTTTGGAGTATCTTATAGCTTCAGAAAATTATGAAGATTACATGACTGCGCTGGTTGAGGCGTACAACCCCGCTGCCGTAGAAAATGTGATGTGCAAGAACACACTTTCAGTAAGTTGGGATGGCTGGCTGTACGACTGCGATTTTAACCAGATGCTGGGGTTGAAGATCAACTCGAAAGTGCAGCATTTAAAAGATTTTGAACCGGAAATGCTTCAGGACAGAGAGATTTGCATTTCCCAACACTGCTATGGCTGCACGGCAGGAGCAGGCAGCAGCTGCCAGGGCAGCGTAACCTGATATTATGAAAGAAAAAACCGATGAATTACTGCTCATTTTTACCCGAAATCCGGAGAAAGGCAAGGTCAAAAAACGCCTTGCGCAAAGTATTGGAGACGGGGCAGCTTTAAAAGTTTACAACTATCTGCTTCAGCATACTGTGGCCATTACACGGCCACTTCCGGTAGAAAAGTGGGTATATTATTCTGAAGCCCTTCCGGAGAATGATATTTGGAACAAAGAATTTTTCAGAAAAAAACTTCAGCAGGGTCAGGATCTGGGACAGCGTATGGAGCAGGCTTTTTCCGAAGCATTTAAAGCAGGATTTCAAAAAGTGGTGATCATTGGAAGCGATCTTTTTGATATTGAAGAAGCAGACCTGAAAATGGCATTTTTGACACTTGACGATCATGAATATGTAGTGGGGCCGGCCCAGGATGGCGGCTATTTTCTGCTCGGCATGAAAAAACCCACTCCGCAACTCTTCAGAAATAAAGACTGGAGCACCAGCCGGGTTCTTGATCAAACTCTTAGCGACCTGGAGCAGGAAAAGCTAAAGCTGTTGCCGGTGCGCAACGATATTGATACTTTTGAAGATATGCGCAGCCATCCTGAACTAATGAAATTGATTGATTAAAAACAATGATATGAAGAAGATGAAGATTTTACTTTTTTTAATTGCAGCGGTTTTGACCCTTGCGTGCAACGAAGGGAAGAAAACCGAAAAAGGGGCCACCCTTATGACCCAGGTCAAGGAAGTGCCTGTACAAACCCAAAATTATGATTCGGTTAGGGCCGATACCATTGAGGTGGGAAATGTCACCCGATCTAAAGCAGAATGGAAACAGCTGCTCACTCCCGAAGAATACGAAATTTTACGGCAAGCAGGCACAGAACCGGCATTTCGCAACGCCTATTACGACAACAAAAAAGAAGGTATTTACTACTGTGGCGGCTGTAGTTTACCGCTGTACAGCTCTAATACCAAATTTGATTCGGGCACAGGCTGGCCCAGCTTTTATGCGCCTATAGATTCAAAACTCGTGAAGCGAAAGATAGATCGCCGCTACGGAATGGAGCGCGTAGAAGTGGTGTGCGCCCAATGCGATTCTCACCTGGGACACATTTTTCCTTATGACGGAGTACCAACAGAAGAGCGGCATTGCCTGAATTCACTGGCGCTCGACTTTAAACAAATGGATATTTAAAAAATAATCAATGCTCAAAGATTTAGAACACACTACAGAATTTCTTGAGGCCAGGGGCTTCGATAAACCCGAAATAGGGATCATCCTGGGAACCGGGCTGGGGAAATTGATTGATGAATTAGAAATAATGTCAGAAGTCAGTTATAATCACATTCCCGGCTTCCCAACAGCAACAGTGGAATTCCATAAAGGAAAACTCATTTTTGGGAAGCTCGACTATAAAAAAGTGGTGGTAATGCAGGGGCGTTTCCATATTTATGAAGGTTATTCATTGTGGGATGTAACTTTTCCGGTTAGGGTTATGAAACGCCTGGGGATCAAAAAACTGCTCATTTCAAACGCAGCAGGTTCTTTGAATCCTGAGTTTAAAAAAGGTGAGATCATGCTTATCGATGACCATATCAATCTTCAGGGCGGTTCTCCTTTGGCTTTTAGGGGTGTGGAGCAACTGGGCACGCGCTTTACAGATATGAGTGCCCCTTATGATCAACAAAGCGGCCGAATCATGCAGGAAATTGCCAAAGAACACGGCTTTCCACTGCACAAGGGAGTTTACGCCGCTGTGGTGGGGCCTCAGCTCGAAACCCGCGCCGAGTACCGCTATTTGCGCACCATTGGAGCCGATGCCGTAGGAATGAGTACAGTGCCCGAAGTTATTGTGGCCAACCATCTTAAAATACCAATTGCCGCAGTCTCTGTATTGACCGATGAAGGAAATCCCGATGACCTGAAACCAGTGAATATTCAGGATATTATTGAGACCGCCGGAAAGGCCGAACCTATGATGATCACGCTATTTAGGGAACTTATAAAACGCATAGAACTTAAGCCGGCAGAATAATGTCAACTAAAGAACATGTGGTCATAATTGGAAACGGCGTGGCCGGGATCACTGCTGCACGTCACATTCGCCGGATTTCTGATAAAAAGATCACGGTGATCTCTGCGGAAAGTGACTACTTCTTTTCGCGTACCGCCCTGATGTACGTGTACATGGGCCACATGAAATGGGAACACCTGAAGCCTTACGAAGACTGGTTTTGGGAGGAGAACAACATCGAGCTGAAGCAGGCGTATGTCGAGAAAATAGAAGTCTCTTCAAAAATGCTATTTTTGAGAGGTGGTGAAAAAATGTCTTATGATCAGCTTATCCTTGCCACCGGCTCTGCTCCCAGGTTTCTGGGATGGGACGGGGAAGAACTCAAAGGCGTACAGGGACTGGTTTCAAAACAAGACCTCGAGCTGCTCGAAGAGAACACCCGAACCTGTAAAAGTGCAGTGATCGTTGGCGGCGGACTCATAGGAGTGGAACTGGCCGAAATGCTGCACACCCGCAAAATTCCTGTGACCATGCTCATTCGGGAAAAAGCTTTTTGGCAGAATGTACTGCCCATTGAAGATGCCCAATTGATCTCCCGGCACATTGAAAGCCACGGGATCGTTTTGAAACACGAAACTGAGCTTAAAAAGATCAACGGCACCAACGGGAGATTGACTTCTATAGAAACCTCTTCGGAAGAAGAGCTCACGTGCGATCTGCTGGGAATTTCGGTAGGTGTCAAGCCAAATATCGGCTTTTTGGAAGGATCAGAAATTGAAACCGATCGCGGAATTCTTGTTGATGCTAATCTACAAACAAACCTTCCTAACGTTTATGCGATTGGAGACTGTGCACAACACCGGCAGCCCACAACGGGCAGAAAAGATATTGAAGCCGTATGGTACACCGCCCGAATGATGGGAGAAACCGTGGCGCAAACCATCTGCGGAAGGCCATTTGCTTATAAGCCCGGTCACTGGTTTAACAGTGCAAAATTCTTTGACATTGAGTATCAAACCTACGGAAATGTGAGTGCAAACCCCGGAGAGGCAGAACAACATTTTCACTGGCAGCATAAAGATGGTGAGAAGGCTATTACCATTGCCTTTGACCCCGGAAACTATAAATTCCTCGGAATTAACGCTTTTGGAATCAGGATGCGACATGAAGTCTTTGACCGCTGGCTAACAGAGGAACGGGATCTTGAATATGTCCTGTCACACCTTCGCGAAGCCAATTTCGATCCCGAATTTTACGATCGCCACGAGAAGGAGATTTTTAGTAGTTTTAAAAAGAATATGATAAACAGCCACACCTAACAGGTTTTTAAAACCTGTTAGGTGTCAAATTCCTACAAATGTCCACAGCCCAAAATAACATGTCTCTTTCCGGAGAACCGCCCGCAACACTCTCCACTACTCAAAAAGTAGCCGCCGGCATCGGCTGGACAGGCGTTTTCATTTTGGTCCTGGCCCTTTTCAACTTGCAACTGCCTTCAGTTTTTCTTTACTCGGCTATCGGGCTGATTGGATTGGGAGTGATCATTTTTGCAAATGATCTTTACCTGGGAAAATCTGCAGGGGTGAAAAACGACGGCATCTGGTTCAGGTCAATGACCTCCCGCGGCGGCGTCGCCTGGGGCACGGGAATAATCCTCACTTTGTTCTACATCGTGTTATACTGGTTTCCGCAGTACCTGGGCTACAATTCCGATGGCGCCAACAGCGGACTCATAGCTCTATTCGATCCGCTTAGCAGGTTGATCAGCGGTCATGCTGCAAGTCAGTGGTTTGTTTATGGAACCCTATACACACTCGCCATCCTTGCCTTTGGGTATAAGTTTTTGCTGAAGTACCGCCACAATAAGTATGAAGTACTGCGCACATATTCCGTAATGTTTTTTCAGCTGGGATTCGCGTTCCTTATTCCGGAGATCCTCATGAGGCTCAATCAGCCGTATTTCAATCCGGTGAATATATGGCCACTGAATTATGACCTTTTTGCGGGGTATAAGTTATCAGAATTCTTTTCCGCAGGAAATATTGGCCTGCTCATGCTCTTCTTCGGAATCGCTTCTATTTTTGTGATCACTCCCATCCTCACCTATTTCTACGGAAAAAGATGGTACTGCTCCTGGGTTTGCGGCTGCGGCGGACTCGCTGAAACTGCCGGCGACTCTTATAGACATTTATCAGATAAAAGCAGGGCAACATGGAAATTTGAACGTTATATCATTCACGCCGTTCTGGTGCTCGTGGTGGTAATGACCATTGCAGTAGTTTACTCTTTCCTGAATGAGAATCCGGATCAATTCTGGCTGGATAAGAACGTATTTCTAATGGGCTCGGCAGCATTTCTGGTCCTGCTTTTTGGTCTTTTCTGGATATTCAAAAGAAACAGGCTGGCAAAAGATGCCAAAAAAGGCGCAATTATCTCCCTCAGCATTGTTCTGGCCATTATCGCTGCATTTTACTTCAGCGGAATGACCTACGGCTATTTGCTAAGGCAATGGTATGGCTTCCTGATTGGCGCAGCCTTTTCGGGAGTAATAGGGGTCGGTTTTTATCCAATTTTTGGAAATCGCGTGTGGTGTAGGTTTGGCTGCCCAATGGCTGCGGTACTGGGAATGCAACAGCGGTTGTTCTCTAAATTCAGGATCACAACCAACGGCGGACAATGCATCTCCTGCGGAAATTGCTCCACCTATTGTGAAATGGGAATTGACGTGCGGGCATATGCTCAAAAAGGGGAAAACATCGTACGCTCCAGTTGTGTTGGCTGTGGGATTTGCAGTGCGGTTTGCCCACGGGGTGTTCTGAAATTAGAAAACGGATCCCTCGAAGGCAGGATCAACAGTGAAGCGGTGTTGCTGGGAAATGATGTTGATCTTCTGGATTTCATTCAGCAACAGAAAAAAGCAACACGGAAAAATTAAAGAAGTACCAAATTTTTACCTGCCGAAGCTTTTGCGTAGGCAGGCCAAGCACCAAATACAGAAATTCGATGCCATTCAAAATTTACAGAAATCTTGAATCTTAAATTTTGAACCCCATTCTTCGCAGAATGATTTTCTTTGCATCATGCCTCAAATAAAAGTTATTATTCCGGCTTACAACGAAGCAGATTCTATTGGTCATGTGGTGAAAGATATTCCCGCAATTGTTAACGAAGTTATCGTGGTGAGCAATAATTCCACAGATGCTACCGAAGAAGTTGCCGAAAAAGCAGGAGCCACTGTGTTGCGTGAACCCCGAAAAGGTTACGGCTATACCTGCTTAAAAGGAATGGAATATATCGCACAGCTCCCAAAAAAGCCTGAAATAATCGTATTTTTAGATGGTGACTACAGCGATTTTCCACAGGAACTGGAAAAGATCGTGGAGCCAATTATCCAGAGAAATATTGATATGGTGATTGGAGCAAGGGTCAAACGCTGGCGGGAAAAAGGCGCTATGACCTTTCCGCAGATTTTTGGAAACTGGCTGGCAACAAGCCTTATGAAGTTGTTCTTTAACGCCCGGTTCACCGATCTTGGTCCGTTTAGGGCCATTAATTACGAAAAGCTGCTAGCTTTAAACATGGAGGACAAAACCTACGGCTGGACGGTAGAAATGCAGCTAAAGGCTTTAAAAAAGAAGTACAGCTATGAAGAAGTACCGGTGCATTACCGCAACCGGATAGGGGTTTCAAAAGTTTCGGGCACTGTAAAAGGGGCTTTTATGGCCGGAGTCAAGATACTTACATGGATCTTTAAATACAGTTTCAAATAATGGGAACGGCAATTTTAATAATTTTCGGGTTGTTAATGCTGGTAGTTTTCTTCTACAGCCTTTCCCTGCTGCACCTGCTCATCAACTTCCGCAGAAGCAAAAAACAGATAGATACCTCTCAAAAATGGCATTTTTCAGACCCTTTTCAGATTCCTTTTGTCACGGTGCAACTTCCACTTTACAACGATAAACCGGTGGTAGAACGGCTGCTTCGGAATATTTCAAAGCTGGATTATCCTCATGATAAATTACAAGTGCAGGTGCTGGACGATTCTACAGATGATTCGGCAGCTCTTACTACTGAAATAATTTCTGAATTAAGAGCTGAAGGTTTTCCAATTGAACATATCACCCGAACCCACAGGAAAGGCTTTAAAGCCGGAGCTCTTAAGGCCGGAATGGCCTCTGCAAAAGGGGAATTTATTGCCATTTTTGACTCCGATTTTCTTCCTAAACCCGATTGGCTAAAAAAAACTGTTCCTTATTTTAAAGATGATAGTTTGGGTGTAGTGCAGACCCGCTGGGGGCATCTCAATGAAGATTATTCGTTACTCACTAGATTGCAGGCTTTCCTGCTGGACTACCACTTTATCCTGGAGCAAACCGGGCGCAACTTCGGAAAACATTTTATCAACTTCAACGGGACTGCAGGAATCTGGCGAAAAAGCTGCATTCTTGATGCCGGAAACTGGGAGGGCGATACCCTCACCGAAGACCTGGACCTGAGTTACAGAGCCCAGCTCAAAGGCTGGAATTTTAAATACCTTAAAGAGGTAGTAACTCCGGCCGAATTACCCATTACTATCGAAGCAGCACGTTCCCAACAATTCCGGTGGAACAAAGGGGCAGCAGAGAATTTTCAGAAGAATTACAGGAAAGTATTAAAGGACAAAAACGCCACTTTTGGCACCCGCGTCCACAGTTTCTTCCACCTTTTGAACAGCAGCTTTTTTTTCGTGGTACTTTTAATGGGAATCATTAGTATCCCGGTGCTCTTTTTACTCGATGATCCGTCATACTCGGGACTTTTGACGGGGATGATCATATTCATTTTAAGCCCCATTATTTTTTTTGTTACTTATTACGCAGCTTACCGGGAACTGCATAAAGATCAACAGCTCTTGTTATTCAGATTTACCGGCCTGTTCTTTACGTTCTTTTCTATTGCCATGGGCCTTTCCCTGCACAATAGCATCGCCATTCTGGAAGGACATTTTGGAAAAAAGAGTGAATTTATCAGGACTCCCAAGTTCAATCTCGGCAACAAGTCGGGTGCAGCTTTAAAGCAGCCGGTGAAGATCACTTTTCAATTGATCCTGGAGATTCTGTTGATGCTGTTATTTGCCTTCGGAATTTTTTCTTCTTTCAGGATTGGAAATTACAGCCTGCTCCCGTTCCATTTAATGATGTTCTTCGGGTTTTCTTATGTGGTATTAGCATCCTTAAATATTGAAGTTTTGAGACCTAACAGGTTTCCAAAACCTGTTAGGTCTGGTAAGGAATGAAGAATTTTCTCCACCTCCACAAAATCCCTCTCCTCATTTTCCTCAGTTGCTGCGCTTTTTATCTGGCCTTCGCCTACGACCTGGAAAGGACCGACTTTTTTAAACTTTTGACCCTCTGGGGCGGACTCTTCGTGCTTAGCTACAAGTTCTTTCAACTGCAGCGCTACAACCTGAAAATCTTACTGGTAGCCACAATGATTTTTCGCCTGCTGTTCCTGTTTGCCATACCGAATTTATCCCAGGATTTCTATCGCTTCATTTGGGACGGCAGGTTATTGCTGGAAGGAATAAACCCCTATTTAATGACTCCTGCTGAATATTTTTCTTCAGGAGATTTACCATTTTCTGGAGCGCAGGAACTTTATGAAGGCATGGGTAGCCTTAGCGCCGGGTATCCGACTAATTATCCGCCGCTCAACCAGTTTTTCTTTGCTCTGGCTGCACTTTTTGGCGGAAATAGCATCCTCGCCTCAATTGTTTGGCTCCGGATCTTCATTATCGCTGCTGATATCGGGATCTTTTACTTCGGAAGAAAACTGCTGAGAAACCTCAAGCTTTCTGAAAGCAATATTTTTCTCTATCTGCTAAATCCGCTCATCATAATTGAACTCACTGGAAATTTACATTTTGAAGGGGTAATGCTGTTCTTTCTCCTGGCAGCACTGTATTTCCTAAGGTGTCAAAAATGGCATTTTTGCGCCTTCTTCTTTTCCTGCTCCATTGCGGTGAAATTGATCCCGCTAATGTTCCTGCCGCTCCTCTTTAGAAGGCTTGGATGGAAAAAAGCTTTAGGTTATTATGCAGCCACAGGTATAATCTTACTTTTCTTCTTCCTGCCGTTTCTTTCGGGTGTATTTGCAGAAAATTTCTTCAGCAGCATAAATCTCTGGTTTCAGAAGTTTGAGTTTAATGCGGGTTTTTATTACCTCATTAGATGGATAGGTTATGAGGTTGAAGGATATAATATTATTAGCTATGCCGGACCTACACTGGCGGGCGTGGTGTTTGTTTCGATCCTAATTATTGCCATTTTGGAACGGAATCACGAAATGCGAGGTTTACTCACCAGTATGATGTTTGGAATGTTCATTTATTTGTCACTGGCCACCACGGTTCATCTATGGTACCTGGCCACTCCGTTGCTACTGTCCGTTTTTACCCGATACAAATTTATGCAGGTATGGAGCCTGATGGTGGTACTGAGTTATTTCGCTTATTCGCAACCCAATTATGAGGAGAATCTGTGGCTAATTGCAGCGGAATATGTCGTGGTATTCGGAGTGATGTTTTATGAAATTTTCGGGCATAATAAGGTAAAATTTCCCGCTGATTCCGCAGATTGACGCAGAATTTCACGCAAAGGATCGCAAAAAATTAGTGTTTAGTGATCGGTAGTCAGTGATCAAGCTTTTTACATTTTAAATTTCCCGCTGATCTCGCAGATTGATGCAGATGAAGACGTGATAATTTCACGCAAAGGGCGCAAAAATTTAAAAGAAGCTCACGAAGAAAATGAGTGAAGAAGATTCAGAAGAAATGTCCCCCTTCGGGAGATTTAGGGGGCTAAAAAAACTCCGAAGGCATTGCTGCTTCCGGAGTTGAATAATTATTCTTAGATCTTGTTGTTACCAGCCTAAAAGGTAGGCAAACACAAGAGGTGCCACAATTGTAGCATCACTTTCGATAATGAACTTAGGTGTGTCTTTATCGAGTTTTCCCCAGGTGATCTTTTCATTGGGTACAGCACCGGAATAACTTCCGTAGCTGGTTGTAGAATCAGAGATCTGGCAGAAATAGCTCCAGAAAGGAATGTCATGCATTTCCATATCCTGATATAACATTGGTACAACACATATTGGGAAATCTCCCGCAATACCTCCACCAATCTGGAAGAAACCAACTCCTTTGTCGGTATTCTTCGTATACCAGTCGGCAATAAAGCCCATATATTCAATTCCGGACTTCATGGTGCTGGCTTTCAACTCGCCTTTCATTACGTAAGAAGCGAAAATGTTCCCCATCGTACTGTCTTCCCAGCCCGGAACCACCATTGGCAGGTTCTTTTCGGCTGCGGCATACATCCAGGAATCCTTCAGGTCGATCTCATAGTACTCCTCCATCACTCCGCTAAGCAACAGCTTATACATATATTCATGCGGAAAATATCTCTCCCCGGCAGCTTCAGCATCCTTCCAGATCTTCACTATATGCTTCTGAATTCTTCGGAAAGCTTCCTCTTCAGGAATACAGGTGTCTGTTACACGGTTTAACCCACGCTCCAACAGGTCCCATTCATCCTGCGCTGTAAGATCGCGATAATGAGGCACGCGCTCGTAATGTGTGTGTGCCACAAGATTCATCACATCCTCTTCCAGGTTAGCACCTGTACAGGAAATGAACTGCACCTTGTCCTGACGGATCATTTCAGCAAAACTTTTTCCAATCTCGGCAGTACTCATCGCACCGGCCAGGGTAACAAGCATTTTGTTCCCCTTGTCAAGTTGCGCCTGATATCCTTTTGCAGCATCTACTAGAGCCGCTGAGTTAAAATGTTTAAAATGTTTTTCTATAAATTCCGTAACCGGTCCTTTACTCATCGTCTTCGTCTTCGTTATGATTTAAATATTTGAATTTGTAGCTCAACATTTTATAGTAAAGTTTAGCCGCAAGAAAGTCAGATGATCTTTCGTTCTCATTGGGGTTAAGCTCTACAATGTCGAATCCTACCACATTCTTCTTTTTGAACATCAGCTTTAAGAATTCCAGGGTTTCATACCAGAACATTCCACCCGGCTCGGGAGTTCCTGTTGAAGGCAAAATAGAAGGATCAAAAGCATCAAGATCAATAGTAATGAAAACGTTTGGCGTCATTTGCCCAATTGCATCATCCATCCAGTCCTCATAAAGATCATGGGCCCAGTACACCTGATTTTCATCCATATGATCCATTTCAGAGATATCCATAGACCTGATACCAACCTGGATAAGGTTAGTCTTTTTACTGGCCTCGTGTACAGCACAGGCATGGTTACAGGTTGTGCCTTCGTACTCTGGACGCAAATCGGCATGTGCATCGATCTGCACCACGGTAAGGTCTTCAAAACTCTCATTAAAAGCACGAATGGTTCCAATAGAAATTGAATGCTCGCCGCCAAAAATAGTAACGAATTTTTCCTGCTTAATGTAATTCTTTACGGTCTTGTGAACCGCTTCTACCATTTTCTCTGGAGACGAATCTTCGGTCACCGGCGGCGCAAGGTACACACCTTTTTTATAGACTTCAGTACGGGTCTCGATATCAAAGAGTTCCATATTCTCTGAAGCTTCCAGAAAAGCATCAGGGCCTTTATCGGCACCCTTACCCCAGGTACTTGTTCCGTCATATGGAACCGGGATCAAAACTACTTTTGCGTCATCTAAGCGTGCATACTTGTCCGGAATGCCGGCGTAATTCTTTTTACTCATTTTATTAGCGATTGTTGTGTTCTAATTGCTTCAATTATATATAGTTAAAAATATAAAAATTCCTGACTATTTCTCGTATCCGAGAATTTTTAGAAAATCCTGGGGCTCCTGCTGCTCGCTAAATAACCTGGTCTCCAGATTTCCGTCTTTGTCTCTGTTAATAAGGATCTGTTTTGGCTGCGGAATCAAACAGTGTTGTAAGCCGCCAAAACCGCCAATGGTGTCCTGATAAGCACCGGTATTAAAAAAGCCGATATACAATGGCTTTTCCCGTTTATACTTTGGGAGATAAATGGCGTTGGTGTTTTGCTCTGAGTTGTAATAATCATCACTATCACAGGTGAGACCCCCAAGCAATACCCGCTCATATTCATCATTCCACCGGTTTACGGCCAGCATGACGAACTTCTTGCTAATAGCCCAGGTATCGGGCAGGGTGGTAATAAAGGAAGAGTTGATCATATTCCATTTCTCCCTGTCGTTTTGCTGCTTTTGGTAAAGGATCTCATAAATGGCACCCCCGCTTTCACCCACGGTAAAAGAACCAAACTCTGTAAATATGTGAGGTGGCTCCACTTCAGCTTCATCACAGGCGATCTTAATCTGGTTGACGATCTCTTCCACCATGTACTTGTAGTCATATTCAAAGTGAAGAGAGTTTTTCACCGGAAAACCGCCACCAATGTTCAGGCTGTCCAGAGTAGGACAAATTCGCTTAAGGTTGATATAAACCCTGAGACACTTCAGTAATTCGTTCCAGTAATAGGCGGTATCGCGAATCCCTGTATTGATAAAGAAGTGAAGCATCTTAAGCTCCACCTGCTCATTATCCTTGATTTGCTTATTGAAAAAAGGCACAATGTTCTTGTAGCCTATACCAAGCCGGGAGGTATAAAATTCGAATTTTGGCTCTTCTTCCGAAGCAATCCTGATCCCAATTTTGTATTTCCCGTCAATAGCTTCAGAAAGCAGATCGATCTCTTCGTAATTGTCAATAATGGGAACACAATTCTTATGTCCGCCATTAATAAGGTTGGCAATATTGGTAATATAGCCGTTCCTCTTAAAACCGTTACAAATCACATATGTATCATTAGTGATCTTTCCGTTCTTTTTAAGATTTTCAACAATATTGATATCTACGGCTGCCGAAGTTTCAATGTGAATATCATTCTTTAAGGCCTCATTTAGCACGTGCTCAAAATGAGAACTTTTGGTGCAGTAGCAATAGTTGTAAGTGCCGGGGTAATCGTGCTTTTTAAGAGCATCAAAAAACCAGTTTTTGGCTTTGTTTATATTTTCCGAAATCTTGGGAAGATAAGTGAATTTTAAGGGTGCACCGTATTCTTTAACGAGCTCCATGAGATCAATACCATGAAAATGCAGTTCACTTCCTTCTACCTTAAATTCTTCCTGGGGGAAATAATAAGTCTGGTCGATTAAATCGCTATACTTCGTATTCAATTTTTACGTAATAAAGTTTAAGGTTAAAAAGTAGAAATTATAAGCCAATGCTTAAAAAATAACGTGATAAAAGTTTGTTAAGGCTACAGTGGCCGGAAAGGTAATTTATTAAAAACCAATGGGATAATCCAAGTGGTGTTTCTTTCATCATTTTAGCTTAGCTAAAGCAAATGTATTAAAAAGCCGGAAAGTTGCAGGATTTTTTTTAATCTCCTTTTACAACTTTCCGGCTGGTCTTTATAAGCTTTAAACTGAGTGAAATCAGAGATTAGAAAGGTTGATCACCTCCTGCTGACTCAATACTCTCCAGTGGCCACGGGTAAGATCCTTTTTGGTCAATCCGGCGTAGACTACACGGTCAAGTTTTACTATTTCGTACCCAAGACTTTTAAATATACGCTGCACAATATGGGCTTTAGTACTTTTAATTTCAAGGCCTACCTCCCTTTTTGGTTTGTTCTCCACATAACTCACTTCGGTGACTTTTGCAGTACCGTCTTCTAAGTTTACACCTTCTTTTATCTTCTGAAGATCATCATATGCCAAATCTTTATCCAGCTCAAGATGATATATTTGCCTTATCCCATTCTTTGGGTTTGCCAGGTTCTTTGCCAGGGTACCATCGTTGGTAAACAGCAACAAACCTGTGGCCTGGGTATCCAGTTTCCCCACAGGAGTAAGCTTTGATTTTGAAGCATTTGCTACAAGATCCATCACCGTTCTGTTCTTTTTCTCAAGACTTCCGGTTACGTAAAAACCTTTAGGCTTGTTTAAAAGGATGTACTCAGGTTTTTCGGGGTTCACGCGGCGACCGTCAAACTTCACCTCATCAGAGATTTGTACTTTGTGTCCCATTTCGGTCACCACCTTCCCATTTACCGTAACGTTTCCGGCAGCAATATAGATATCGGCATCTCTCCTGGAGCAGATGCCGGAATTGGCAATATACTTATTCAGCCTCATCCCATCACTTTTTCCGGCCCCGCCCTGCTTCTTCTTTACGGGCGCATTGCCACGGGACATGTTCTTAGGATCCTTTTCAACTCGGCTTACCGGAGCATTTCCGCGGGAATGGGATTTGGTACGGCCAGCACCGCCCTGTCTTCCGCTACTCGTCTTATTGGAAGAGCGGTCTCCCCTGCTTCCGGATGACCTGTCATTTCTACTCATATAAAATAATTTTGTACAAAGATAGTGGTTTGTTAACAATATACTTGCAAGCCCCAAAATTGAAAAAGAAATTTGAAGATATGGAGATTTGAAGATTATGAGAAAGAAATTCCAATATAAAATTTGAAGAGGATAAAATAAATTCCAAAGTGGTTAATTGGAAAATGGTTATCGGGGATTGAAAATTTTATAATCTCTGTGATCTGCGGGAAACTTAGGAATAACCTCTCGACTCCGCTTGAGGTGACAACAGACAATAATCAAATATCGGCAAAAAGAAATTTGAGCTTTCTTCGCCGAACTCCCGACTATTCAATATTTCAATATACCTTATACAATTCTAAAACACTCTGCTCAACAAGGCGTCCACATCAATTAAGAGTATACTGAAGACCCCCGCGACGATTATAAATTTCAACAGGTTATGCAACAGCAAATACTGCCACTTTGCCCGACTAAAATAAAGGATCAAAAGAAAGAGAAGCAGCAAAGCCACAGCTCCATAGAAAAAGTAATACATTTTCCCTATTTCAAATGTAAAAATGAGGAAATATACCGGGATCATGGAGAAAAAGGTTAATACAGTGAGCAGGCCTTTACTCAGGTTTTCCCCATAAACTATAGGTATGGTTCTGTACCCCTGCACCAAATCTCCTTTCATATTCTCAAGATCCTTCACCATTTCCCGCATTAAAATGATGAGGTATAAAAAGGATGCATGCACGAGAATAACGGTATCGAAATTTTTATAGTAAAGAAAAACAGCAAAAAAAGGGGTTATGGTTATTACAGATGCGACCAGGTTATTAATAAAAAGGATTTTCTTGAGCCGGTGCGAATAAAACCAGATCGCAAAAATGTAGAGAGAGAAAAAAACCACTGCCCTAAATGAGATATAACTGGCAAAGAATATCCCGAACATATTGAGCAAAAAGTACACCGAAAGCTTCGTCCGCTGACTCACAAACCTGTCCAGCATCGTCTTTTGCGGCCGATTAATGAGATCTTTCTCGCTGTCGTAAAAGTTGTTGATGATATAACCCGAAGCCGCCACCGAAGCAGTTGCCAGCACCATAAAGAACAAGTTAGGATCAAAAAGCACGCGCCTTACCGGCAAATCGTGTGCAAGAATAAAAATGGAAGTAAGGTATTGGGCAATGACCAGCACCAAGATATTGTAGCCCCTAATGACCGAAATAAAGCTGAGAATCTTGAGCAGAAGCCGCTTTTTGGAAATAGAAGCCATGGATCGCTTTAGAAGTTGTAGACTACTTCCAGGCGGTAATCTTTTAATGCTTTTCTGGCCTTTTCAATATCTTCTGTAAACCCGAGAATGTAACCACCACCACCCGAGCCGCAAAGCTTGAGGTAGTAGTCATTGGTCTCGATCCCATTCTTCCAGAGTTTATGGAATTGAGCCGGGATCATAGGTTTAAAATTGTCGAGTACAACGTGAGACAGCTTTTTCATGTTTCCAAAAAGGGATTTTACGTCACCCTTTAAGAAATCATCAACACAGGCATCTGTGTGTTTTACGAACTGATCTTTCAGCATTTTTCTGAAAGGTTCCTGCTTCATGTTCTCCATAAAAATGTTCACCATGGGAGCAGTCTCACCAACAGATCCGCTATCGAGAAGGAACACCGCACCTTTTCCATTTTGCGTTTGCGACGGAATTCCGGCAGGTTCAATATTGTCTTTAGAATTGATAAGGATAGGAATACTCAAATAAGAGTTCAAAGGATCCAGTCCCGAGGATTTTCCATGGAAGAAAGACTCCATTTCCCCAAAGATCTTTTTCAGCTTTAAAAGCTTTTCCCGGGTAAGATTTTCGAGTACAGTGATCTTTTCTACTGCGTATTCATCGTAGATTGCAGCCACTAAAGCCCCGCTACTTCCCACTCCATATCCCTGCGGTATACTGGAATCAAAGTACATTCCTTTTTCAATATCGGCCTTAAGTTCGGTAAAATTAAATTGAACAACCTCCGGCATTTTCGCCTGCAGCTCCTCCAGGTAATCTGCAAATCGCTTTAGGCTTTTGTTTGATGCCTGTGCTGCTTCCGAAGGATCTTCATCAACTTTTAAAGCCCCATTGTAGAAATTATACGGAATAGACAAACCTTTGGAATCTTTGATGATCCCATATTCTCCGAAGAGTAAGATTTTAGAATAAAATAAAGGTCCTTTCATAGCGACTTGGTATTTTTTTCCTGGTTATGAGTTTAATATTCCGTGGACAGAAAGATCTTCATCTACCCTCTTCCAATGCACCCCATAACCACCGGGGGAAATTGAAAAATCCAACAGCTCTTCTTGAGAAGCGTTGTATAATTTGGGATACCACTCCAAAGGAGCGCCAATCTCACCATCTTCTAAAGAAAAGAAAACTTTCTCATCCCTGAAGAATACATCCTTAATTTTTATGTCAGTCTTAACTGTTTTCAATTTTTTGAATCGATAAGTCATAGAACATATTGCTGCAAAGATATACATTTAACTGAAATGTAATTCATTACCCTATATGATCTAAGTCAATTATCAGGCCATTTTCTTCGCGCCGCTGCCTACTCTGTCATTGATATACTGGCCGTTCTGGCAGAATTGTTTCAGTTCTGCTTCAATAAATTCCTGCGTTTCCTGCGCCTCTTTCTCAGGAAAAAGCAAATGAACATTCGCACCTGCATCAAGAGTAAAACACAAATGCAGCCCGGTTTCTTCTCTAAACCTGAAAATTTTGTTGATAATCGCGAGTGTGTTGGGCTTCATGAGGAGAAAATACGGCTGACTTGTCATCATCATCGCATGCAGCGTCAAAGCCTCACTTTCCACCACTTTTATAAATTCTGAAAGATCACCACTTCGGAAGATCTTTTTGAGCTTATCAAGGTTGTCGTGCGCCTGCCTGAAGCGGGTTTCGGCATAAGGATGATCATTCATAAGATCATGGCCCAACGTACTACTCACCTGCTTTTCACCTTTATCTACAAGCAAAATGGTATCGCGATAATTCCTGAAGTTGTCATGCACTTCATCCCGAAAAGGCACCCCGTATAGATCGCTGCTTCTGTAAATGTTATTATGCATGCCCCAAACTACAAGCTCTCCTTCAATGCTGCGACAGGCACTACCCGATCCCAGTCTTGCTAAAAATGAGCTTTTTCGGGTGAAATATTCTTCATCCATTTCGGGATCCAGTTGTCTTTCCAGGCTCATAAGACAAAGTGCAAGGGCACTCATGCCGCTGGCTGAAGATGCAATTCCGCTGCTGTGCGGAAACGAATTTGAAGTTTCTATAGTAAATTCATAGTCTTTCAAAAATGGCAAATATGGCTCCACTCTTTGCATGAACTTCAGGATCTTTGGCCTGAAAGCATCTTTTTCCTCCCCTTCAAACAGCAACCTGAAATCAAAGTCAGCAGTAGGTTTTTGTTTCTTCTGAAACTTCAGTTTAGTGGTTGTACGGCATGAATCGAGCGTAAAACTAATCGACGGATTCGCCGGAATTTGATGTTCCAGCTTTCCCCAGTATTTTACGAGGGCAATATTACTAGGGCTTTGCCAGGTTACCTCCCCCTGCTCTACCGCTGCCGGGTAGGACTTCGGAATAAAATCTTTTTCGGTCATAACACAAAGATAGATTTTCCTGCAAAAGCAAAAGCCGTTAAAAAATGCTATTTTAGAGAGGCAATAAAAAAAGAACTATGCCAAAGACGATCCTCATCACCGGCGCCTCCAGCGGAATTGGCCGCGCCACAGCAAAACTTTTTGCCCAAAAAGGCTGGAATGTTGCCGCGACCATGCGTTCTCCCGAAGAAGAAACTAAGTTAGGAGAAACCTCTAACCTAAAACTTTACAGGCTGGACGTGACAAAAAAGGAGCACCTGCAAAATATTATCTCACAGGTGGAAGACGATTTCACCTCCATAGATGTCCTGTTCAACAATGCCGGTTATGGCGCAGTGGGCGCTTTTGAGAAATCTTCAGAAGAGGATGTACTCAACCAGTTTAAGGTCAATGTTTTTGGCGTGATGGATCTTACCCGCCAGTTATCCCTTATTTTAAACAGAGAGGGGAAAGCATGATCATCAACACTTCCTCGGTCGTAGGGAGGTTTACTATTCCGCTGTACAGTTTATATTGCTCCAGTAAGTGGGCGCTTGAAGGTTTTACTGAAGCTTTACAATATGAACTAAAACAGTTCAACATCAAAGTAAAAATGATTGAACCGGCCGCTATAAAAACAGATTTTCATGGGCGTTCCCTTAAGACATTTGAAAATGAAGATGTGAAAGGCTATGACAAAATGGAGAAAAATATTCTCAACGGAATGAAGAAAAGAAATGAAAAAGCACCCGGGCCCGAGGTAGTTGCAGGTACTGTCTTTAAAGCCGCTACAGATGGCAGCCAAAAATTAAGATATCCTGCCGGAAAAGGTGCCGGGGCAGTACTCATCGCCCGAAAGCTCCTACCCACTTCCTGGTTTAATAAAATAGTTTTTAAACAGCAGAATCGGTAGTCATGGCTTTGGCTGCAAGGTAACCGCCGGTCCAGGCATTTTGGAAATTGAAGCCGCCGGTGATGGCATCAATGTTTAAAACCTCACCTGCCAAAAAGAGGTTTTTACAGACCCGACTTTCAAAAGTCTTGAAGTTCACTTCCTTTAATTCCACCCCGCCCGCAGTCACGAACTCTTCTTTAAAAGTACTCTTGCCGTGCACCTGGAAAGTACCACAGCTAAGCTGTTTTGTAAGCTCTTCCAGCTGCTGTTTATTGAGATCGGCCCAGCGAACCTCAGCCCCAATTCCTGAAGCATTGACCAAACTTTGCCAAAGCCGTTTTGGCAGCTCAAATTGTGCATATTTATGTGGCGACTGTTTTGCATTCTCCTTTTTGAGGCGTTGCAGTTCTTCAGAAATTTCTTCAGGAGAAAGTTCTGGCAGCCAGTTGACTTCGATCTCGAAATTCTTTTTATCACTAAGTTCCCTTGCGCCCCAGGCAGAAAGTTTTAGAATAGCAGGCCCGCTCATGCCCCAGTGAGTGATCAAAAGGGGCCCTGATGTCTCCAGCTTTTTATCTCTAAGGCGAACAACGGCATTTGTAGCCACTCCGGGGAGATCTTTGATTCGGGCATCGGTGATCTTGAAGGTGAACAGCGAAGGCACGCCGGGGACAATATTGTGACCTAAATCTTTCAGCATTTCCCACATTTTTGGATTGCTGCCCGTAGCCACTAAAATTTTTTCAGCAGTGAAATTCTCCTGGGAAGTTTCAATCTGCCAGCGGTCATTGTGCAATTGCACATCCTGCACAGCACGTTTGGCAAGCACCTCGATTTTTAACCTTTTTGACTCCTTTAGAAATAGATCTATGATGGTTTCTGAAGAATTTGATTCCGGAAACATCCTGCCGTCATCTTCGATTTTCAGCGGCACGCCTCTTTTCTCAAACCATTCGATGGTATCGCCGGTCATGAAGCTATGGAAAGGTCCGCGCAGCTCTTTTTCGCCGCGAGGGTAGTTTTTAGTGAGTTCCTTTGGGAGAAATTCAGCATGAGTAACGTTACACCTTCCGCCGCCCGAGATCCTCACCTTGGTAAGCACATCCTTTCCTCGTTCCAGAATGCAAATTTTGGCTTCCGGAGCCATTTCAGCAGCATTTATCGCGGTGAAGAATCCGGCGGCGCCACCGCCAATAATTACAATATCAAAAGAAAGAGGTTCCAAAAATGTCATTTTTCAGCCTCAAAGATATTCAAATTAAAGAGACGTTATTCTTTGTTTAAAGCTGCGCTAAATCTTTCTTAAAGCTTCGGAAGCCTAAAGTGTGGTTCTCTAACTTTAAAATTCTAAAAGTCAAGCTTATGGGCAAACCTAAAGACCTTCCGAAGCAGAAACAGGGAAAACAACCGGGAAACCAGCAAAAGATGCACCCCGAACCCGAGGTGATACGAAAAGATTACAAAGGCAGTGAAAAACTGAAAGGGAAGATCGCTTTAATTACCGGCGGTGACAGCGGTATTGGCCAAAGTGTGGCGGTACATTTTGCTACAGAAGGCGCTAAAGTGGCTATCGTATATCTTTCTGAAGACAAAGATGCCAAAGAAACTGTCAAAATGATTGAAAAAGCAGGATCTAAAGGTTTGGCCCTAAAAGGAGACCTTAAGGATGAAAAGTTTTGCCAGGAAGTGGTGCAAAAAACTGTAGATAAATTTGGCGGACTCAATATCCTGGTCAATAATGCAGCCATGCAGTTTCCAAAAGAGGAACCGGAACAGGTAACGGCAGAACAGGTTAGGAAAACTTTTGAAACTAACATTTATCCGTATTTTTTCGTTGTCAATGAAGCTTTAAAACACCTTAAAGACGGCGATTGCATAATTAATACCACCTCGGTGACGGCCTATCGCGGCAGTGAGCACCTGCTCGATTATTCGAGTACAAAAGGCGCGATCACGGCTTTTACCCACTCGCTTTCAAAAATGCTGGCTGAAAAGAACATTCGGGTGAACGCAGTGGCGCCGGGGCCCATCTGGACGCCATTAATTCCTGCCAGTTTTGATGCAGAACACGTAGCAGAATTTGGCAAAAAAGTTCCGCTTGGAAGAGCAGGGCAACCCAGTGAAGTGGGCCCGGCCTACGTATTTTTGGCTTGTAAAGATGCCAGTTATATCACCGGGCAGGTAATTCACGTGAACGGCGGCGAAGTGGTAGGCGCCTGATAAACCCCAGATGCTTATCTTGTTTCTCTTAACCAATGAAAAATTACTATGGAAGAATGGTTTAACATAGGCTGGAAAGCTGTTATGGCTATTTCGGTAAATGCGGTAGGAATTTACATCGCGATCATCCTGTTCACCCGACTCGCCGGAAAAAGAAGTTTTTCAAAAATGTCGAGCTTCGATTTCGCTATGACAGTGGCCATAGGTTCTATAATCGCATCTACAGTGCTTTCCAAAAGTGTGAACCTGGCAAGCGGAATTCTTGGGCTCGCTCTCATCTACGGATTACAGATTAGTGTTGCTTTTTTCCGAAGATATAAAGGTGTAGGTGAAGTGGTAGATAATTCTCCTTTAATGCTTATGGACGGGCAGAAAATACTTACACACAACCTTCACAGGGCAAAAGTCACCGAAGGAGATCTAAGGTCGAAGCTACGCGAGGCAAATGTGCTTAACCTCTCCCAGGTTAGGGCGGTGATTTTTGAGGCTACAGGAGATATTTCGGTACTTCACAGCGACAGTGGAGATGAAGTGCTCGAAGATTGGTTATTAAAAGATGTAGAGCGCTAATGATAGGCTGGACAGAAATATTGGGCCTCACCGCAGGTGTTTTTACCACTGCGGCCGTCACCCCGCAAATTTGGAAAGCCTGGAAGACCAAAGAAGTAGACGACGTTTCTCCCGGGATGTTCTTTGTGCTTATTACCGGCCTGGCACTTTGGGTGACTTACGGAGTAATCACAAAAGACATTCCTATTATAGCTACCAATGGCGTTGCTATTTTGCTCAACAGCTTTATGCTTTTCCTCATTTACCGCTATCGCGAGAAAAGCTAACCCATTAGGTAAAAAGCTGTTAATCTTACTTAAAACTCAACTAAGGGATTCTTAAACCTGTTGAAAACAACACTCTCAGCTATTATTTTTACTGAAATACATTTTTATGTCCCAGGTAAAAGAACAGCAAATTTCTGAAATTTCTTCCGCGAAATCTCAGTTTGAAGATTTTATAATAGGCAATAATCATCCATGTGTCATGGCCCAGACCGTTTTTAGCATGGACAAAGTGGACTTTCATGAATATGATAACTTCGGAAGCAGGGAAACTGCGAAAGCTATACTTGCCGATTTAAAGAAATACATCGCCGCATACGATTTTGAATCTAATGATTTCCTCACTTTTTTAGTCGGTTTTAAAGGTAAGCAGGATTATTCCGAAGAAGAATTTGAGAAGACTCTGTGGGAACAGTTACAGCATTTGCACGAGGTAGACGATGCCGAATGGGATGAGGCGGTAAGTCCCGATCCCGATAATAAAAATTTCAGTTTCAGTCTTGGCGGGAAAGCTTTTTATATAGTGGGTTTACATCCCAACAGCTCCCGCAAGGCAAGGCAGGCACCTTACCCTGCCATTGCTTTTAACCTGCACTGGCAGTTTGAGAAACTGAGGGAAATGAACACTTACCACACCGTAAGGGACAAAATTAGGGAGAGAGACATAGAGCTGCAGGGAGAGATCAACCCCATGCTCGAAGATTTTGGTGAACGCAGCGAAGCCCGGCAGTATAGCGGCCGAAAAGTTGGAGAAGAATGGAAATGTCCTTTTCTTCACGGAAAATAATTACGCATGTTTCGGCAAAAGAAATATCTCAAAAAAGATCCGCAGTACGTTTTCGATTTTATAGACCAGCATCCCTTCGCCACCTTTGTGTTGCAGGGGGAAGACCTCCTGGCTACACATATCCCGATTCTAATTGAAGGCACTCCCGAAAAATTCAGGTTATATGGACACATTGCCGAGGCCAATGAGCAATACAAGTTCCTGAAAGACGGCCTGGATGCCCTGTTTATCTTTCATGGGGCACAAGGCTACGTTTCCTCCTCCTGGTATAAGGACATCAACATTAGCACCTGGGATTATTCGGCTGTGCACGTTAATGTAAAGCTGAAGTTACAGTCGCGGGAAGAACTCGAAACAAATCTTCAAAATCTGATTCAGAGATTTGAGGATGATCAAAGAGACCCAATTTACTATAAAGATCTTCCCAGGGACATGATCGAAGATCACCTGCCACTCATCACCGGCTTTTGGTGTGAACCCATAAAGGTGCAGGCCATTGCAAAACTCCACCAGGGATTTGAAAAGGATGATGTGCATTCAGTTTGCCGGCACCTTGAAGAAAGACAGGATCTTCAATCTTCTCAACTAAGCAAAAACATAAAAAAAGAACATGGTACAGGTCATTGAAAAACAAACAGGCGCAGCATTTAAGCTTCAAAAAGGGCAAAAATTGAAGGTGATAGACCCGCAGGGGGAACAAGTAAGCGATATGGTGCTTTTTAATGCTGAAGACCCGCGGGAAAAGATCTCTTCAGGAAAAACTTTAGACTTTGAGGAAAGCATTTTAATCACCAAAGGCGATTGGTTGTGGAGTAACCGAAGTAATAAAATGATGAAGATCCTGGAAGACACCAATGGTCGCAATGATTTCTTACTCGCCCCATGTAGTCCCGAGACTTTTAAGATCATGTACAACAACCCCGATTATCACCCCAGCTGCTTTGAAAATTTGTACACAAATCTGGAGCCTTTCAACATTGAACCCGATGATGTGCCGACTGCTTTCAACATTTTCATGAATGTGCAGTTTGACGAAAAAGGAAAGTTGAGTGTAGATCCGCCGCTGAGCAAAGCCGGAGATTATGTGCTCTTCGAAGCCGAGATGGACCTCATTGTCGCCCTCACCGCCTGCTCTGCCGAAGACAGTAATAACGGTAGCTTTAAACCAATTCACTACGAAATTCTGGATTAGAAACGCAAACACTTCGGAAAAAAAATCATTCCGTATAAATTACAGTAACTCTGAAGTAAAGGAAGGTAGAAAACAAGATTGTGGAAAACGCGAGAGTAATTTTAGCCTGATGTTTTTAGCGCTCACTATTAACTTTTGAGAAAAACTTGCTGAGTATCTCAAATGAGGGAAAACAAGTAATTCAAATAAAGTGCTGCAATCACTCCAAAAACGATAATAGACAGCAGGACGGCTTTATTGACTTTAAATTTCATTTAAAACAAATAGGGCTTTAAATGTAATAATTACAATATACCTCAGCTTGGTGTTAACAGAATGTTTGGACACTCTTTCCTTATTTTTCGACTAACGGCAAGGATCGCCGATAAAGTGCGCACACGGTGATATCCAGAACTTACTTTCAAAGCGATATTTGGATTTTGGCTATTGGAATTTTTCAGAAGTAAGGGCAAAAAGGAGTTCTGGCTGTCGCAGGAATTGCAGGTACTCTTTCTAAAATAGTGGAATTCTTATTCCAAATTCAGTGTTAGTTTATTGACCGTTATCAACTGCTGCAATAACTTCCCTTAGAAAAACATTGAGGTCAAACTCCGGATGTTCAACAAGTCCTAATCGAACTACTACCAAATTTTTCGACGGAATAACGAATACATGCTGCCCCTGAAAACCGTTTGCTGAGTATAGATCGCGCGGCATATCTGGATATTCACCCCCGGCGTTGAGCCAAAAATGCGCCCCATATTTCCCATCTGAGCCTTCCACAGGTTTTATCGTATAACTTATCCAGTCTTTGCTAATGATCTGCTCCCCGTTCCAGTTGCCTTCATTGAGATACAACAATCCAAACTTTGCCCAGTCGCGGGCGGTTGCCCATGAGTAGGAAGAGCCAACATAGTTACCGGCGAGATCGGTTTCCAAAGTCATTGAATTCATACCAATTTTATCGATAAGTTGGGCGTACCAAAAATCGAGATATTCCTGGTGCGTACTAAACTGGTCCCTAATATATGCTGAAAGCAAATTGGAAGTACCTGAGGAGTAGTTCCAAATGATGCCGGGTTGCCCTACAAGTTTCTTGTGCAGCTGTACCTCACTCATATCATCGGCCAAAAAAAGCATTTTGGTGACATCTGAAATTTTTGTGTAGTCTTCCTCCCACTTTAATCCGCTGTTCATTTGAAGCAGGTTGTTAAGAGTAATATTTTGTCTTTCATCGGCTTCCCATTCGGGAAAAAGATGATCGTTTTCTAGAGAAATTCTTCCCTGCCTCGCCAACACTCCAAGAACTGCGCTGGTAATGCTTTTGGTCATAGACCAGCCTAATAGCTTAGTATCTTTACTGAATTCGGGTGCATATTTTTCGGCTAACAATCTGTCTTTGTACAACACAACAACGGCTCTCGATTTATACTCTTCAAAAAAGGCATTTTTGAGTGCCAGTTCCAACTGCAAGTAATCAACTTCGGGAAAGATGGTATCTACAGATTTATTATTGCCATAAGGATAAGGAAGAGAAGACGCGGCTTGCAGGCGGTTCGGCTTTGCTTTGGGCAGGTCATTTCGGCCTGTATCTTCGGGAAGAAGCACGCATCCCAAACCGGGATTGTACATGGCAGTACGTTCTTTAAGTCCAAAAACGCTAGCAGAGGCAGTTTTGTCTTCCCTGTCGATTTCGTATTCAGCAAAATCTACAGGACTGAAATTATTATCCTGAGCAGCTACGCTCTGCGGCTCTCTTTCGGCTTCGTAAACACAGGAACACATATTTTTAGCGGCAAACCCGGTAATGAGGTTAAGCCGCGGATAGTAAATGTACGCCACAACCCCAAGGGCTAGGAATAACAGGACCAGAATAAATAAAAGGATCTTTCTCATGGAATGTATTGGAATCTTAAATATAAAAGTAAATTCCTTTACCTCCCAAAAATGTCATTTTTGACAACTATTTTTATTGGAATAAACTGCGGAAAACCCTGCTCCTTTTCTGATATTTCCTACGACAACTTCAGAAGTAAACTCGTCAAACTAATTCAGAAAAAATCTGAATTTAAACCGCTCTCCGAAAAAATATGCTTCCGAAGAAATTGATGTTAGCCTTTACAAGATGAAACTAAGCACCTGGGTGAAGATGATGATCGCCACCAGTGCCAGCGGGTACACAGTAGCGTATGCCACCTGCGGGCCTTCACTACTCGTCATGGAATCTACCGCACTTAGGCCGGGTGTACTGGTCATTCCTCCCGTTAGAGCTCCCAGTACCGACAGGAAGTTCATTTTGAGAATGATCCTGGCCACTAGCACCACAATGATCATAGGGATAAGTGTAATGGCCGCCCCAATGGCGAAGAGGCTTAACCCGTATTCCTGAATGGTGGGCCCTAAATGGCTGCCTGCCGAAAGACCGACAGGGATAAGGAAAAGCAAAAGGCCAAACTGTCGCAGAATGTGATTTCCGGTACCCGGGAGATTCCATAGAATAGGTCCGGTTTTTCCAATCCTACTCAACACAAGAGCAGCAAGCAGGACGCCGCCGGTAAGCCCGAGCGAAAAAGAGCTGCCACCGGGAAGAGGGATTTCAATTGCCCCAATCATTAATCCGATTATAATACCAAGGGCCACAGGCAAAAAGCTGGTAGTTTCAACCTCTTTCATGCTGTCACCAAAGAGCAGACTTAGTCCGTTTACGTTTCCTTTAGTAGATGAAATGAACAGGCGGTCGCCAAACCTCAGTTTTACTGATGGTCTTGCCGGCAGGTCTATCCCGGCCCTTCTAATTCGGGTAACCGTGGCTTTATAGTTCTCCCTAAGGCTGAGTTCTCCCAAAGTCTTACTCACCACGTTTCGTTTAGAAATCACGTACCATCTCACTTCAAACATTCCGCTTTCGGGAATCTCGATGTCTGTGGGGTGTCCTAAAAGAAGTTCTACCCTTTTAAGTGCTTCAGTGGTACCTACAGCCCTTACCACGTCTCCTTTCCGAAGAACAAGATCGGCTGCGGGTGGAATGGAAGTTTCATTCGCTCTCATGACCCGGGAAATATTCGCCTTGGTCATCATTCTAATATCAAGCTCTCCAATAGTTTTCCCATCGGCATTTTCGTTGGTCACCATAAAGTTCTTATGGCCCACTTCGGGAATTTTAGTTTGTGTTTCTTCAATGTATTTCTGTTCTTCCCTGGCCATATTGGTTGCGAAAATCTTGGGCACCAGCCTAACAAAAAGAATAACCCCCACTACCCCAAAAGGGTAAGCAATACCATATCCAATAGATGCCAAAGAAGAGCCTGTAGCTTCGATAGCCGCTGCCAGACCCGGAGTACTGGTGAGCGCCCCAGAAAATAATCCTACAGCAATCCTGTAATCAATATCTAATACCTGTGCCAAAACAAGCGTTGTAACAGCACCCGCAAAAACAGTCAAAAAAGCCATGCTGATGAGCTTTCTTCCCTGAGATTTATATACCTCAAAAAAGGTGGGGCCAGCCTGCATCCCAATGGTAAAGATAAACAGCAACAATCCTATTTGCTGAATAATGCCCGGCAAGGCAAACTCCACACCCTGTGAGAACATTGCGTAGCCGTAGAACATCGCGACAAAGATCACTGCCGAAGAATCCAGCGACAAACCTTTATAGGAAAACTTTCCCAGGATGATCCCTATACCTATAATTATAAAAAGAGCAACATAATCGGTACTTAGAAAGTCCAGTAGTGCAGACATGGTTATCTTATTTTGATTTTTGAACTATTGAAAAAGGCCATCCAAAAGTAGCCTTTTCAGGAACTAATTTTTAGCTGAAGCCGGATGAAATTTCTTCGGAATTTTTCAGGATCAGTTTACCCGTACTTCCCGGAAGTATTTTCTGAAAATAGAGGCAGCATTTTCAAGAGTCTCAGCGTTTGGAGGGCTTACATCCTTCAGCTTATATTCCATGCCCAGAGCTTCCCATTTGTGCACCCCAAGCTGGTGATAAGGCAGGATTTCTACCCGCTCTATGCTCTTATAGTCTTTAAAATGCCTGCCCAGCTCATGCAGGTGTTCTTCCTGGTCACTCCAGCCGGGAACCAGCACATATCTTAGCCACATGGGTTTACCGGTACTTTCGCGGTATTCGGCTATTTTAAAAGTACTCACATTGGAGAGGCCGGTGAGTTTTTTATGCCATTCGTTGTTAAAATGCTTCACATCGAGCATCAGCAAATCGGTCACATCGAGCAGGTCTTTGGCCTGCTGGTCTATTACGCGCCCATTGGAATCAAGCACCGTATTGATATTCTCATCGTGCAGGCGGTCAAATAACTTTTTAAGAATGGCCCGCTGCAACAAAGGTTCCCCTCCCGAAACGGTAACGCCTCCTTTATCGCGAAAGTAAGGCTTCTGTTTTACCGCACGCGCTACAAGCTCATCAAGATCCAAAAAGTGTCCTCCTTTTACATCCATGGTATCGGGATTGGCACAATAAAGACAGCGAAACTGGCAACCCTGCACAAATACTACCATTCTAATCCCGGGGCCGTCGTGGGTTCCAAAAGACTCTATGGAGTGTACCCTAAGCTGTTCAGAATCTGGTGCGTTTAATTGTGCAACCTCCTGTTTAACCAAAGATCCATCCTTTATCATAGCATTTATTTTTTGAGGAAATTAATAAAAAAGATCAGGAGATTTCGATTGGGGGTCTCTGAAATCTCCTGATGCTCAATTAAAAACTCAATCCTAAACTACATTCTTTCGTGGAAGGTCCTTGCGATCACTTCCAGTTGGTGGGCTTTTGAGAGCCTTATAAAGTTTACTGCATACCCGGAGACCCTAATGGTCAACTGTGGATAATTCTCGGGGTGCTCGTAAGCATCCATGAGGGTTTCGCGGTTAAGCACATTCACATTGAGGTGGTGAGCGTTGAGGCCAAAGTAGGCATCCAGCAATCCGACCAGGTTTTCCATTTGTCCTTCCCTGTCACTTCCCAAAGATTTAGGAACAATAGAGAAAGTATTGGAGATTCCGTCTTGCGCATCCCGGTAATCTAACTTGGCTACCGAGTTCAAAGAGGCTATTGCGCCGTGTTCATCGCGCCCGTGCATAGGGTTTGCACCTGGAGCAAAGGCTTCACCTGCTTTTCTACCATCGGGTGTGGCACCGGTTTTCTTACCATACATCACGTTAGAGGTGATGGTGAGCAGAGAAAGGGTAGAGAAAGCGTTCTTATAACATTTATGTTTAGCCAGTTCCTGAGAGAAGAACTTAGTGATCTCACGTGCAATACTGTCTACTCTTTCATCATCGTTTCCAAATTTTGGATACTCTCCTTCTACTTTGAAGTCTACTGTAAGGCCTTCCTCGTTTCTTATGGCTTTTACTTTTCCGTATTTAATGGCCGAAAGTGAATCGGCAATAATAGAGATACCTGCAATTCCATAAGCCATATCAATGCCAGGGTCTGAGTCTACAAATGCCAGCTGTGCTTTCTCGTAGTAATACTTATCGTGCATGTAGTGGATGATGTTCATGGTCTTGGAGTATACCCTGGCCACTTCAACCATCGACTTTTTGAAATTAGACATTACTTCTTCATAATCGAGGTAATCACTTTCAAGCGAAGGTATTCCCTCTAACAACGGCTGGCCAGAATTCTCTTCCCTACCATTGTTAAGCGCCATTAACAGGGTCTTTGGCAGGTTTACACGAGCTCCAAAGAACTGTATCCTTTTTCCTAATTCCTGGTAAGAAACACAACAGGCAATTCCATAATCATCAGAACCTCTAACCAGTCTCATCAAATCGTCATTTTCATACTGAATTGAAGAAGTATCTATAGAGACCTGGGCACAGAATTTTTTAAATCCTTCAGGGAGATCCTGTGACCAAAGTACAGTGAGGTTGGGTTCAGGAGAAGCTCCAAGATTATAAAGAGTTTGTAAGAATCGGAAAGAAGTTTTGGTAACTTTTGTTCTTCCATCCTGGAACTGTCCGCCAATAGCTTCAGTTACCCAGGTAGGATCTCCTCCAAAAATTTCGTCGTATGCTTCAGGGCGCAGGTGTCTCACCATACGCAGTTTCATCACAAATTGATCAATAAATTCCTGAGCTTCTTCTTCAGTAATTAAACCTTCATTAAGATCCCTTTCAATATATATATCGAGGAAGGAAGAAACGTTACCCAGAGACATGGCGGCTCCATCCTGTTCTTTCACAGCAGCAAGGTAGGCCATATACACCCACTGTACAGCTTCACGTGCATTCTGGGCAGGTCTTGCAAGATCTAGACCGTACATGGCTCCCATCTTTTTAATATCTTTAAGAGCAATGATTTGATCTGTGATCTCTTCGCGAAGACGAATCTTGTGCTCGGTCATTTCACCGTCTACAAGTCGCTTGTCCTCTTCTTTTAGTTCAATTAGGCGATCTATACCATAAAGGGCAAGGCGGCGATAATCACCAATAATTCTGCCACGGGCGTAGTTATCGGGCAATCCGGTAAGGATACCATTTGATCTATAACTTCTAATCTCATCGTCATATGCAGCAAACACAGCGTTGTTATGATCTTTGGTATAATCAAAGATCTCTTTAACACGCTGTGTTACCTGCTGACCTTTTTCGGCCACAGCACCTTCTACTACACGAAATCCACCAAAAGGCTTCATGGCCCTTTTTAAAAGCTCATTGGTTTGTAAACCTACTATAACCTCAAAATCTTTATTGATGTAACCGGGGCCATGACTGGTAATACCCGAAATAGTCTCGGTATCTATGGCCCTGCAGCCATTTCGCTCCCGCTCCTCTTTCATGGCAGCGAGGCATATTTGCCACAGCTCTTTGGTTCTCTCTGTAGCACCGGCGAGGAATGAATCATCGCCATAATAAGGGCTAACATTAAGGGTCACGAAATCCCTTACATCAATTTTCCTGTTCCAGGTTCCTTCGCGGAACTCTAGTACTTCCTGAGATAACTTTAGCATCTTTTCTTCTTTTTGCTGAAGAGGTCGTTTTTTAAATTTTCTACCCTTCAAACTTAATTACAATGCAAATTTCCATCAGAAAGCCCCCTTTTTTTATGATAATAATCATAATTCGACCTGGCGCCGGTAGAGAAAATAGCTTCAATCGTTTTAGTTGATAAATAGATTTTACTACAACGTTACCGTGCAGGAAATTTTTTTGCACTTTGATAAAATCGTGTTACACGAACCCTAAATTTCTTCGGAAAAAGTGTTGGAACCCATAGCAACATAATGCCATGAGCTGTAGAAAAGCCGTGGTGGAAACACGCTGCCAACTAAACCCGGACATAAAACCCGATTAATTGGCAGCCATAGAGAAAACTAAAGGGGAGAGAAAAAATTATTGACTCCTGTATAGCTCCAATAGTAAATCACTTTGGGGGCATGCCCTTGTAGCACTTCAGAAAAACACGTTCTAAAATTTCAAACCTCTACTCACAAGGCAATCCCCGGGATTTTTTCAACTTAAAATAAAATATAGCTATCCCTTAGAAGTAGAAGGAGCTGCATTTGAAATTGGAGGAGCTATTGTTTCATCTTCACCCGTCACCGCCAGCTTTTTCACATCCCGACGAATAATTACTGAAAGCAGAAGGGCAATAACCAGCAAACCCGAAAAGATATACAAGGTAGAGTTATAGCTGGTAGAGATAGAACGCGCCCATGCAGCCAGTAAAGGCCCTGCCATTCCTGCCGCAGCCCAAGCAGTGAGCATATAGCCAAGAATAATCCCCAATTGGCGGGTGCCAAAAAGGTCTTTTATAAAGGCCGGCACAGTAGCAAAACCTCCACCATAACAGGAGATGATCACAAATACAAGCAGCTGAAACACCCATGCATTGGTAACCTGTGGCAGCACCAGAAAAGCAATGATTTGCACAATGAAAAATGCGCTAAACACATTAGGCCTTCCAATAGCATCAGAGAAGGAAGCCCAGCCAATACGGCCCAGGCCGTTGAACAAGCCCATCACTCCCACCATAGTGGCTGCAGCAACTGCAGTTAATCCGGCAAACTCCTGCGCCATGGGTGATGCTGCCGAAATAATGGCAATTCCGCAGGAAATATTGATAAAGAACATGAGCCATAGCAACCAGAACCGCCTGGTCTTTACTGCTTCTCCTGCAGTAAGCTCAACCGAAGAAGTCACCACTACTTTTTTTACCTCTTTTGCAGTCTCTCCGGGAGACCAGCCTTCTGGGGGTAAAGAAAGGTACAGGGAAGACAGAAGGATTACCACAAAATAAATACTCCCCATAAGATAAAAAGTATTTGCAATGCCTATTGCTCCAATAAGGTACACAATTAAGGGGCTGCTTATAAGTGCTGCAAAGCCAAAGCCCATCACTGCCATGCCCGTTGCAAGCCCTGGTTTATCGGGAAACCATTTAATGAGTGCCGAAACAGGGGTAATATACCCCAGCCCAAGCCCAATACCTCCCAACAGCCCGTAAAACAGGTATAGCATATAAATAGATTCAAGTTCTATAGCGAGGCCCGACCCGGCAATACCAGCTCCAAAGAGAACTGCAGTAAGAATACCAGACCTTCCGGGGCCGTTCTTTTCAAGGAAATGCCCAAGAAAAGCTGCTGAAATACCCAAAAAGAATATTGCCAGACTAAATGTGAATTGCGTCTCTTTTAAATCCCAACCCAGTTGTTCGGTAAGGGGCGTAGTGTATACGCTCCAGGCATATACCGAACCAATTGAAAGATGCATACCAACTGCAGATGCGGCAATAAGCCAGCGGTTTTTTACTTTTCCCATGAGAAAGAGAATTAAGAGAATTTTTGGCAAAATAAGTAAAGTTGCATAAAGTAAAACATGACATGAGTCAGCCGCAGGTAATTGTTTCGGGATTCACGGCTCTTTTATTTAGAAATCTCTAATTTTGCAGCCGCTAAAAAGCCTAACAATGACAGCAGAAGAAGGGAACTCCCAATCTCACTTACCCCAGCTATATTCCAAAAGCCTTATTTTGGTCTTTGCCTTACTTTTTTCAACCATTTTTGCAGCCGTAATCCTTATGTCAAACCTAAGAACGCTGGAAAAAAAGAAAGAAGCCGGGTGGGTACTCGTCTTTGCCGTTGTTTATCTTTTTGCCACCGCAATAGTCATGCAGGCTTTTAGCCTCTCCCCTTCCATGACGGCAATAGCCAACGTTATTGGCGCCGCTATTCTCAACGAATTCTTCTGGAACAAATTCATTGGCCGTGACCTTGAATACCAAAAGAAAAGCTGGATGAAGCCCATGCTAATCGCTGTAGGTATTGCCCTGGTACTGTTCTTTGTATTAATGGGCAGTATGTAATTTTAAAGTTGCTTTGAAAATTACAAAATCAGGCAGTATATAGAATTTTTTCGGCAAGCTCCTTAATTTCACTACTTTTGAAGTAAGCTTTAGTGCCGAATGAAGAAAACTTTATTCTTAATATTTCTGTGTTCAATATTTGTCTCCTGCGAGGAGTTTAAGACGCGCAAAATATCTTCGGAAGAAATTCTGGTAGAAGAGACCCGTGATTTCAACTGGCATGAGGTAGATCAATACCCTGCTTTTTCTGAATGCCGCAGTATTACTGAAGTCGAAGCCGCAAAGTCGTGTTTTGGGAATAAAGTTGCCCGGTATTTTTACTCCCGCCTTGAAGCAAAACAACCTGTAGTGACCGAAGCTTTAGACGATACATTATATCTGTATCTCAAAATTTCCGAAAAAGGCAAACCGGCAATAGATTCTATGGAAATAGATTCTCTGGTAATCGGCCAACTGCCCGAAATCAAATCCTGGCTTTCCCAAAGTGTAGATTCTTTACCAAAGATCTATCCTGCCACCAAACGCGGTATCCCGGTAAAAACCACTTTCCGGATGCCGATAGTGATCAAAGCAGAATAATTTAGAAGTACGAAGGTAGATGTACGAAGGTAGATGTACGAAGGTAGATGTACGAAGGTAGATGTACGAAGGTAGATGTACGAAGGTAGAAGTAGTGAACTCTGAAATTTTAACTCATAACTCTGAACTCACAACTCTGAACTCTGAGCTCTGAACTCTGAGCTCTGAACTACAAACTATACTTATATCCTACCGTAAAGTCGACCGGAAATTTACCATTACTGTCCAGCACAATTGCAAAAATATCGTTATAACCTAGAGTAATAAAGCTGGTGGGGGTAATCTTGATATCGCTGCCCAGCCCAAAGCTTAAAGGCGCCGTAAATGTGAATCCGCTTTCATCCTGGACGGAAACGACCTTGCCTGCATCATTTTTTACCGCAGTTGTTTCAGAAGAATAATAAAGCGTAGCCAGTCTTGCATCAACATGTAAATCAAAATTTTTAAAATATAAAGCCTTAAACCTGTAATTCACTGAAAGATGGGTTGCACTGTACTGGTACTCGTCCTGCTCAAAATTATGCCGCAGCTG